>NZ_JBXCIZ010000006.1:0-232439 GCF_056786405.1 Paenibacillus sp. Y859 | reverse complement strand
GAAACAAACTGACGAGAATATTACATTCTCAATCCAAATGATTTCTCATTTGTTTTGTTCTCACTTTCGTGAAAACCACTCACTCGTTGTTCAGTTTTCAAAGATCAATTTCTCTTTCGCTATTCACCAGTGTGTCTCGGTGACAACTTTTATATCATAACATGTGAGATTTCATAATGCAAGCTTTATTTTCGATTTGTTTCATTCGATGATTTGCTTGCCGATCCATTTAAACAATGTTTATTGGGCCGGAATAAGAATATACCATTTCTAGTTCCACCTTAGCAAGTTGTAATTATTGACAATTATATTCCCTTCCTAATCTATCTCTCTTTCAATAAGAAAACCTCCTAAATGTATATAGGTAGAATTATCTTAAAAATCTGTTTCTTCTATAGAGAGATGTTTCACCCTTACTAAATAAGTTGTTAAGGTACTATTTTTAAGCGCAAGGGCAATACTGTTTCTCTAGACCCACACACAACGTCTCCAGTATGATCTAGAGACTATAAAATTCGGAGGTACCGGAAATTGGATGCTTACAGCGAAATTAAAGAAGGAGAAAAAGGCGCATGGGTCAGTATTATTGCTTATGTATGTCTCTCCGTTCTTAAATTACTTATTGGACTTTCTTCTGGGTCAGCAGCATTACTTGCTGATGGACTTAATAATACAACAGATATCATTGCCTCATTCGCCGTTCTTATTGGACTAAAGATTTCTCGGAGACCACCCGATCATGACCACAAGTATGGGCATTTCCGCGCTGAGACTGTCGCCGCATTAATAGCCTCCTTCATCATGATCGCTGTCGGAATTCAAGTATTAACTCAAGCAGTGCAGAAATTCTTCCAACCAACGATAGGTACCCCCAGTATGATTGCTGCATGGACGGCCTTATTCAGTGCTCTCGTGATGTTACTGGTATATCGATACAATATTCGCCTTGCTAGGAGAATTAATAGTAATGCGATTAATGCTGCAGCTCAAGATAACCGTTCGGATGCCTTTGTTAGTATTGGTGCATTTATAGGGATTGTCGGCTCCCAGTTTGGCTTACCTTGGTTAGATCCTTTAGCTGCAACCTTAGTAGGGATCATTATTTGTAAAACAGCTTGGGATATTTTTAGAGATGCTACTCACGCCTTAACCGATGGATTTGATGAAACAGAACTTGATAAAATAAAAGAAACGATCGCTGGCACTTCCGGTGTGGGGTCCATTAAAGATATCAAAGCACGTACCCATGGAAATAACATACTAGTCGATGTTACTATTGAGGTAGATGGTCACTTAAATGTCGTGGAAAGTCATGACATCTCAGAGGAAGTCGAGGATCGTATGATGATTACACATAAAATTTCACATGTAAATATTCATATTGAGCCTACTGAAACAGAAGATTGATTTATCCGATCTTAAACCTATTTTAATGTAGCCCTAAGGTTAGACCGATATAATGACATTACACAACGAACCCTATAAGAGGTTGTTCAAAAGACTATATTCGTAAATACATATTTGGAAACGAGGTAAATGATGAAGAAAATCATTATAGTCGGCTCCTTTGTTATCGCTGTAACGATCGGTGGAGCTTCCTGGAATAGTCAGGCAAGTGCCAATCCAGTCACAAAATCGCTGAACGTCACCGCACCAGTCAAAGATGACCTACTCCATGTTCTAAAGCTTTCTTCTAATGAAGAATTATATAATGCACTATATGATGGTAGTACACTAGCTGATCTTGCTCAGAATAATGATGTCGATGTCCAAAAGGTCATTAACTTACAGGTTTCGGAATTAATATCACAGTTGGATCTACGTTATGCTAGCGGAGGTCTAACTCTTCACCAATACGAAGCACAGAAATCGGAAGTTAGAGATCTGATTACAAATAGTGTGCACGGAACTTAGTAAGCACCTACTATAACAAAAGGCACTGCCCACATGCTGGCAGTGCCTTTTGTCTCTTTAAGGGTTCGATTCCTCTCAGCAAGAGAATCAGACAGACAATCTTTATCTTTTCACTAGACTTACTTACGCCCGTAATCAGCCTTGATCTCTCCCCATTCTTTCGTCTCCCACTTGCGTACCTTATTATCGTATTGATTCGTTTGTAGCCAATGTAGCGCTCTATCTACTAAACCCCATACTTCCTTAGTCGATTCATCACGCTCTAAAGTTGTCGCAACTTGCTTCTCTCTCACCCATTTCAGAGCTGTTCTGGAGTCGCTGTAAACCGTCTTTGTACTTCCCTCTTTTTTCAAAAACGCTAAAGAATGTACGATAGCCAAGAACTCCCCGAGATTATTCGTACCTTTCGGAATAGGTCCTTGTTCGAATACAATTTCTCCCGTCTGTGTATCCACACCTCTATACTCAATAGGACCCGGGTTCCCCCTAGTTCCAACATCAACTGAGATGCTGTTATAATCAATTGCTTCTATTGAAGCTTTCGACTTCGATGAGGTCGTTTTATTGGATTGATATGTCCCAGACAGAGCTTTACCTTCAGGCTTCTTCTTGCCCCAATGCTGTTTCCAACCATCACGGTAAGCCTGCTCTGCCTCTGCTTGAGAATCATATGACTTAAATTTAGCATCTTTAAATTGGGCTACTTGCGCCTGACATTCAGGCCACTTCGTGTAGATCCCGGGCGTATTCCCAACCCATACTACATAATACTTCTGCTTTGCCACGATATTCATCCCTTCAACATTCAAAGCTTCAACTTCTTCATTATCCAGACTCTCACCTGTTCATTGACGACTATTCAAAAGTTCCACTATCGATCACGATCGCATTACTTTCTTCGTCGTAAGCCAACAATAATGAGGTCACTTTTCTTAATTGTGATATTTCTACATACATTGATCCTTGAAGAAGCAGTATATCCTGATCTGTATTAAGCTTCAAGTCAAGGTTCCAACCATCCTTAGCGACTTGCACTTCCTTGCTTACTGCCGACCACTTCAATTGTGCTCCTAAAGAGTCAAACATAGTCCTTACGGGAATGTACAATCCTCCATCATTCTGAAACGGCTTCGTTGTAGGTGAAAATAATATCTGACGACCATTCAGCCATACTTGAATATCATCACCTGCTAGAGATAACTCGGTTGCATCAAGCAAATCCGTTTCACTGCGCACCGATTGTAACGCCTTAGGGTTAATATCTAATATTTTCACACTATGATTCAATGTATCTGACACATATAACTTTCCTGCTATAAAAGCAAGCGCAGAGGGCTGATTGAACATCGCTTCCTCCACAGTACCAGTCTCATTACCCGGCGTACTCTGTCCAGCAATATTGAGAACTCTGCCATCAGCCTGCACAGCACGAATCCGATGATTTAGACTATCCGCAATGAACAGTACGCCATCCTTGTAGGCGAGACCACGAGGTCGATTAAATAGAGCTTCCGCTTTCTCTCCATTTCGATATCCACCCACCATATATCCCGTTAGCGGATCAACTTCCGTCAATTCACCCGCAAATGTCTCCACTGTGTCCCCGTCAATTAGGCGAATTAATTGGTTGCCGCTATCTGAAACGTATAGATTCCCCTTGTCATCAAAAACAAGTCCCATAGGTTCATTAAACCGCGCTTCTGCAAGGAGTCCATCTTGATAACCACCTATTTGTCCAGTAACTCCTGCGTAAGTTGTGACTGTACCCTCCGGTGTAATTTTACGAATGACATGGTTAAGTGTATCCGCTACATACACATTGTCTTTATCGTCGACACTCAATCCCCCAGGCGCATTAAACTGCGCCCCTCCTAACTTACCATCCTTATAGCCAGCGATCCCGTTCCCAGCAAGCGTGTATACTTTGCCATCATCCACTTTGCGAATCACATGATTATCCGTATCACTAACATAGATCGTACCCTTACTATCTACTACCGTGAACGTTGGTTGACTAAAAGCGGCTTTGGAAGCTATTCCATCGAAATAACCACTTTGATCCTGTCCTGCTATAGACACCAACTTCCCATTGGTCCATTTACTTACTTGCCCACTTCCAGATTGAACAATAATGATGCTGTCATCAGAGGCGGCAATTATCCCCCAGGGTTGGTTGATGTTCTGGATTGCATATGTGACAGCCTTGCCCTTGGCGTTCACTGTTGTAACACTATCTTTAGTAGTATTCGAGGTTACTGACACTTGCGCATCTACCACTGACTCTGTCATAGCGAATGCCGATGTAAGAAGTAAGACTGCACAAGTTATAGATATATACTGTTTCTTCATCTGTTAACCTCCTCTTTGGGCGTTATATTGTGATGTATCTGTATTTGAAGTCTACCCTCTAGTAATAAAGACCATAATTCTTTCCACTTCATTCCCACCATCATCCAGCAATGGAATGAAAAGATAGTATGGACCTGGATCCAATCCATCTAGTAAATAATCTGAGAGCTTAAATACAAATGTTGTCGTACTCGTTGGGTTTATCTCATAATCATAACCAGCCCCTCCACCCTCACCTCTTACAAGAGTAGTAGTAACTTGGGTAACTTCATTGAATAACTCTAAATCTCCAACTGCATATCCTAGTGTATAAAGGGTAACTTCACTTTGGTCCGCTATGCCATTAGCATCTACGTTTATCTCATCTGGATCTACTCCCGGCTCGAACATCCATTCAAACATGTCCACAGGATCCGTTTGTATATCACCATAATCAGCATTCATCAACGTGTCAGCCTCAATCTCTATCATTACCACAGATCCGATCTCCATATTATTTTCCAATGTGATTGTTAACATTCTCCCATGAGTAGTGATATCTACTACTGGATTGGGAAGGGAACTTCCACCTAGAACGGTAACTATAACCCCTTGCTTATCCGGAGCTCCGGTAGCATCATTGAACGCAATATTCGTACTGAATGGCAGACTAAAACTTTTAGCACTCTTGATATAAGAATACTTATTATCAGAAAAGTCCATCGACTCAAACTCAGGTATTCCGACTACTGGATCTGGGATTGGGTCTGGCGGATTCGGTGTTGGATCTGGTGTTGGATTCGGTGTTGGATCTGGTGTTGGATCTGGTGTTGGATTCGGTGTTGGATTCGGTGTTGGATCTGGTGTTGGATTCGGTGTTGGATCTGGTGTTGAACCTCCGCCCCCACCTGAGGTTCCTCCACTCGCACTACCTCCACCTGCACTATCCCCCGTAGATGGATCGTTATAAACAATGGTCGGGCGCACTGCTGGTCCTGGCTTATTAGCCGCATCAATAGCGGCTTGCCGTTGTTTCTCTTCTATTAACTGCTTCAATGCATTTTTCCGGTCACCGTTATCAACTTCAATCTGTTGAATTTCTTCAGAATACTTCTCAAGTGCAAACAACGGCAAAGCATTCAGATCAAGCGGTGCTATCTCGCCTACTCCGTCTCTATTCAGGAGAAGCTGTTCGCTCGGAAGTATCTGCGGACCCTCGCTTCCATTCGCATGAGTCAAGCTGACAATTCCCTCAAGCACAGCAACATAACTTTCTCCCGTCACAGGATTAACTCCAACGAAGAATTGCGTGCCCATCACACCCATGATCGCGGTAGGTGTCTCAATCTCAAAACGAGAATCCCCTTGGAGCTTCTTCTTCACTGTAATGATGACTTGTCCATTATGTAGTTTCAGACTCGTTTTACCTTCAAGCGCTTTGGCGCTCTTGACCAACTGGCTTATCGTAAGCGTTGCTTCAGGACCTATTGTGACCTCCTTATCGTTGTCGAGATCCATGCTCATTTTACCGTTAGCTCCAGTAATAATCATATCGCCTTGCGTGATAGCCATCCCTTTGAATGCGTTGAACTTCTTCGTTCCACCACTCTTCTTTACCTCAGCCTTACCGCTAACCGATGTTATTTTCCCAGCCTTGTCAGTGTCCTTAGCAGCAACAATAGAAGGTAATATCATACCCGCTACTAATAACACCGTTAATAATAGCTTTATAAGCCTCATTTCAATCCCTCCAATGCATATATTGATATTCCCTTTTCCTTTCCTTTTACTTTAATTTCTCCTAGGGAAGTGGCTGTAACCCTCTCTTGCACCGCTTCATAGGTGGCCTCACTCATAATAATCTGTCCTGGCTTCGCATTACTCTCCAAACGAGCCGCCGTATTGACCGTATCTCCAATCGCAGTATAGTCCATTCTAGTTTTTGATCCAATATTACCAAATACGGCTGGACCCGTATGTATGCCTATACCGAACTTAACCCCAAACCCAAAACGTGCGATCAACTTTTCTTCGACTGCCGCAGATCCTTCCTTCATCGCCCAAGCAGCCTGCACGGCCTTCATAGGGTGATCCTCTAGCAATAGCGGGGCATTGAATATAGCCATCGTCGCATCCCCAATAAATTTATCCAAAGTCCCCTCATACTGAAAAATACAATTCGCCGTCAGATCGAGATACTCATTCAGAATTTCGACAATCTCCTCTGGCTCCGTTATTTCAGATAGTGTCGTAAACCCACGAATATCTACAAATAAAATGGTCAGTTCACGACGGCTTCCGCCCAGCTTCAATCCTTCATCCCCACTTTTTAATATTTGACTTACGACCTGTGGGGCGACATATCGGCCGAAAATATCCGTAACTCTGCGCTTTTCCAGCAATTCCTGAACATATCGAAAACAAATAACGACAATACAACTTACGATTAGAAAAGGGATGACATATCCTAATGAAATAATCGTCCCTTTACCGTATATATAGCTACCTCCCATAATCAACACTGCGATAATAGCAGCCACAGCAAGAATGGAGTATAACAACTTCAATCTACGGAATAAATAATAGGCGATCACCGCAGTAACTAGTAATATGGCAACATTCCATTTCCAATCTAGCACTTTTTTGAAATCACCATCTAGTAGTTCCTGCACAATATTAGCATGAATTTCTACACCATATGATGTACCTTTTCCACTGAGTGGTGTTCGATAATCATCCTTAAATCCTACAGCGTATGGACCAATCAGAACAATTCTATTCTCAAAATATTCAGCCGGAACCTCCCCACTAAGCACAGCAGAATAAGGAATTGCCTCATACTCCTGAGGAGCCTCTGAATACGAAATGTAGAATCTACCAAAGTCATCAAGCGGAGGCTTCTCCGGGTTCGCACTCTCACCCGTACGTTCCATGTACATTTGGTAAACAGACCACGCCATGCTTGGAATAGATTGTCCATCATATTTGAAGCTGTATAGTGACTTACGTACAACGTGATCACGATCAGGTATCGTATTAATATGAGCTACAGCCCCTGCCGCTTCTTTCAGTTCGGTGTAAGGCTCAGACAGACCCAATGCTTCGATATCCCCAGACTTAGCAGACGGAGCAAAGGTTCCATACGCAGGCAGAATAACATTCCCGGCACGAGATACTGCATCCTCGAATGCATGGTCTGAATCTATATCATCTGAACGCGTAGGGAATGTGACGTCAAAAGCAATGACAGTAGGGTTACCCTGTGCGAGTGTATCTACTAACCCTGCATGGATACTCCTACTCCATGGCCAACTCCCAAGATCTTCAAGACTCTGGTCATCGATCGCGATAATAGCAATTCGAGTATCCACAGCGCTTTCATGTTGCATCACCCGATCCTGAAAGAAGTACTCAATCGAGTCGAAGGCTCCTCTGTACATTAGGATACAGACAAGGGCTGTAAGTAAAGCCATCATATGTACAAGCTTTAGCTTCAATCCAGAACGCACCTCCATCTATGTTATTCCAATTCAAAACTTACAAAAACATATTATCCTCTGCAATAAGACGGTCAAACATAATTCGCTCTCTATTAGAATATGTCACATTTTCGACTTATTATTTACCATTATATACGAAAAATCTAGCAAATCGTCATATTATTTTAAGTATTCATTCAGATCATATAACTATTGAAGTTAGTTTCATCTTGTAGTGGAAAGTAAATATCAACGGTTGTCCCGACACCTACATCACTCGTAATATCCAATTGCCCTCCATGTGACGTCATTATTTTGTAGACAATCGTCATGCCGAGGCCATTTCCATCTTGTTTGGTTGTGTGAAACGGTTCCCCTATCTACATTTTAGCTATCCTGAATAATTACTTTGACACGCATAGTAATATATATTACATTGTAATCTAGAGGTGAGGAATGTGACCAGCAGCAATATTAGTCCCGAATTAATCCGTGGACATGTAGACACCATCATTCTTCGTGTTCTCAGCGAAAGTGATAACTATGGATATGAAATAATAAAGGCGATCGCCAAATATAGTCAGGGTCATTATGAATTGAAAGAACCCTCGCTTTACAGCAGCTTAAAGAGACTTGAAACACAGAAACTAATATCTTCCTATTGGGGTGATGAGAGTCAAGGAGGCAGACGTAAATACTATACGGTGACCCCATTGGGCATTGAAACATATGAAGCCAATGTTGCAGCTTGGAAGATTGCCAAAAATTTAATTGACCAGCTTATAGAATAATAGGAGGAACCCTTATGAATCGGTTACAGCAACACGTCGAACATTTATTCTCAGGATACAAAGAAAATAAACAAACGAAAGAGTTGAAATATGAGATTATATCGAACCTCGAAGCTAAAGTATCCGATCTAATCGCAGATGGAATGCCAATGGAGCAAGCCATAACGATTGCTATTGATCATATGGATTCTATCGACGGTTTAATCGATGGTAATCACCAAGTATATACACGCAGATTTCAATTGGAGCTCGTACAGATCGCTTTAATGTATACTCTGATTGCTTGGATATTGACTATACCTCTTGGGATTTTAGGCACAACAAGACCAGTTAGCCTATTCCTATTCATGATCGTTATTGTGTTAGGTGTCGCCTTCTTACTTTTAAATGGAAACAAGCAAGATCATTGGCTCAACAAAGTCTCTACTCTCCCTGTAGAATCGTTTTTACGATATAGAAGAATGGTTTGGATTATTTGGGGGCTTTTTATGGTGGTATCCATCACGACTACAACTGCACTTCGGTTCGGAAGCAATATTTGGTTTATGCGACCTATACACATCGATGGGCCCTATCAGTTTGCTGTCGTAACTATTCCATTTCTTTTACCTATGATCTCCATCATCATACCATTACTGTTCAATAGCGCTCTGAGGCTGTTGCATAAATATGAAGTAGGTGTCTCTTATGAAGACTAGGAACGTTGTAATCATTTGCTTGTTACTTGTCGGCGTGATTTCACTTGCAATCGTACAGGGGATTGTTATCCCACAGCGTGCTGAGAATGCACAACAATATGCTGAAGATCAGCAAGACCCACTTACACATGATGTGACATCCATTTTGAAATATCGTAACAAATATATGGGCAATGCTTCGAATAACATGAATCTGATCGGCTCATTGCCCTTAGCTAATATAGACAAATCGTTTCAACAGTTCCCTGACATATTCACTTTAGAAATTAATTACAAAGAAGAGTTATCGAATATGAACAAAAAGCACCTAGAAACATCCTTAATATACAATGCTACCGCAGCATTATCCTTAATCGATAACCTTGAAGCCATTCAGTTTAATTTTGAGGGAGCTTCTTATGAAGTAACGCGCAGTGTTGTTGCACTATGGTATGGAGTAGATGACCTATCTACCCTAACCGATGAAGCAACTTGGCGTGAACTAGTTCAAAGCAAACTTACGGATGACCACTATGTGTCCGATTGTATGAATACGATATTTAGCACCCCAAATTGATAAAATAGGAGAACCTAATGCAGCCATTTACGCAACAAGTGATTGACATTATACGAGCTATCCCCAAAGGGAAGGTTATGACATACGGCGGGATCGCCGCTTCTGCCGGAAGTCCTCGCGGTGCTAGACAGGTGGTCCGAATTCTACACACCATGAGCAATAAATATGATCTTCCATGGCATAGAGTGATCAACGTCAAAGGTGAAATAGCTATTCGCGATGATGAATCCAGCTTTCTTCAGAAGGCATTACTAGAGGAAGAAGGGATTCAACTCAATGGGAACGGACGGGTTGACCTATCCATCTATCGTCATGACGGGTAGGTTTCGTAGCATCGTTCGGCCGTTCACCATTTGGTATGATCGATGGTCAAGCCTTCTCGTACACAAGTCGACAGCTATTTCTACTAAGGCATATTTGCATAAAGAGGAACTCAGCGCCAAAGAGAGCATCCTTGGATGCTCTCTAAAATCCATAAATGGAATTGATAGCTCATCTTGCTTAAAGCAGTTCTAAACGTAGTTCATATCCTGGTGCTAATTCAAATTGTTCTGTCCTTGGATTAAATACTCTCGTTGTTATCTGTTTGTTCACCGTATCATATTCAACAATTCGAAACCGACCTTCCCCGCCAAATTCAGCACTCTGCCAATTTTGGAATAGTTGGCAGACCTTATTCCCATGTACACCGTAATCAATCCTGTGACTAACAGGCTCAGAGATATGATGCCCAGAGAATACAGCAATCACGTTGGAATGGTACTTCAAGTGCTTTTGCCATATATCTTCACCGTCATTACCATCCATTGTAGCCACATAGTTTTTCGGGTTGGCATCATCTCCCGGTTTCGTCCTTTCACCGTACTTATACATATAGCAATGCGTAATGACAATGACCTGACGATCCTGGTTCTCTCGAATGATCTGATCTGCCCAGTTCATAACTTCATCTCGTGGACCAAATTCAAGAACAAGAAATAGAAACGATGCACCTCCTGCTTCAAGTAATGCATACATATTCTCGGACTTCTGACGTTCAAACACATCCCCGAACCATGATTTATCCTGAAACCTATGCACACCGAAATACTGATTAAACATCGAAAGCGCTCTGCTGTCTACATTCTCCATCAGTCTACTAGACGAGATGATTGGCAGATCATAGTCATGATTTCCTGGCGCAATAACAAGCGGAAGATCCGCTTTATATATCGTATCCAGCGCCTCCGAAGCACCAAGGTACTCACCCTCGTCCTTTGCTCCTCTATCCACAACATCCCCTAAGTGGACAACCATACTCACATTTAGATTACTGGCATGGTCCGCAATCCAGTGGGTCATTCCCTTAAATAGATCCGGATAATGTCTAGATAATTTTTGTGTATCTGGAATTACAATAAATGATAACGTCCGTGAGGCATCACCCACTGTCATGCCTTCAACCTCTTTTCTATATGTTCTAATCGAAACTTTATAACCGAGCTTGTCAGATGAAATCAAACACTCATATTTTCACGATAAATGTATACATGCAGCTTCGTGTCCAAAGCTCACTGTTGTTAAACTTGGTACGACATGAGCACACTCCTGTGTAGCTACCGGGCATCTAGTCCTGAACACACATCCCGAAGGAGGATTTACGGGACTGGGAATATCTCCTTGGATGGGCTTCGCATCTTTTATTATAAATGGATCAGGTTCAGGAACAGAGTCTAACAATGCCTTTGTGTAGGGATGTACTGGGTTCCCGAATACATCATCTACGGTTCCGATCTCCATTAATTTACCGAGGTACATGACAGCCACTCGATCTGAGATATATTCCACCGCCGATAGATCATGTGAAATCATCAGAATAGTTATGCCAAGCTCCTGTCTTAGATCTGATAAGAGGTTTAAAATCTGAGCTTGCACAGATACATCCAGAGCAGAAACAGGTTCATCTGCAACAAGAAATTTCGGTTTTGTAACTAATGATCTCGCGATAGCTACGCGCTGCCTTTGTCCACCCGATAATTGATGCGGATACCGATCCAAACAATCCTGAGGCAACTGTACTTGATCTAGAACTTCCTTAACCATTCTTAATTGTTCTTTATGCGAACCTATTTTATTGACATAAAGCGGCTCACAGATAATGTCTTTCAATCGCATACGAGGGTTCAACGAGCTATTAGGATCTTGAAAGATCATTTGCATTTGCTTTCTGAGAGGACGCATCTCTTTCATTCTATGGTTGGTAATATCCTGTTCATTAAACAACACTTGCCCAGAGTATGGTTCATTTAAACGAAGCAGTGCTCGCCCTAAGGTACTTTTACCTGAGCCTGATTCTCCGACAAGTCCAAGAATTTCTCCCTTGTATATTCCTAGGGACACATCATCTACGGCTCGAACGTATGACTGTTTCTTAGAACCGAATTTAAAATATACTTTTAAGTCTTTCGTACTGGCTATCATTTTGTTATCCTGTCCATTCAATTCTCAGGTCCCTCCTTCAGGAAACAGCGAACCATGTGATCGGAATCGACTTCACGTTCGATGGGAATCTCCAACCTGCATTGCGCCATCGCAGAAGGACATCTATTGTGAAAAGAGCAACCATATATTTCAACAGATGGACTTGGTACTGTCCCCTGAATTGCGGCAAGCCTATCACCTTTGGTGGCACGAAGACCTTTTTTAGGCAGGGACTGAAGAAGTAGTCTCGTATATGGATGTTTAGGAGAACGAAATATTTGCTCTACAGTACCACTTTCAACAATAATCCCGCGGTACATGACTGCCACTTTATCTGCAAACTGAGCGACGACTCCCAAGTTATGTGTAATGAACATCATGGACGTCCCCTGACTTTGTTTGATCTGCTTAAGAAGATATAGGATTTGAGATTGAATCGTTACATCCAGGGCTGTGGTTGGCTCATCTGCAATTAATAGCTTCGGTTCACAAGACATAGCCATGGCAATCATCACGCGTTGCTTCTGTCCTCCAGATAATTGGAATGGATAAGACTTCATCCTTGTTGCAGCATCCGGGATCCCCACACTCTCTAACAGCTTTACGGTATTTGCAAAGGCTTTGGACTTCGCCATCCCTTTATGTTTCACAAGGATCTCCGCTACCTGTTCTCCAATCGTTAATAAAGGATTTAATGCCGTCATGGGCTCCTGAAATATCATCGACATAGCGGATCCTCTTAACGTATCGTACTGCTTACTTGTCATACCTACGAGGTGTTCTGTTCTGTCTTGATCGAGATTCAATGTGATTTCGCCCTTAACAAACGTATTCGTCGAATGGTTCTGGTTCCCTAGAAGACCCATAACTGCAAGAGCTGTAAGTGACTTACCGCAGCCTGACTCTCCTACGATAGCAACTGTTTCACCTTGATATATTTCGAGATTAATTCCATTGACGGCATAGACTTCCTGTTCTCTTTGACGAAAACCGACTTGAAGATTCTTAATGGCTAGTAAAGGCTTCATATGATTTAATTCTCCTAATCCTTAATGGCGGAAATGTCCATCGAATCCTTGAACCAATCTCCTATAGACTGCATAATCAATGTCATGACAATAATAATGATGGATGGAGTGATCGCAATCCACCAGGAAGTAAGCAAGTAGTTCCTTCCGTCACCTACCATTCTTCCCAGGCTGGCCGTTGGTGGTTGAATACCTATGCCTAGAAAGGATAGCGTCGATTCCATCGTGAGGATCGCAGGGAAATTGAGCGTCATCATGACTAATATCGTAGGTAGAATATTCGGTAAAATATGTCTAAATATAATATACCTTCCTGACGCGCCTGATACTTGCGCTGCTTCTATATATTGATTCTCACGCAAGGAAAGCACGAGTCCTCGTGTAATTCTAGCATAGCTCTCCCATTTGGCTAGGCCGATTAAGGCAACCAGCACGATGATGTCATTTCCAAGTAATACAATTCCCATTAATAGAATTAATGTATATGGTATTGCGAATTGAAAATCCACGATTGCCATAATGATTTTATCTACAGTTCCTCCAATATAACCACTGATCAAACCCGCTGTTACACCGACAATACATCCGATCACAAGCCCGACTAGAGCTATACTCGCACTGACTCTAAGACCGTAAATAACCCGAGATAATATATCTCTACCAATTTGATCCGTTCCAAGCGGATGATCCCAGCTTCCTTCTAAATACACGGGTGGCTGATTGTTGTTCAATAAATTCGTTGCATCGGGATCATAGGGCATAATCCATGGGGCCAAGAGTATTACTAAAGCGAACAGAATGGCCAGAATGAAACTGATTTTTATGGTCCATGGTGACTGCATCATTCTTCTCATAATCATCATCTTATCCCGCCTTCCTGATCCTCGGATCAATGACCCCATAAAGTATATCTACTACGAGATTTGTAGCGATGACGACAAAAGAAAAACAAACGACGCCAAATTGAATAACAGGGAAGTCCTTGTCCATTACTGAATCAATGAGTCGATTGCCAATACCTGGCCAGGAGAATACCGTTTCTACAACAATCGATCCACCGGCAATATCAATCACTAGCATTCCGATGACCGTCACTAGAGGAATAAGTGTATTTCTAAAAGCATGCTTTAGGATAACTAAACGCTCTCCAAGCCCCTTAGCTCTAGCTGTTCGAATATAATCCTGTGATAATACTACCATTAGACTTGTACTTACATACCTTGCAATCGAAGAGATCGGATGAACCGATAGAGCGATCACTGGCATAATGTAGCTTGCTATAGAACCCATTCCCATGCTAGGTAATAGGTTTAAATGATAACTAAAGATAAGAATCAACAGAATCGCAATAATGAAGCTTGGAATAGCATATCCTACACCCGCCAGCATCATTAAACTCCTTGAGAATAGGCTGCGGGGATTCAAAGAAGAAATTATTCCAATTGCCACACCCACTACAATACTAAACCCAAATGCTAATATCCCAAGCTTTACAGTCTCTGCTGCCGCCGCTGAGAATATTTCGGTTACTGGACGATTCTCGTGGATGCTATTTCCAAAATCACCTTTTAAAGCATTCTGTATATATAATTTGAATTGAATAATCATTGGTTTATCCAATCCGTATTTGGCATTTAATAGTTGATGTTGTTCTTCGGTTATTCCTTCTGGAAACATGATACTAACTGGATCACCCGTAAGCCGAGCTCCAACAAATACAAATATGAATACAACGCTTATCGTTAGAAAAGCCTTCACGATTCTTTGTATGATAAATTTATACAAACAAATCACTGCTTCCTCATGTGGTTATAAATGAACGACTATGCAGGAATGGCCCCCATCCCTGCATAGTAGCTACATTTAGTGAATGTTACTTTTCCGTACGACTAATCTGTCCTGCCCGAAGGGAAATAGTCTCTGCGCGTAAATTCTCAGGGAGTTCCCAGTTCATGTCCTCTTGCATCACATAATATTCAAATGGATTATACAGTAATATAAATCCTGCTTCATCCTTAGCAATTTCGAGTAATTTCTTATATGCGTCTTTACGTTCTTGCTTATCCGTAGAGAAACGAGCTGTCTCGAAGGCACTAGACCAGTCTTTATTCTCTGGTGTAAAGAAATTACGTGTACTTACCCAGATGGTATCTGACCAGGATGCGTCCATAACTCCCATTGGGTCCGGATAATAAAGTGGGTTGGACCAAGAACGGATCATGATTTCTGAATCCTCGATTTTATTCACATCTGGAACCTGCACTAGCTTAGCGTTAACACCAATTTTCTTCCACATTTCGATAACAGCTTGCGCGGCTAAATCACCATACGTGTAATATTCGGAGCGAATAGTAATCACAATCGGTGTCCCATCATATCCAGACTCTTTCACCAATTGGGTTGCCTTTTCCACGTTATATTCCACTGTCTTCACATCTGGCATATACATATCGCCGTAGTCAGGAAATTGCAATGAGGTTGGTGCAACTCCTTTACCTGCCCATAATGATTGAACTAATGCTTCGCGATCAACTGCTAAATCAAGTGCTTGACGAAGCTTCTTATTTGCCATAACCGGATTACTCATGTTCAGAATATACACATGATATAACGGCCAGTTTGCTCCAACTAGTCTAAGCTGACCTTGATTGACTAGAGCTGGTTCTTGATCAGGTGGAATACCCACAGCCATATCAATTTCATTATTGGCCACAGCTGTAATTCGTGATGATATCTCAGGGATATACGTATAAGTTACTTTCTTAATAGGAGCCTTCTCTCCCCAATACTCGTCGAATCTCTCTATTTCTAAGCTCTTCTTGGGAACGAAAGAAGTGACTTTATAAGGTCCAGCGCCTACTGGCATCTGATCCGCTGCATCTAAGCCTACGCTTTCTACATATTCCTTGGAAGTAATTGCACCACTAAGGTCTGAGAGGAACGTTTCAACGAGTGGATCGGCTTTAAGCATATGAATGTTGACCGTGTTTGGATCAATGACTTCGACGCTATCGAAAGTATTGAAATATCTTCCATAAGCATTCAAAAATCTCTCATCTTCTTGTTTAAATATGCGATTCAGCGAGAAGGCGACATCCTCTGCATCCATGATCGTACCGTCATGGAATTTCACATTCTCCCGCAACTTAAATTGCCAAACCGACGGTTCTAGTTGTTCCCAGCTCTCAGCAAGTCCTGGAAGGAACTTCAAGTTCTCTGAAGTGGGATCTCTCAGGATCAATGTATCGTAAATATTGTATTGATATTGCGCATCTGCATTGGAAGTTCTAGTTGCTTCTAAACCTGCTGTGAAGGAGTGAACCCCAATTCGCAGATGCTCTATATCCGTTGTTGCTTCGTTCTCCTGATCCGGTTCTGTTGATTTCGTTTCGTCTGTTTGTGCAGCTGGTGTTGGTTGATTCGCAGTGTTTGTTGTCTGAACTTGGCAACCCACACTTATAGCAAGTAATATTACACCAAACATGAGGATGAGACTTCTTCTGATAACATGATTCATCGTTACACTTCCTTCTGAATTAGTTCTTCTTGATACTGATAGTTATATATATCTTTAAACACATTATAAACGGGATGTCACCAGTAGATGTCGATCTCCTTTATTCTCCCGTACGTCCAAACCTATTGAAAAGCCAGGCATTTTCGTATCAAAACCTGCGATGTGATCCATGAGTTCGTGATCATCGACCATTATGAGATCGATATTGATCTGGCCTTCAGAACATTCGACTACACGGAAGGTAGGCGTACTCAGACATGTAGCAGATTGGATAAAGTACCACTCCCCTTCACGAACGATTGAATTGACATGGTTGTGACCGCAGAAGTAGAAACCCTGACCCTTCTTTTGGTTCAAAATAGTCCGCATATCGATGCCCGGATGAATACAGTATGGAGTCATTGTGGAACGGGCGGTTGTATCGTACACGGGATGATGGCCGAATATTAGAACCGGCTTCGTACCAGCTTCCTTAAGCTCAGATTGCAACCAATCCAACTGCTCCTGATCCATATTTCCACCCCATTCGGCGCGGTTCATTTCTCTCGTTGTATCCAAAAAGATGAGTCTGACTTGTTCTGTATCGATGGATCGATATCGTTGCTGTCTGGTTAGCTCCATAACATCTCTCTTAAGCATCACATAAGAGTCATGATTACCAAGTATGAATATGAAGTTTCGCCCACTCTTGCCGATTCGCTCGAACACATTACCAAATTCCTCAGGATGTCCCTCATGCGTAAGATCGCCTAAGGAAATATGTATATCCGCATCGATATCCAAGAACTTGTCAAGCAAGGTACTGTATACCTTATCTCTAGCCTCCAGCATTTGTTTAGTTCCATTCTCCATCCGTGAGTAATGCAAATCGCTCATTAGAACCAATCTCATGTGTCTTCATATCCCCTTCCCGTCTTCCGATGAAATCAGAGCAATGTGATCAGAACATCGTGAAGCTGTTCTGCTGTAATTTCTACTGGATTATTATCCATACGCCCTTTAGTATAGGCTCGTCCCACAATATTAGGGATATTTAATGCGGTGACCCCATACTCACCAAGCCGAGATGGAATACTATACAATTTATAGATTTGATAAATTTGCTGTTGAACATCTTCAGGCTTCTCAACACCAAAAGCTTCGAGTAGCTTCTCTGGCTCGACCAATGCGAATTGATTCAGCCGCAACACCGCACCCAGCGTAATACTCGCTGCTATTCCGTGCTCTATCCCATACAACAATGTTAATGGATACGAGATGGAATGACATGCCGTTGTTCTCGTGTTGCTGAATGCAAGTCCTGCATATACACTTGCCAACGCTAACTGCAGTCGGATCTCTGGATTGTTCTCATCGTCCTTAAGTAGTGGGAGAAATATCCGCACTCGTTCAATCGCCTGTAGCGCATAAATGCGAGTGATTGGATTCGTATGAACAGACCAATAGGCTTCTGTCGCATGGCACATTGCATCCAGGGCGGTCGATGCGCTCAAACGGAGTGGCAACGTAGCTGTCAATTCAGGTATAATAGCTGCGTACTTCGCATACAACCTTTCATCGGAAACTGAATATTTAGTACCTAATTCTTGATCCCACACGGTCGCCCAGCTCGTTACCTCTGAACCCGTACCCGATGTCGTTGGGATGCCGATCCATGGTGTGACTTGCCCTTGTTCGCGATAATGCTCTTCGACAATCGCTGCGCGTACATCTGCTGTAGTGGTTACCTTTATCCGTTGGATAGCTGATAGCGTTTTCGCCACATCCATCACACTTCCGCCACCTATAGCTATGATAAGTTCAAACTTAAAACCACCTAGTTCGTTCTTTAAGTCTAGAATATCAACGAGATCGGGATTAGCCAGTTCAAGCTCTTTTAACAAAATTTCTTTTCCTTCAATCGCATTCATCATGGGTCTTAAGCAGTTATTCTTCTCAACTCCACTGCCTCGCGTTAGTAACAACACGCGATTCACATGCTTATATCTCTCCAATAAAGAAGTAGCTAGCTGCTCAACGGCATTAGATTCGAAGTAAATCGTTACGGGGTTATAAAATTGACTCATTCATCCAACATTCCTTTCTCGCTCTAAGCCCAAATTCATAACCTACGCTCAAGTGACTCAATGACACCGTGGAGTTCATCCATCGTTTCGATCACCATGTCAGCTCCCGCTTCCTCAAATCTTCGGCGAACCGTATCCATTCGCTCCCGTAGTTCAGCTTCTTCCATAGCTTCAACCTCCGCTTGTGTCAGTCCAAGCTCGCTGCTCCCTTTAATGACTGAAACGCTCCAAACCCCTGCATTTTTCGCTTCCTGTACATCTGACAGGGTATCTCCTACCTTGACTACAGCTATTGGTGGAAATACTTCCAACTCGACGAAGTTGCGATAGATCATATAAGGGAATGGGCGCCCCCTTTTCACTTCATCTGAACTGATTAAGAAATCCGGTGCATAGCCCTTTCGCTTAGCATTGGGCGCCACTACCTCCATCATTGCCTTCGTATATCCTGTAGTGGAGCCAATCTTGATGCCAGCATTTCGCAACTGATCGACCACTTCAATAACGCCGGGAATCGGGTCCGTGAAATCCTGCAAGGACTCCATCAATAATGATTCGAATGTTTCGTATAATGAGTCCACATCAGCCTCTGTCGGATAACTTCCGGAATGTTCAACCCATGCCGTGTTCACCCGCTCCATACGGAGAATCGCTTGAATGTGTTCTCGTTTCAACAGTCCCATCGGAGCCCTCGCCTCATCAACCGTAATTGGAATGCCTTCTATTTCAAAAGTCTTTATGAATGCTTGCATGGGTGCGAAACAGCCATAATCAACCACAGTCCCTGCCCAATCAAAAATAACAGCTTGTATTCTATTCATTATTTTTGTCCTCCAATACCTATCATCGTTAACTTACATCCACAGTATAAGTAAAGGAAACAGTAACTTCAATAGTTTTTGCTTTATTTTACATAACTAATACAATTATATGCTTTTATATGCTTGTTTTAATTATGTGATAACATGAAAATAGAGCACCCCCTCGATTCCCCACATGTGCTACTCAATTTAACCAATTTTTGTGTGACTTCTAATGGCGTTCTTAGTGAAAAAGTTACTATGAAAAAAACGCCTACCTCTCGAGGTAAGCGTTCACGATATTTACATGTTGCTTTTGGTATCTATCTAGTAGCTGTTTATCTATTTGAGTATCCGTTACTATCGCATGAATCCGATCTAGGCTACAAATATTGATATAGGAAACGGTCTCAAATTTGCTTGAATCAGCCACAATAATGGTCTGCTTCGCACTTTGAATCATCGCATTAATGACTTCCGACTCACCTTGTCGGAAATCCGTTAAGCCTTTTTCCAGAGAAATAGCATTGATACTAATAAACGCAATGTCGATATTAAACCGGCTAATCTCTTCTTCAATAGATCGACCATATAGGGACAACTCATCATGATTCAGTATCCCACCGGGAACAATAACTGTGAATCCTGACTTTTTCGCTAAAATATCCACTATTTTTAAAGAGTTTGTAATAACTGTTAGATGATCGAAATGGGCAGCCAAATGCTTTGCAACTTCTATATTCGTTGTTCCCGCATTCAAAGAAATAGCCTGGTTCTCCCTTACAAACCTCATGGAAACTCCAGCGATTTCCTGCTTTCTCTCAAGGAACACGATTTTCCTTTTCATGAATGCCTGATTCGTCGAAATGTCATCTACCGATATCGCGCCTCCATGGATTCTTTTCAACTTTTCATGTCGTTCCAAATAATCCAAGTCTCTTCGCACCGTGTCGATCGAGATATTCAAGAGCTGTTTCAACTCTGTTACCGAGACATTCCCTTTAGATTCCAGCTCCATTAGAATCAACTTATGTCTTTCGGGAGATAGCATACAAACACCCTTCCACTTTCTTTCTTGCTGTTTCAAGCTCTTTTATGCAATATCTAGCTGTATAATACCAGTTTAATATCGTTACGTAAAGTTAATCTAGCATTATATCGTTAGATCATCAGAATTTCCCGTATGTCCTGCTCCGAGAATGCGGACAACGCTTGCTGGCCTGGCTGAATGACTTCGTCAATTAAGTTCTTCTTTTTCTGCTGAAGTTCGTACATCTTCTCTTCCACCGTTCCCTGGGTCACTAGGCGAATCACTTGCACGACCTTCGTCTGCCCCATACGATGTGCGCGATCCGTAGCCTGTTCTTCCACCGCAGGATTCCACCAAAGATCATAGAGGATCACCGTATCTGCTCCAGTCAAATTCAGACCTGTACCGCCCGCCTTTAATGAGATGAGGAACACGTCTTGCTCACCTTCGTTGAATCGATTACACAGCTCTACCCGCTCGGAAGCTGGGGTTTTACCGTCCAAGTACATATAGGATACATCCTGGTTGGTAAGTTCTCGACTGATCAAACCGAGCATCTCCGTAAATTGTGAGAAGACCAATACCCGCTTGCCTGCACTCCGACATTCCTCAATCGTCTCCATGAGTTGCTCGAATTTAGCCGAGCTACCCGCATAGTCTGGGACGAACAGAGCGGGATGACAACATAACTGGCGAAGTCTCGTCAAACCAGCTAGAATCTTAATCCGATTCTTCTGGAAACTATTCTCGTTCAGATGCTTCACGGTCTCATGCTTCAGCTCAGCTAGATAAGCTATATATAGCTTCTTCTGATCTGGTAGCAGTTCAGAAATCTGTACAGACTCGATCTTATCCGGCAGTTCCTTCAATACATCACTCTTCAGACGTCGAAGTATAAACGGGCGAATTCGCTTCGCTATGCTGTCGCGGGATAAGTTAGCGAAGCTTTTTTTATTTGAGAACAATTCCGGAAAGACGACGTCGAAGATGGACCACAGCTCATCAATTGAATTCTCCACGGGCGTTCCCGTAAGGGCAAAACGATGCCGCGCCTTTATTCTTCTCACTGTCTGAGCGATCTGGGTATTATGGTTCTTGAAGGTCTGTGCTTCATCCAAAATCAGCGTGTGGAATGTAGATCCAATATACTGCGCCAAATCTCTGCGTAACAACGGATATGAGGTAATCACCACATCTACCCCTGACACATCATTTAACGCACGACTGCGTTCTTCTTGCGTACCATCAACGATCATTGTAAGAACTTCTGGCGCGAATTTCTTCAGTTCATTCCTCCAATTGTATACAAGAGAGGCAGGTGCGATAATGATTGCTGGGATCTTGTCCTTTCTAATCTCAGGTAGTACGGAGACGATGAATGCAATACTTTGCAACGTCTTTCCAAGCCCCATATCATCTGCCAATATTCCTCCAAATCGGTAGTTAGCCAACGTTTTCATCCATTGATAACCATATTGCTGATAATCCCGAAGTACCTTACTCAGTGTTTCAGGAACAGGAAAGTCCAGCAGATCTGGATTACGCATGTTCTCAAGCAGTCTACGAAATGATTTGCCCAAGCTAACGGCCTTACCTTTATTCTGATCATCCATCATATGCAGCCCACGAACGACGGGTATTTGGATCTCAGAGCCTACCATTTTCCCTGTACCGATACCCATCTCGTTCATGAAAAGAAGAATCTCTTGAAACTTCTCACTCTCAAGTGGAGCTAAAGCCCCATTCGGCAATCGATAATATCTACGCTTTTCCTCCAACGACTTCAATAGGTTACGAATTTCCGTCTCAGGAATCCCTTCGATATCGAACTTGAATTCTAACCAATCATGTCTTGAATCCATATCTACAACGACCTTGGGAGCCGTAAGACCTGTGTGAATTCTCGATTTCACAGCGGTGGTGGCATATACTTGGAGCATTGGCTCCAGTTGCGGTACGATATGATATAGAAATTCATATTCGGCATCCTCATTAGCCAAGAAATAACCCTTTTCCGTCTTAGTAAATGTGCTTCGTTCCATCAGTTCGAGGATTCTTCTTTCAAGGTCACCATCCCGTATCAGAATAATATGATCCCCTTGCGGTTGACGACTCTCCTCATCGAGAGGATTAATCACGACTCTGCCATATTGAAACTCCAATCCTGCCAACAAGCGATCTTTCACACGGTCCAAATACAGCTTAGCCTTAAGAGGAGTCTGTACCATCCGTTCGGAAACAGTCTTGGCAATATGCACGTTCCCAAGCTTCATTAGTCCAGGGATGACCTTCTCCATAAAAGGATCAAGTTGCTCCTGTGGGATCTGGATGATCTGCTTGTGGGACTTCCCAATCATATGCTTGAGTTCTGCAAGTCGCTTACATTCATCCAAAGGTAGCTTCACTAACCTTCCTTGGAACAGGATAACTCCGTATGATTCCATGACAGTAATGCTATCCAACCCTTCAACATCCAAGTGGTAGCCTTCGATCCGAGAATGGTTAAATTCGAACTGAAGCGGAATTCCCCCCTCGGATAGTTGTATCCCATCGACCACTCTATCACCCTGTGCCATTTTCACCTTAGGAGCCTCACATAATAGTTGCACCAACTTGTCCCAGTACAATGGAGGTATCATTACGATTCGGTCACTAGGGGTTGAAGATTGGCGATACATCTCATCGCTGTTATCCATAAGAAGGAGCTGTTGAATCACTTCATCATTCTCTTTGGAAAAGCTATGGATCTCCGGATCATACGTAAAATGATTGGAGAACGCATACGTCTCTCCCCGTTCAATTCTTTCAAGAAACTCTCTGACGTTCCTTACAATATACAGCCGACTCATTCCAACCTTGATCTCCATGCCGAACATGAGCTTGTCATATCCGTAGGGGACCGCTCTACAAGTGAACTCCACTTGAAGGGGTGTTCTTGAATCGAAATAAGTCCGCGCACGACTAGAACGACGAGGCTTATCTGTGAACAGATCCAATATCGATTGGGCCAGTTGATTCTCTCCACTCGAAGTCTCTACGAATCCATCTTCACTCTCACGCTGCTGTAGTTCATGGATATTCAGTAGTACCGCAGCGATATGTTGGCAGTAAAGCTCATATGAGGATAACGTGGGACATGTACATTCGGCATACATCTCTCCACTAGAATCTGTTTTCACCATAACCTGCTCACTACTTTTTCCTTTGACGGTCGCTTTATATAATCCAGTTTCAGTATCTGTATATGTAAAAGTCACTTTGCTAGCTTTAAGGTAGGCTTCTCCTTTATCGTAGGAGGTCTTTCCGCACCATAGCTTAATGAGGCTTGGGGTCAACTGAACATTCACTAATTTTATCCTCCTAATGAAAGGGCTTGGCATTCATTCTTATGATAACAGATTTCCATCCTCTCAATTTATTGATAACTTAATTATTGGCATACATACACCATATTATTTCCAGAATGGCAGACGATCCAAGGTAGCAAAAAAGTGAAGACAACCGCATCCCCTCACGAATAGATGCATAGGGTACATTTAAATTCGGTCATATTCCCCTATCACTAAGTTTAGTTGCATAAAGGACATCTATTTACTGGAAAGTCGTCCATTCTCACTATTTCCCCTGTTTTAAATGTCGTTTGTGCAACTATTTCTCTCCCACCAGCCTTTTCCTTCTTAGTAAGTACCATTTATGCAACTATTCCTTCTTCTGTCTCTTCATGTGTGTTGCTCCTTCAAATAAATTCTCTCTACTATTCTTGGAATGGCATAAATCCATTGGGTAAATCCCCGAAGTAATCCCCCTCTTGAAGCCCATCTACAAACTGCTGTAGCCAACTATAGTACTGAACCGAATGCTGTAGCTTGTCTAGGTCTTTAAGACAGTATTGTCGTTCCTCCTCCGAAGTGTCTGCGGCCTGTATCAGTTCCTCGAGTTTAGGAATTACGACTTCTAGAGCCTCTCTCATCACATCAATCTCCCGTTGCAACTTCATAGTAAAGAAGTTCTTAAAGGTCTGGAAAAAGTTTGTTTCGGCAGCATATAAATCCTTTCGTTCACGCTTCTCTTCAAGTTTAGTAACCATTTTGGAAGCAATTAGCGAGCGGACTCCATAGCTCATATTGCTCTTACTCATATTCATAATATTCTTCATTTCCTCAAGTGTCATCGGTCTATCCTCAAATAACATAATGCCATAGAGCTGTCCGAATGAATAATTCGCCCCATATAAATCCATGGTTTGGGCAATGGCATCAATCATCGGACGCAGTAACTGCTCCCGTGGAGATAAATCTGGTTTTTCTTCATCAAAAGCTAGCTGTTTCAATAGATACACCTTCATTCCTATTAGAGTCTATCATTCTATATTACACAAAACAGAAGCGTGTCTTTGCAATTCCTCTATATTTTACACAATTACTTATCGCTGTTTACGTTCGCTTAACCATACCGTTCTCGAATGAGTGTACAATTTATTTTGAACAGAGGATATCTCCACCATATTATACCGCAAAAGACAGATGAGGGAATGGGGTTCTCAGAAAAGTGAAACGCTCTAGATTTATAAATGGTTTGAAACCAGTACTCTTCACACTACCAGCGATGATTCCGTTCGTTATATTTTGGCTAGCACCGCTATTGTATGTATTCTACCTTAGCTTTACGGAATGGGATTTCATGAGCCCAGAAAAGATATTTGTCGGATTAGACAATTATATGGATCTCTTCAGCAATCCCGCCTTTTATAAAGCACTCAAAGTGACCTTGCTGTTCTGTCTAGGAAGCGTGCTGCCAGTCATCCTAATTGGACTAGGTCTAGCTCTTCTAATGAGTAACAAGATGAAAGGCTCCACCCTTTATCAAGTGTTGTTGTTCTCTCCTTGGGTTACGCCGACCGTAGCCGTCTCCATCGTCTGGTCTTGGATTTATGAGCCCGATATCGGACTTGCCAATACAGTGCTTAACTTTCTGGGATTAGAAACAATCGGATGGCTTCATGATCCCAAGTGGGCCCTCGTCGGTGTACTTATCGTGACGATATGGAAATCTGTAGGCTGGGCTATGATATTTTACTTAGTCGCACTGCGCAACGTACCTTCTGATCTACTAGAGGCAGCAGATCTTGATGGGGCAAACCCCTTTCAGAAATTCATTCGCATCACAATGCCGCTAATATCGCCAACCACACTATTCCTGTTTATTGTGCAGATCATCCAAGCACTTCAAGCCTATGACCAAATTAACGTACTTACACAGGGAGGCCCCTCAGGCTCCACTCGTACTTTGTTGTATATGTATTATCAATCCGCCTTCGAATCATTCCAGATCGGGGAGGCTTCTTCCGTAGCGATGGTGCTTGTATTCATGTGTATGTTACTTTCCATATTCTCGCTCGGAGTCAGCAAAAAAACTACTCATTATCAATAATACCTACAATAAAGGAGGCGCACGAATGAGTAAGATAACCAATTTGGGGAGACTGATGCGCCATCTAATTTTTGCCGTATTTGCTCTGATCATGGCCTTTCCTTTTTATTGGATGATAACCAGTGCACTGAAAACTAACGATGAAATTTGGCAGTCGCCCCCTACTCTTTGGCCGGAAGCACCTCTGTGGGGGAACTTTCTAGAGGCTTGGAACGAAGCACCGTTCCTCAGATACATGGGTAACAGCATATTCGTCGCCACCTGTATCGTTATTCTGCAAGTTATTAATTCCGGCATGATGGCATATGCGCTTACGCATATGAGTTTCCGCTTGAAGGGACTATTCGCAGGCGTGATCTTGTTCGGTTATATGGTTCCTGCTACAGCAGTCTATTTACCCGGGTATCTTATCTTGTCCGAATTACATTTGCTAAATTCTTATGCCGGATTGATCTTGTCCAACTGCGTAAGTGTGTTCTCTATCTTTTTGATCAGACAAGCTTTCCTTCAGGTTCCTCATGAACTGGTGGAGGCTGGAGAAGTAGATGGTTCTTCACATATGCGTATTCTATGGACCATTATTGTTCCGATCACACGATCTTCCTTCGCTGTGCTCGCCCTCATCACCTTCATTGACCAATACAATAATTATTTCTGGCCGATGCTGATTACGAAAGATCCTAGTTTGCAGCTCGTATCTGCCGGTCTAAGAAGTTTCTTCGTTGAAGGAGGTGCTTACGGATTGAAATGGCCGCTAATCATGGCCGCCAGTGCATTCACCATTGCCCCCTTGCTCCTTGTATTTGTGGTGGCCCAAAAAACAATTATGCAAAGTGTCAACATGACCGCAGGTTCTACAAAAGGGTGAAGTTACATTATAGGTACAAGCATTCTAGATATGAACAAAGAGGAGAATGATGATGAACGTATTCAAGAAGTTATCCGCGTTATCTTTAATTGCTGGATTCACACTATTAACGGCTTGTGGTGGAAATTCGGGTACAAATAATATTACGACAACAAACGGAGAGACAGCATCTGGCTCCAAGGAAGCAGTCGTTGCAACGAATACACCAGTAACGATTGAATTCTGGTACGGACTGGGCGGCAAGCTTGGCGAGAATATGGATGCACTCATTCAAAAATTCAATGCATCGCAACAGGATGTCATTGTAAAAGGCATTGTGCAGGCTGACTATACCGAAACTGAGCAGAAGCTACAAGCAGCTATCGCAACAGGACAGGTCCCCGCTGCAGTGCTCTCCTCTAATATAGACTGGGCCCGTAAAGGATACTTCGCTCCTATGGATGAACTTATTGCGCAGCAACCTGATTTCAATAAGGAGGATTTTGTACAGACCTTTCTAACTCAAGGACAAGTTGATGGCAAGCAATACTTTCTTCCGATGTACGGGACAACACAAGTTATGTACTATCGCAAAGATACCTTTGAGGAGAATGGCATTGATGCGAACAAACTGAAGACTTGGGAAGATTTAGCTGCTGCTGCCGAGAAAATGACAGTCAAAAATGGCGATAAAACAACCTTTTACGGATGGGAACCGATGTGGGGCGCAGCCAACTTGATTGATGCTTCACTGAGCAAAGGCGGCCTCATTCTTAGTGAGGATGGAACAGAAGTCATGATTGACTCTCCTGAGTGGATTCAGACTTGGGATCTATTCCGCAAATGGATTCACGAGGATAAGATTATGCGGATTCATTATGGTGGTCAAGGCTGGGAATATTGGTACAAAACGATTGATGACGTAATGAAGGGACAAGCTGCAGGATACACAGGCTCTAGCGGGGATCAAGGCGATCTGGACTTCAATATAGTATCCGCGATGGAACAGCCGGGTTGGGCAGGAAACGGCGAAGGGAAGCCGACAGCTGAAGCTTTAATGGCTGGTATCCCCTCCGATACAAGTGATATTGATAAGCAAGCAGCCATGAAGTGGCTTAGCTACTTTACGAACTCAGAGAATACAGCCTCCTGGTCTATTAACACAGGATATATTGCTGTTCGCCAATCTGCATCAGAAGATCCTGCGTTCATCTCGTTTAGTCAGAGCAATCCACAAATCACAATTCCACTTACGCAGGCGTCTCATGCTTCCGCACCATTCCAAGACCCTACAGGTGGCAAAATTAATGATGCGCTAACAATCGCAGCAGATAAATTACAGATCGAGAATATTCCAGCAGCAGAAGTACTTCAAGAAGCGAAGCAAATAGCACAGGCGGCGCTAGACAAATTGAAATAAAGGTGGACAACACGATGTCTCAACTCATGACTCCACAAGGGAGTCACTCCGTTTCCGCGATCCTGTTCGATAAAGATGGGACATTGCTTGATTTCGTATCCCTATGGGGGAGCTGGAGTGAATATATACTGGGTAAATTCATCGAATCCATGGAGCAGAGAGGGCTTGTGATGCCCAGGAATCAACTCCCTTCCTTATTAGGGACCATTCATAATGTCCATGGAAACATTACGGATTATGACCGTAACGGTCCATTGGCTATGGGAACAATGAATGATATCTATACTATTCTTTCATGGCAAGGTTACCAACTCGGATTATCTTGGGCCGAATCTATGGAACTTGTTCATACCTGTCGACAAGAGGCGGATGCCATGTTGGAATGGAAGAGGCCTACTTTTCCCCTTCCGGGTCTTCTACGTTTTCTTGACGATTGCGCAAGCCTTGGCGTCCCGCTAGCTGTAGTGACCGCTGATGAAACTGCGGCGGCGGAGAAACACTTGAATTGGCTTGGAATACGTAGTTATTTCACTGCGGTCATAGGAACGGACCGTGTCAGTCGTGGGAAGCCATTTCCGGACATGGCTCACCTTGCTTGTAAGACATTATCCGTTGATCCATCTCAGGTAGCGATTATCGGCGATACTAACGGAGATATGCGAATGGCTAAGGCGGCTGGTGCATCCGTAGCTATTGGGATTACTGGCACTTCTAGCGATTCAGAACCACACTGCTTTCTTCCTGACGCAGATATCATCGTGCAATCCTATGCAGAGTTACGAATCGGGGAATTACCAGGTGAAGATTGAAGGCATGTGGGCATGGATTTTTCTTGCTATAGCCATTCTATTCGAGCTTTCAGGAACAGTCTCGATGAAATTATCTCACGGGTTTACCCGTCTATGGCCATCTGTACTCATGTTCTTATTCTATGGGATCAGTTTCACTTCGCTTAATTATGCACTCACCTCTATTAAAGTCGGTGTTGCCTATGCCATATGGTCAGGGGCTGGAATCATCCTTATCTCCTTGGTTGGAACGATATACTTTGAAGAAAAGATATCTTTATCCTCCTTACTTTGGATATTAGTCATTGTTGCTGGCATCGTAGGCTTGAATATTAGCGGTAAGAGTCATTAAAATCGTCGCAAAAAGCCAAATTTATAGATGCATAATTTAAGGGGGATCTTACGAATGAGCATGAACGAACAAACAGAGGAACAACCTATTGCCACCTTTCAAATCATTACGGATACACATGTCACGGACGACCCAAATCATGAGTATAACCTCAACTTTGAGCGCGCGCTCCGAGATATTGCAACCCAGTGTGAAGGCAGCAGTGGCATCATGCATATTGGAGATGTTACCAACCATGGATTTCCTAAAGAATACGAAGAATTGCTCCGTATCATAAATGTCTATGAGGGGCAGATCCCTCCCATCACCTTCACCTTAGGTAATCATGATGTAGGGCTAGGCGATTGGGAGTCCCGCTTAGCATTATATGAATCCCAGACCGGAATGACGGCCCCTTACCATGACCACTGGATTGATGGCTACCACTATATCTTTCTTGGAACAGAAAAAGGACTACGTACATTCTGTGATCTCTCGAACGCTCAACTTCAATGGCTGGAACAGAAATTAGAGGAGCAATCATCACTGGATAAGCCGATATTTCTGTTCCTCCACCAGCCCCTTAAAGATACCGTGGCAGGGTCGCTGGAGTCCCAGGCATGGTATGGAGTAACACAAGACGAAGAATTAAAGGCTATTCTATCGAAATATCCCCAGATTCTATTGTTCACCGGACATACCCATTGGGAGCTTGAGGTAGATAACACCGTCTACCCCGGTCTTGGTAAGACCGCTACGATGTTCAATTCCGCTTCCGTTGCCTATTTGTGGACGAATGAGGATGAACATAAGACAGGTAGCCAAGGATACTATGTAGAGATTTATAGTAACAAGGTGCTTGTTCGAGGGAGAAACTTCATGACAGGGAGTTGGATTGAAACAGCTCAGTATGAGGTAGGTTTTCTTCCCGCATCATCGTCATGAGATATGTTTATAACTGATATTACAAAAATGAGTGTTGCCCTTAGATTTTATGGGCAACACTCATTTTTTGTAATATCAGAGATGTCTTTCGTTTACAACTCCCATTTTCTAGGATTGACTATGACATTGTCAAAACAGTTTTGACTATACAAAAATAACTGTTGCTTTTTCAAATTAAATCAATATACTTAAATCATACTTAATTCATAGGATTAATTTAATTACTAGGGGGATAACAATGAAAAAATCATTTTTGATAATCATTTTGGCAGGAATGCTAGTAAGTCTGTTAGCTGGATGTTCTGGAAACAATGGATCGAAGGCTGAGAGTAATACCATTCGTATTGGACTCGCTGCTCCGATTTCGGGAACTCAGGCGCAATATGGGCAAGCTTTTAAGAACGGTGCTGAACTGGCGGCTACGCAAATTAATGATGCAGGTGGAATTAATGGCAAGAATGTAGAAATCGTCATTCAGGACGATAAAGGAGATTCTAATGAGGCTGTTAATGTAGCTAACAAATTAGTATCGGATAAAAGTGTATTGGCAGTGGTCGGTCATTTCAACAGCTCTGCTACACTAGCAACGGCTCCGGTTTATAACAAGAATAAAATTGTACAAATTTCACCGTCTTCAAGTGCTCCTGGTGTCACTGATGCGGGTGAGTACACATTCCGTGTTATTACGACAGATGCATTTCAGGCAGACTATTTGGCAGACTGGTCTAAAGAGTTAGGTTATAGCAATGTCGCACTCATCTATGAGCAATCTGACTTCGGGTTAGGCTTACTCGATGTCTATCAAAAGTCAGCTCCGGATAACAACATTAATATTGTTGCTGCGGAAGCATATAATCCCGGAGATAAAGATTTCAGCACTATTTTAACGAAGATCAAGGACAAGCAACCCGAGGCGATCTTTATTGGCGGCTTTTACAATGAAGCTGCTTTAATTGCTCAACAGGCACAAAAGTTAAATTTGGACGTGGACTTTATTGGTGTCGACAGCCTCTATTCTGAAGCATTGTTTGAACTCGGTGGAAACTCAGTGGAAGGGCTAAAACTGATTGGTTTCTTCTATCCAGGTGGAGATAATGAAGCGGCAACTAAATTTGCCGATGATTATCAAGCAGCTTATAACAGCAAACCAGATACCTATGCTGCTTACTCCTATGTCGCTACCTCAGTTGTCATTGAAGCGATTAAGGAAAAGGGTGCAGATCGGGAGAGTATCAAGACTTATTTGGAAACGTTGAAAGATTATAAGGGTGCTACTGGTGTACTGAGCTTTGATGCCAATGGTGATGTTGAAACCATTCCTTCACGTTTGACGGTTCAAGACGGGAAGTTTGAACTTTTCGAGTAGAAATATAAGGATTCTAAATAAACATTACATTAGCAAATTCGGAGCAGGAATAGAAATTTCATTCCTGCTCCCTGGCTTCGAAAGGATATTATTATGCTCCTTCAACAATTAACAAACGGTTTAACGATCGGGGTCATTTATGCCCTGATCGCTCTTGGTTATACGATGGTCTACGGCATTTTGAAAATCGTTAACTTTGCTCATGGTGATATTTTTATGATGGGTAGCTTCCTTGGACTATTCTTCATGAAAGAGTTCAACATGCCGTTATATCTCGCTTTTCTGTCGTCTGCTGTTGTAACTGCCGTGCTCGGGATGATCATTGAACGGTTGGCATATCGACCGCTTCGCCTGGCAGACCGTATTGTTCCTCTAATCAGTGCGCTAGGGGTATCTACTTTTCTGATCAGCCTGGCACAGAAGTTATGGGGAACAGAAATGCGTCCTTTTCCGACTACATTTGGCAGCCGTACATTTACGCTCGGTAGTGTAACCTTTTCGGAGATTCAAATTCTAATTTTGGTTCTGTCTTTTGTATTGATGCTCGGGTTGCAATTGTTTGTACAAAAGAGCAAAACAGGAACAGCGATGCGAGCTACTTCGATGAGTTTAACCAACGCGTCATTGATGGGAATTAATACAAACCGTATGATCAGCATTGCATTTGGAATAGGTTCAGCACTTGCCGCATGCGCGGGCATTATGGTGAGTATTTACTACAATGCGGTATATCCTAGCATGGGTTATATGGCAGGGATTAACGCCTTTACAGCTGCAGTTCTTGGGGGAATCGGGAATATTCCTGGCGCTATGCTTGGTGGAGTTCTACTCGGACTTGTTGAAACCTTGGGTGGTGCCTATATTTCTTCACAATATAAGAGTGTCATTTCTTTCGCTATTCTTATTATTGTGCTACTGATCAAGCCGACAGGCATACTTGGCAAAAAAGATATTAACAAGGTGTAGGTGATAAACTTGAGGAATAAAAAAATAAAAATGGCAATGGCTGCACTATTGATTATCCTGCCTTTATTGCTGCAGCAAATCAATGATTATTGGATGCACATTGTCATCATGATCGGGATATTCTCTATCCTTTCGATGAGCCTCAATGTCATTATCGGATACGCCGGACAATTCGCGCTTGGGCATGCCGCCTTTTATGGTATTGGAGCTTATGCTGCTGCGCTACTAATGATTCATTTTCATCTTTCTTTCTGGATCGCGCTTCCTGCTGCCGCTGTCATTGCAGGATTCTTCGGTTTCTTATTGGGAACTCCGGTCATTCGACTACGAGGGGATTATTTAGGTATTGTTACGCTGGGATTTGGTGAAATTGTGAGATTGATATTTGTCAATTGGATCGATGTCACTCGCGGTCCTATGGGCATTCCCGGCATTCCAGCACCAACTCTGTTCGGATACACTTTTAGCGGAAAGATAGAGTTCTATTACTTGATTCTAGTTCTTGTTCTAATCACATTCTTCGTAATTAATAGAATTGTCCATTCAGGAGTTGGTCTAAGTCTGCTCACCATTCGTGAAGATGAGACACTTGCGAAATCGATCGGCATTCGGCCAAACAAGTACAAGCTGCTCGCATTTACGGTGGGAGGCTTCTTTGCTGGAATTGCCGGAGCCTTCTGGGCATCTTACATTTCCTTTGTCAGCCCAGATGCCTTCAGGTATTTAGATTCGGTTAATATTTTGGCTATGGTCATTTTGGGCGGAACAGCCAGTCTTCCAGGCTCAATTCTAGGCGCTACCCTTCTAGTGCTCGCACCCGAACTCCTTCGGTATATGAGTGACTACAGAATGATGTTGATGGGGCTGGCAATTGTTCTAATGATGATCTTCAAGCCTACCGGATTTTGGGGTGAGAAGCACCGGAAGTACAACTTTTACGGCATGGTACAGAAAGGTGAGGACAAGTGATGGAAAAGGTGCTGGAATTAGAGAAGGTATCGGTTCAATTCGGTGGGCTGATTGCCTTAGATAAGGTCGATATGGATGTGCGCCGTGGTGAAATTTTATCCATCATCGGACCGAACGGGGCCGGGAAGACAACGCTATTCAACCTACTGACCGGCATTTATCAGCCTACTTCCGGAAAAATCATTTACAAAGATCGGGTTATCAATAAACTACAACCTTATAAAAGAGTCAATCTTGGCATTGCGCGTACATTCCAGAATACGAGGCTGCTCAAAAACATGACCGTGCTGGAAAATGTCCTCGTTGCTCATTCACAGTGTAATGGAGAAAGCCTGCTAGAGTCCGTCTTTTCATTCGGTTCAGCAAATCGCAAACGTGCTACGATTGTCCAGGAATGTATTGATAAGTTGGAAGTGGTTGGTCTCGCGCACAAGCTTGACGTATTTGCCGGAAGCCTCCCTTACGGGGAGCAACGACTGCTGGAAATTGCTAGGGCACTCGCCACTGGCTGTGAAATTCTGCTATTGGATGAACCGGCTGCGGGAATGAACTCGTCAGAAAAGGTGGAGCTCATAAAGAAGATCAGACAACTATCCAACGAATTTAACATTGAAATTGTGTTGATCGAGCATGACATCGGTATGATTATGGACATTTCTGATCGAATTATCGTTCTAAATTATGGTGTGAAGATCGCTGAAGGCGGAGCGAAGGAAATTCAGAATGACCCTAACGTCATTAGCGCTTATCTAGGCGGGGAGGTCGATTGGGATTGATAAATGACAGCCAAGTGATTCTTGAAATCAAAGACTTAAGTGTCAATTATGGTGTAATTACGGCAGTGAAAAAGATGAGTCTTCGTATTCATTATGGGGAGATTGTTGCATTAATCGGTACGAATGGCTCTGGAAAAACCTCGACACTGCACAGCATTTCCGGCCTTAATAAGGGCATCCAAGGACAGATTATGTTCGAAGGAAACGACATTACAAAGCTTGAGCCCCACCGGATTGTGGCAAGTGGCATTTCACAAGTTCCTGAAGGTAGAGGAGTCTTTCCAGATTTGACTGTGTTTGAAAATATTAAGCTTGGGGCATACGTCCGCAAGGATAAAGCGGAAATCGCCTCTGACATTCAACATATGCTTGAATTATTCCCACGTCTTGCCGAACGAAGAAAACAGCTGGCTGGGACGATGAGCGGCGGAGAACAGCAGATGCTTGCGATTGCCCGCGCATTGATGGCTAGACCGAAACTACTACTGCTTGATGAGCCTTCTATGGGATTGGCTCCTTTGATTGTGAAGGAAATATTTACAGCTATCCGGCAAATTAACAAGGATGGTGTGTCCGTCTTGCTAGTGGAGCAAAATGCCACTATGGCGCTAGCAGCAGCCCATCGAGGATATGTGATGGAAACAGGTAGCATTGTCGTCCAAGGGGAAGCTGCTGAATTGAGGAATAATGATATCGTGAAATCCGTTTATTTAGGAATCAATTAGAGATTAATGAGGGAGGCGTCTTTTGATGAAAGAAGATAAGCATGAAGAAACACAGAAAAACCTGAATCATGACGAAAGTTTGGAGCCAGCATCACCGTATACGATTATGGCCAAGTTGTTTGCTCATCTCTCCAAGTCGGTAGTAGATCGTTTCGGAGAAGAAGGAAGAGATGCTATTCGCGAAGGGGTGCGTACCTTCGGTGAGGAACGGGGACGGGATATTGCTCGTCGAGCCGCTGCTGCTGGACAGCCAAATGATATTGATAATTATTTGCCGAATTATGATATGGGACGAAGTGATCTATTCGAGTATGAAACAGAGTACCATCCCGTTGAAATCGAGCAAAATTTCACGAAATGTGCGTTCGGTGATCAGTGGAAGGCCGATGGAATGGAAGAGTATGGGATTCTATATTGCCAGATGATTGATCCGGCGATTGCCAAAGGCTATAATCCGGATTTCGAAGTGGTGCATGATAAATATTTGCTCGAAGATGGGAATTGCCATTTCAGGTTTCAGATGAAGACATCTGAGAAGGAATCTGGGAGTGAGGACAATGAAGATTAATTCCGACCGCTTGTGGGCGAGGTTAATGGCGTTGGGTGAAATCGGAGTGCGGGATAACGGAGGTGTTACCCGCTTTTCTTTTACCAAGGATGAGCGCCGCGCCAAGGATCTGGTCATCGCATATATGAAGGATGCCGGACTTACTGTTCGCGAAGACGCTATAGGGAACATTATCGGTCGCCGGGAAGGCTCAGACTCTAGTTCATCTGTCATTCTGACCGGGTCTCATATCGATACGGTTCGAGACGGAGGAAAGTTCGATGGCGCCCTTGGCGTACTCTCAGCTATCGAAGCTCTTCAGCATATGCAGGAGCTCGGAGTAGAGACTATTCGCCCGATTGAAGTGATCGCTTTTACGGATGAGGAAGGTTCCAGATTCGGATTCGGGATGATCGGGAGCCGTGCTGTGGCCGGAACTTTGCGACAAGAGGATTTGGAACATCAGGACGAGCAGCACATATCCATAGCTGAAGCCATGCGGGCAGCAGGCTTAGCACCCGAACGGATTGGTGAAGCTGCTAAACAATCGCATGAAGTCCACGCCTACGTTGAACTGCATATTGAACAAGGGAAAGTACTGGAGAACCACGATCAACCGGTAGGACTTGTGACGGGGATCGCTGGGCCGTTGTGGCAGCAGTTCACGCTAACCGGTCAAGCAGGACATGCAGGAGCGACACCAATGAACATGCGGAGAGACCCCATGCAGGCTGCTGCGGATATATTAAGTTATATTTACCAAGAAGCGAAGCTATTTACGAATGCAGTAGCTACGGTAGGCAAGTTTCAGATCGTACCAGGAGGGGTGAACATTATCCCAGGACAGGTTCAATTCTCACTGGACTTGAGAGATATTGATGAGTCAGCCCGAGATTTGTTAGAAAACCGGATTCAGCAATATGTCAGCCAAGTTTGCGAGAAATATGATATCGAATTCCAGATTGACTTGTTGCAAAGAGTAGCTCCAACACCTTGTTCCGCTAATATACGCGAGGCCGTTGCCCATGCCGGAAGATTAGTAGGACTTTCAAATCTACCGAATGTGGTGAGCGGTGCCGGTCATGATGGTATGCAGTTCAGCTCATCATGGCCGATCGGAATGATATTCGTCCGTTCCCAGCAAGGAATCAGTCATTCTCCGGAGGAATGGAGCTCTCAGGATGACTGCGGGATTGGAACGGAAGTCCTTTATCATACACTTCTTCAATTGGCGAACGGATAGTATTGATGCTGGATGTTATATGAAGAATCCGAAAGTCCCCTTTGATGCACATAGCATTTCAAAGGGGACTTTTGCGTATATACTTCTATCATTTAAAATTAACTATGAATTGGCTTCAATTGATAACCGAATTGATTCGATATGGAATGGGCTGCCGCGAGCAAATCCGTACGAATAAGCTCCTCGTTCTCCTTGATACGGGCCAACGAGCCTATCATACTAATCGTGCCGACCATTTGCCCTGCCGCATCTTTGACGGGCGCTGCTATACTATAAGCGCCTGCCTCGATCTCTTCATCCTCAATCCCATACCCCTGCTCTCTAATTTGCTGCAAACTGTTCATCAGCGTCTTTTTATCCGTCATTGTTTTCTCCGTTAGCTTGGTTAATTTATAGTTTTGCAGAAAACTTTGCAATTCGACCTCTGACATATGGGCTAGAAATATTTTGCCCGAAGCGGAAGCATACATTGGCAGTTTGCTACCTGCTCTCGAGCTGATAATGAAATAGTTGTTAGGCGATTCTACCTTATCGACGCAAAAGACTTGTTCATGCTGATAAACATTTAAATGGGATGTCTCATGATACTTTTTGGTCAATTCAGTTAAATAGGGATGACCGATTTCTTTTAAGTCTAAACTATTCGAAACTAGATTCGCCTTCAACAGAAATTCTAGGCCGAGTCTGTATTTTCCGTTGTTCGGATTTTTATCAATGTATGAATAGGCGCAAAGTGTATTAATAAGGCCGTATACCGTACTGATGTTTAAATTTAGCTTCTCGCTAATCTCGGTGAGAGATAATTGAACATTCAAGGAATCGAAACAATTCACAATATCAAGCGCCCGCGTTACTGATTGAATCAGGCGAGGTTTTTTCTCATTCAATATGATAACCTCCACAAAATGACTTGTAATTTTTACTATAGTCACTATGTTCAGGGGTTTTTCCGATAATGTCAATAGGATTTTGATAATATAACAAGATAGTGATTGTTATTTCAACATAAGAACGCAGAAATTTAAACTGTTCTTTCCTTACGAAAGAGCCTTGAAAGTAGTTGAGAGATAATTACAGTAATAACGCATAACAGTAAGCTTCCTGCTGTATAGCGAAAATCTAAGAAGCTGAAATTCATCTGCAAAAAGTTGACCGCCGGAAAAGCCGCAACGATACCGATCAAAGCCAGAATACGAAAAACTTTCAGTACAATCTCGCTACCGTTCGTTGCCCAGACGATAGAATTAGCTAAATACAAGAACGCCGCTATTCCTAGAATGATAGTGAGAAAGGAGGATACGACGCTTATGCTCCAAACAAAACGAAATCCAAGAACAGTATATAGTAACCATATGATCACTCCATTAATTAAGCTCATCGTCAGAACTCGTATCATAGCGAACAGCCACACCGCAACAATAACTTTTGTTGGATGAGATACCGCAACAAATAAAAAACTTAGATTTTTTTCACTTTTTTCTTTGGTGAAGAATTGTAGTAAATGAGGGATACCTACATAGAGGCAGAATACAATCATAGAGGTATGGAATCCAACAGCAATCAACGCATTTGATAGCATATTTCTGTACTCATGCGATTCATTCAGAGTATGTAGCAACGGTACTAAACCGTCAATATTCAGCCCAAGACTTTGCTCCACTCCCCCCACTTGACCAATGGAGAGAACCACAAACATTCCTAGTAGTAAAAGCTGCATAGTCAGTGATCTCTTCATATTCATTGTATGCAAATCTTTTCTCATTAGCGGTGCAAACATAAGCAACTACCTCCTGAATACGAGCCACCTTAACTCTTATGGCTGGCAGTTTTTTTTGTTTTCTTGTAGAACTCTTCCAAGGTGTGCTTCTCCTTGAAAAACTCCTCTACCATAACCCCATGCTCCATAAGCGTCTGCAATGGATGAGGGACAACGTCTGCCTGAACGGTGAAGGTCACAGAACGATCATCATGGGATATAACATTCATTCCTTGTATAGCAATTATGGCTTCTGCCGTCTTTGATGAATCGATGGTTGTTACGATATATCGCTCACTACTTTCGATGATCTCCTGCAATTCATGATTTGCTACGATGCTGCCTTGCTGTATCATAACAACCTGGTCGGATATTTTTTCAATATCAAATAAATCATGAGAGCTAATAAATATAGCTGTTCCCTGATCTTTACTAATTTCCCTTAGCATATCTCGCAAAAATATTCTTGCATCTGGATCCAGACCGTTAAAGGGTTCGTCCAGTATAAGCACCTCTGGCTCATGCAGAAGCTCACGGATCAACATAAGCTTTTGCTTCATCCCTTTGGAATAACTTCCTGCCGGCGCTGTAGAATGAAGTTCAAATTTCTGCGCAAGGTGTTCGAACCGTTTGGCAATAGTGAGCTTATCTAACCCGCGTACACGTCCAAAAAAAAGCATATGCTCCCAAGCGGTAAGCTCACTATATAAACCTCCTTCGTCCAATACAACACCAACACGATTCCTCGTTTGCTGATTCATATGATAGGCCGTCTGACCGAGGATCTTGCATTGACCCTGCGTAGGAGGATACAAGCCTATCATGGAACGGATTGTCGACGTTTTACCTGCTCCGTTCTCACCAATAAAAGCGCATATGTATCCCTGTTCTACTTGCAAATTGATATTACTCAATATGGACTTGCCCTGTAGACTTAAACTCAAGTCCTGTATTTCAATGACTGGACCTACCATCCTTAACCCTCCTGAACTATTCCGAGATGATCTGACTTATGAATAATCATGAACAATTACCTTATCCGTCTCCCCTTCAAAGTGAATTCGCTGACCGATAGAATAGATATCCGGATCATGGGAGTATGATATTAATATATTTCCCCCTTATACATCGAATACGTTACATTTCTAAGGACAGGCACGCTATTTTTAAGATCACTGTAAGAAAAGTACACGTTCTTCAGATGTATTGCTTCTATGGAACCTCTCATTATTTCGGTCCTTCCATCATCTTCATCCTTATTAGACATATGTTCCTTAATTCACTCAATGCTAACCAGAATGGGACTTATCATGATCCTGAACGTTGCCTAATACCTTAGCTAAATAACCCGTAAAAGCGATATATTCCCCTAAAGTAAGCCTATTCCCAATATCATGAATATAGCTGTACTGAATTCCCTTTGGATTAGACTGGTTGAAATATATAGAAAATCCCAATTTCTGCACTTCTCTTATGTTGTTATAAAAATGTGAATTATCAGATGGCTTCTCTGTCCAATTGGTTTGTATTGTTGATAAGCTGCGCCCGTTCTTCACTTACTGGTAATATCACATTTGTTGTCCCGTCATATACATATTTACTACCAAGCTCTGTTTCAATAACACCCACATTATTCATCATTAAACCCAACCTCAATGTTAATAAAGTACCTGAAAGATAAAAAGAAACAGCCCGCCGCGAAAACTTGTAAACACCATTTATGTAAAACTATTCTATAAAACTGATAAACCTTTAGATTCCTAAAGCGTATTAAATATGTCACCTTTTTTCGGAAGAATTACAATGAGAATAACTACTTTCTAATTGGAGTAACTCACTTGTCACAGCTGTATTAAGAAAATGGAAATGGACAAAACGAGGTGGCGTCGTTTTCATACTGACGCCACCTCGTTTATTCTGATACACTATTTGAACTTCCTCTTAAAATCTCACTTCATACTCACAGTATTCATCACCATGGACATTACACTTCACTTCGCGAACAGTGACGCGTTTACCCCGCATTTTTGTGAGGGCTCCTTCCATAATAGCGCCTTCCAAGTCACAAACCATTTTGCCCTCCATCACTGGCAACCCTTCACAGAAGCAATCATGCACAGCAATTGTCATTCCTCTCTCATCTTCTCTAACGATCTCAGGGATCCCAATTTTCATATTTTCAAATAGCTCGAACAGTTCCTTAACCGTATTAACGCCGAGTTCTTCGCCAATCTTCCTTCCTATCGTCATCGTTGTGCCTTTACCATTAGAAGGTAATGCTTGATATAGACCAATAAGTCTAATCGTTCTAAATAGTTCCAGTGGTACTACGTTCCCTAGATTCTCGCGCTTTATCTTCTTCATATCTGCAAATGTAAATTTATCCATCATGCTCGCCCCCAGTTGTATTAGGTAATCCTCATGTGGACTACTTCTTGATATCCTGATTATAGACTCGCCTAATATTACCATTGTGATTTTCATCACATACAAATTCCGATATTGGAAGTTTGCGATTCCTCTTCCAATTTTGATCTAAATCAATTTAATATCATGAGACTCGACCTATACTGAAGTTAGCAAGAAGATGACTTACCAAATAAGAACACTTACGAGGAGGATTTACAATGAAAACAATAACTTTCCAATTAGAGCAACTCACTTGTCCCAGCTGCATTAAGAAAATCGAAACGGCGTTAGGTAACCAAGACGGGGTCTCTGAAGTAAAGGTTCTATTCACTTCCAGTAAAGTGAAAGCTAGTTACGATGAGAATGTTGTCGATGCAGCAGATGTCTCTAAGGTCATTTCCAAGCTAGGCTTTCAAATTCTGAATTCTAAATAAGGGGGACGTCCAGATGTCTAGGAAGAGAAAAGGGCAAGTTGTTATTATTGCAGGTATACTCATTGCTATATCTTTTCTATTGAAAGCATTGAATATGCTAGCGATGATCTCTGATGGTCTAATGATTACCGCTGCTGTTATCGCAGGATATCCTATTATGAAGAATGCGATTCAAGCGTTACGTTATCGTATATTAGGAATTGAAGCTCTCGTTACGATAGCTGTCATCGGCGCCATCATGATCCAGGAATACTGGGAGGCGGCAGCGGTTACCTTCCTATTCATCTTTGGTTCATATCTTGAAGCAAGAACGATCGAGAAGACGCGTTCTTCATTAAAAGCATTGATTGATCTGGCACCTACGATGGCCTCTGTCATGCGTAATGGAATAGAGGTCAAGGTGTCACCTGATGAGGTCATCCAAGGAGAAATCGTTCTTGTACGTCCCGGAGAAAACATCCCGGTAGATGGTACTATTCTCAAAGGAAAAGCTACGATAAACCAAGCTGCTATTACGGGCGAATCGGTTCCAGTCAGTAGAGAAAAAGACGGTACTGTATTCAGCGGAACAGTCATTGAAAATGGCTATTTGGAAATCATCGCAGATAAAGTCGGAGATGATACGACGTTTGCTCGCATTCTGAACATGGTCGAAGAAGCACAAGAATCGAAAGCACCCACGCAGAAATTTATTGAGAAATTCGCTCGCTACTACACTCCTGGTATTTTTGTATTAGCTATTATCGTGTATATCTTGACTAGAGATATTGAATTAACACTGACATTGTTAGTCATTGCTTGCCCAGGTGCCATGGTTATCTCTGCTCCTGTCTCTATTGTTGCTGGAATCGGCAACGGGGCGAAGAATGGTATTCTATTCAAAGGTGGCGAGACGTTAGAAAAATCCGGGAAAGTCCAAGTGGTCGCTTTTGATAAAACAGGTACACTCACCGTTGGTAAACCGCAGGTGACCCATATCCGCGCCTTACAGATGGATGAGAATGAACTTCTTCAGATCGTTGCCCGTGCAGAATATGCGTCAGAGCATCATTTAGCTAGCGCTATCCTGACAGAAGCAAAACGAAGATTCGGATCTGAGATTACACCTGCAGAACATTTCGAAGCGATCGCTGGTAAAGGGGTAAGTGCTACCGTTGGAGGAACTGAGCTGTATATCGGGAATCGCAAACTGATGTCAGATTACAACATCTCATATGATGAAGAAATCGCTAACTATGTAGCTCAAGAGGAAGATAAAGCGCAGACCGTTGTCTTTGTCGCTAATCATGAAAGAGTCTTAGGTTTGATCTCTATCGCCGATGTGTTGCGGGCCGATGCGTATGAGCTTGTGCGTCAATTAAAGAAATCCGGCGTAAAGAAGGTTGTTATGTTAACGGGTGATAATGAACGGACGGCTGCTGCTGTCTCTCGTGAACTCGGGATTGATCAGTATTATGCCGAACTACTTCCTGAAGATAAAGTCATCAAGTTAAAAGAATTACAAGAGAAATACATTGTTGCCATGGTTGGCGATGGCGTGAATGACGCTCCTGCTCTAGCCATTGCGGATGTAGGGATTGCTATGGGAGGATCAGGAACAGATGTCGCAATCGAGACCGCGGATGTCGTCCTCATGTCGGATCGTCTGGTGAAGCTCTCATATGCCCTCGGACTTAGCCATGCTACAATGAATAATATGAAGCAAAATATTTACTTCGCGGTAGCGGTTGTTGTGACTCTTCTAATCGGCGTATTAACTAGAAATGTATTCATGGCTTCCGGTATGCTCGTGCATGAATTAAGTGTGTTGATCGTCATTATCAATGCGATTCGTTTAACACGCTACAGGGGTGTGAAGACTAGCCAACCTATATCATCGACTAAGAATAGAGGGATTCGTAATGGAATGCAATCATCAAGTGAACGAGCAGTATGATGCAGGTCAATCACCATCATTATGTATTAACAATGTGCCTATTCTAGATATTTTATCATCCGAAGAAAAGCTAGAAGTTATGAATACGTCCATTAGTAAGAAATATAAAAAAGGAGAGATTATATTCTCTCCTGGTCATTCGTCAGCCAATCTATGGATTGTCCATCGAGGTAGTGTGAAGATTTCTCGCTTCTCCGCAGCTGGCAAGGAACAAATCGTTCGTATTCTCAGTCAGGGTGACTTCACGGGAGAGTTATCTTTATTCAGTCATACGATATTAACTAGCACCGCGGAAGCCTTGGAACCTACGGAGATCTGTCTGATTCAAGGAAAAGTGATCAATGATTTAATGTTAAGAACACCCCAGATTGCAATCAAGTTTCTCGAAAAATATACTGAACGTATTGAACTAGCAGAAGACAAGCTCGAACAACTCACGCTATATGATGTCGAGCAACGAATTGCTAAAGTTCTATTGGATATGTTAGAAGAACAACGGACGGATCAGATCGAAGACAATACCCTAATTCTACCTATAAGCAAAAAGGATCTTGCAGTAATGATTGGGACGTCCCAAGAATCGTTAAGCCGTAAGCTTTCCTTGTTCCAAGAAGAAGGTTGGATTAAACTTGTCGGTCAACGTCAAATTATTGTTCTTGATCGAGAGGGTCTTGAACAGTTTAACGAATAGAACATCTAGCGCGATCACCTCACCTACAAGTAGTCAACCAATGATATACATTACTTGCCCCCTACTTTCTCCGCGATAAGTGATATAATAAGCTATATTTATATGAAAATATTATCTCTTAGGAGAATTAACCATAATGAAACCAACTTATACTATGGACGATGTGCAATGGCATGCGCTCATTCACAATGTGGCACAGCATTTCGATGACCTAACGATAAAGCGTGGGTTTCAATATTTCAAACAGGGACATGTCCATCAATTAACGATGCCCGATGCCGTGCATATTGAGGCTGTCGTCGAAGGCAACGAGAACTACTCTGTTCATCTCAATCTGGACTCCTTCTCTAACCATCATTGCAGTTGTCCCGTTCCGGCCAACTGTAAACATATGATCGCCGTCCTGCTAGAATATGCCAATCTACAAGAACGGTCTGTTCATGCGCTCGTAAATGCCCATTCATCAACTATGTTCAAGCAAGTCGTGAAGCCTTCTCCACATATTGGGTCTAATCGCTCAGCAACTCAAACTTTGGATCGCAAGGTAGAAGCTTCGGCCAAGTTGAAAGGACAAGCAAGTCTAATATCTACGTTGCCCATTTCAGAGTGGCATGATCTATTTGAACGCTGTATCGGTCCATTAGGGATGAAGATTCCAAATGCTCAGTATGCTCAAAGTGCTTTAGCATCCATACGCGCCATACAGCCTCAGCTTTCTCCTGTAATGGAGCTACTTTACCAATTTCATGCTCACCTATTTGTGCTGAATAAGCTTGTGATCCCCCCACAGCATCAAGTGAATTATTCTAACTATTATATGGGATTCCAGGCACAAGTCGCTGCGGATGATATGCAGGATGCTATAAGGCAGATTGTAGCAAATGAGCTCGCAATTCAAACCGAACCAGAACAATGGGGCTATATCGAGGACACTTTAACAATGTTACGTAAGCAAATGTTAACAGAACCTCAGAATCTCCAATACTTCTTATATGTTTACAATCAACTATGGCTGAAATGGATTTACCCTAATCTTGACGATAAGAAGATATGCTTAGATGAATTAGAATATTTACAATCCGCTAAAGATGAGCTTGGAGCTTCGCTCTCAAGGCTTCCGTGGATGTTAACTCAGAGCTGGATGCAGTTCTATCTAACCCAGGATGAGCAAGCATGGGCTCTTTTAAAAGCGGCTGACAAGATCTTCAATATCCATCCCGAGCATCTCTATCCTTTCCTATCTATTCTATTAATAAATGAAGAATGGTCTCGCATGAACAATTGGCTCGTTGAACTCGGTCCACTGCTCAGCAACTATCGGAATAATAAGCTTAGTCATTATTGGACCTGTTGGGAGGCTACGATTCATCATCTTCCCGAGGCCGAGCAGTCGATGTGGTCAACACTAATCAGCATGTTACCTCATTCAAGAAACATATATGAAGACAAATTACTCGCACATGGCAAATGGAAACAATGGATGGATTATCAATTAAGTACTGGCAAGGAGCCTCTGGATTTCCGTGTCACTGTATTTCAACCTATTGAGAAGAACGCACCAGAATTGCTACTTCCCTTCTATCATCAAGCCGTTGAAAGATATATCGTTCAGAAGAATAGGGATAGTTATAAACAAGCGGTCAAGTTATTGAAGCGACTATCCAAGCTATACAAGAAAACAAAACAAGAAGCACGCTGGGAATTATTTATTACCGCACTTGCTACCCGCAATAGTCGACTACGAGCACTTCAAGAAGAGCTTCGGAGAGGAAAGCTAATATCATGAGCCATTATACAGAAACCATTACTCTCCACATCAACTTAAGCGCTTATGGAGATGCCTTAATTTATGGGACAACTAACACATATAGTTACTTATCCGGCCAATATCTGAAGCATCGTCTATTCGCATGGCATGAAGCTTCCTTCTATGGCACAGAACTAGAGATCCAAACCATTCAAGATATCGAGCTTATCGTTCTACCTTCCGAGCAGGTCATTCCATTCTTTGCAGAACATCAGCTACTTGATCATATCGAGTGGGTATGGGGAGAGGACGTAGCGCAATGGATTGGGCTTATTCCCGTGTTGGCTACATCTATAGAAGAGAAGAAATATATCCCTAGCTACTCAGCCTTTCAGTCAGGTAAACTGCAGTGGTTCTGGGATCAAGCCATGTTGGAGTCGGAAGAACAAGCGATCTTAGAACACATAGGCCATGACACTCATATACTTGAGGGATTAAGTGCGGCATTCTCGGCAACCGTGTCTCAACGCTACTATGGAACGGAATCAACCGCTTCCGACCTACGTAGGGAATATCCGTTGCTATTTACAGGCGGTGGCGCAACAGCTACTGGTTTAGATGAACAAGGCTGGCTTATTGCCATGGGGTGGAAAGCAGATACAGCACCATTCCGACCTCTTCTGCAATTACTGGAGCCTGATGATGGTGGTGGTGATGACGAGCCAGCTTGGCGACTTCAGCTCGTTCTACAAGACAAACTCGATCCAGTGATACTTGCGCCTATTCGACTTGATAAGGATGGACAAGCATTCGGCACTTGGCCTAGTGCTTGGTCAACTCATGTGCGTGAGCGCTCTGCTAGTTGGCTGGAACGTTTGCGGGCATGCCTACCCAAGGATCGCTTCGATGGGAATAGCCTAAATGTATTAGATGTGCCCTTAACGGATGAAGCGGCTTGGCAATTCTTAACGTCTGATAGTGACACTCTACTGGAAGCTGGATGGCAAGTGCTTCTTCCAGCTTGGTGGGAAGAAGCTAGTCGGAAGAGACCTAAACTTCGTGCTAAAGTCCGCTCAAGTGAAGCTAGTTCCGGAGGATCCCTATTCGGCCTTGATTCCATCGTTAATTTCGATTGGCGGATTGCTATTGGCGATTCCCAACTCACCGAGAGTGAATTCGAAGAACTTCTCGCTCGCAATGAACGGTTAGTTCGCTTTAGAGGACAATGGATTTCGCTTGATCCAGCCTTACTAGCGCAAATTCGTCAAGCTATGGCAGGAATGGACAGCTCACAAGGATTATCTTTTCAAGATATACTGCAACTCCATCTACTTGGTAATAACGATGAGCCTACGGATGGTACACCTGAGCAACAGCAAGCGGCTTCCGCGCGTGTCCAATTGGAAGTTGAGTTGAATGAACATTTAATGAAAATTATGAGCCAGCTTAGAGGTCAGACGGAATGGCCAACACTTGCCGTGCCGAATGGGCTACAAGCAGAATTGCGCTCATATCAACAGGATGGATATGCTTGGCTTACTTTTTTACGTCGCTTTGGATTAGGTGCCTGTCTTGCGGATGATATGGGGCTTGGTAAAACCGTACAGTTCATAGCCTATCTATTGCATATTAAGGAAGTAAATTTAGATGAGGATGCTAGCTTCCCTTCTCTTCTGATCTGTCCCACTTCGGTGTTGGGGAATTGGCAGAAGGAACTAACCCGCTTCGCACCCTCTTTAAAGGTCATGCTTCACTACGGGGGCAGGCGTTATAGCGGGGAACAATTTCTTGAAGAAGCTACACAAGCGGATATTATTCTAACGTCCTATGCGACAGCTACTTTAGATCAGGATTTACTTAAAGAATTCACATGGACATCCATTTGCTTGGACGAAGCCCAGAATATTAAGAATGCTCAGACTAAACAATCCACTGCTGTTCGGAGCTTTCCTGCGAGACATCGTATTATACTTACGGGCACACCTATCGAGAATCGGCTTTCCGAACTCTGGTCTCTCTACGATTTCATCAATCCGGGTTATCTAGGTAGCTCGCGAGCCTTTAACAATCGGTTCATTAACGCTATTGAGAAGGATCATAACGAACAACGAACGATGGATTTACAGAAGCTCGTTAAGCCCTTTATGCTCCGTCGCAAGAAGAAAGATCCAGCTATCCAGCTTGATTTACCTGACAAGAACGAGATGAAGACCTATATTCACCTCACTGCCGAGCAGGGGGCGCTTTATGATACTACCGTCACGCAACTCATGGAACGTATGCAGAAACTTGAAGGAATTGAGCGAAAGGGAGCTATTCTCGGGGCACTTACCCAACTTAAACAACTCTGTGACCACCCGATGCTCTTGACGAAGGAGCCTATTCCGGTAGCCTCTAAGGATCATGAGGACACACTGGATACCGAAACGTTGATCACTCGATCGGCTAAACTAGAACGACTTCTCGACATGGTGAAAGAATTGCGTGATGAGGGAGAGCGTTGTCTAATCTTTACCCAGTACATTGGTATGGGTCAATTGCTAAAGCTGGTACTTCAACAGGAACTTCAAGAACCTGTACTTTACTTGAACGGAAGCACATCTAAATCGGCGCGTGATGTCATGATTGATCAGTTCCAATCGCAGACGCTACCACCTGAGGAGCAACCATCTGTGTTCATTCTTTCGATTAAAGCAGGCGGTGTCGGGCTTAATCTTACAGCAGCCAACCATGTCTTTCACTTCGATCGCTGGTGGAATCCAGCCGTGGAGAATCAAGCAACGGATCGTGCCTACCGTATGGGTCAGACTAAGGACGTACAAGTGCACAAGTTCATCTCGCTCGGCACATTAGAGGAACGCATTGATGAGATGCTAGAGAACAAGCAACAGCTTAGTGATAATGTCATCTCAAGCTCTGAAGGCTGGATTACCGAGTTATCGACCGATGAGTTACAAGATCTCTTTTCTTTGCGGCGGGATTGGGTTGGTTGATTGTTCATGACGACAATATCTATCATCCTCGCTAAATAGGTGTCATCTCAATTCATCCATGAATAGGCTATGTTATCAAGTCTACATTGGAGGTTTCTCTCATGATCATTAGAAAAGAGTATTACCCGTATTCTCATTACTACCATCACTCCCCTTCGCAACCTCAGCCACACGATCATCAAACAGACAGGCAACAGGGAAAAACGGAAGTAGTGCATGGGTATGTGAACGGAAATATAGGAAAAGGGCAAGGACTTAGCCTCAATACCGGCGGTGAGCTGGGCGGTAAACATGGTGTTGGATTTAACACAGACGGACATGTAGCCTTCAATGGCGTAGGTGCTCATGCTAATGCTAATGCTCACATAGGAGAGCAATATGGAATGAACGTCCAAGCTGGAGCCGACCTGAACAGTACCCAGGGCTTGGAATTTAGTACCGAAACTCAACTTGGAGGAAAGTACGGTCTGGGCGCACAGGCAAAGGGTCAGTTGGGCGGTGGGCAACTAGCCGAGTTTAATACTGGAGCCCAACTCGGTGGTGAGCACGGTCTCAGCGTCAATGCGGATAGCCACTTGGGTATTAGCCAAGGAGCCAAATTTAATGCCGGAGCTCAACTCGGTGGCGAACACGGCCTCAACGTCAATGCCAATGGTCACTTGGGCATCAGCCAGGGTGTTGGAATTAATACCGAAATGAATATCGGTGGCGAGCACGGATTCGGCACCCATGCTAAAGGTCAGTTGGGCGGAGGACATGGGGTTGACTTGGGTATTGGGGGTCACTTAGGTAATCATAATGCTCAACTTGGCATTAATATTGGCGGCAAAGATCATACATGAAAGGCTTTACCAGCTAAAGTCTAGCGTTCTATCCGTTTCAACATATGTCTTGATGTTACTTAGGATCATCCACCAACTCTGTTCAGCATTGTTAAACGGTGGATGATTCTCTGTAAACTGATCATCAATCAAAGTCAGTTTGGTACATTCACCAACAAACAACCTCTAGGCTATTGGTTACCTTGGACTCCAATTCAAACATGAGCCATACTTTCAAATGGAGAAGCCCCCTCCTAAATATCATAAAGGGGGATGTCTCTTTTTTCTTCTTGCCGATCTTCCGATGTCAGAACTCGATCCAGAATAATCTTCTCAAAATGGGCAAACCCACTATCCTTCATTCGTGGTCTAGACAGTGTAATCGAGATATCTTGAGCGATCCTGCCCTCCTCAATTAGAATAACGCGATCTGCCAGTGCAACAGCCTCGCTGACATCATGGGTGACCAGAACAGCGGTAAATCCGCGTTGCTCCCACAATCCTTCAATTAATCGCTGCATGTCAATACGTGTTAAGGCGTCAAGCGCCCCAAGTGGCTCATCGAATAGTAATAGACGAGGATTGCCAACTAGCGCTCGAGCCAAAGCTACGCGTTGGCGTTGTCCGCCCGACAGTACGGAAGGCCATTCCTTGCCTCGATCCTCCAGTCCTACCAACCTGAGGGCTGAATAAGCCTTTCGCTCCGCATCAAGTGAGCTTGCCCCTGATAAACCAATTTTCACATTATCTAGCACTGTACTCCAAGGTAGCAATCGTGCATCCTGAAACATAAAACGTGTATCGGGATTCATTCCATTTACCTTCTGCCCTTGCCGTTTCAGTGAGCCACTACTAATCTCATCAAGCCCCGCCAACAGACGGAGCAGCGTACTTTTACCACAGCCGCTCCTGCCAACGATAGCAATAAACTCTCCTTGATCTACTGATAAATGAATGTCACTTAACACTTCCTTATTGCCAAATTGTTTGGCAACGCCATCCACCTCTATCGATACTCCACGGATCCTCTCGAAGAGTGGAGTATCCAACTCGTGCAGTGTAATTTCTCCTGACTCCTCGTATTGCCGATCGAGTGAATAGGTCATGACGTCTTCGACAGCGGGACTTCCTTTGCGAAATGCGGATGCCACTTAAGCCATCTCCTTTCGAGCCATTTGGCCATCATATCTGAAAGTTTACCTAGTAACGCATACACCAGTATACTAAGTACAACGACATCCAATTGGAAAAATTCTCGGGCATTCATCGCCATATAGCCAATACCGGAATCGGCAGCAATGGTCTCCGCTACAATGAGCGTAAGCCACATAATACCGAGTGCGAAACGGAAACCTACTAGAATAGAAGGCATCGCTCCTGGCAAAATTACTTTACGATACAGTTGCCATTTGCTCAGCCCATATACTTTCCCCATTTCAATCAGACCTGGATCAACAGAGTGAATCCCGTGTAGCGTATTTAAATAGATGGGAAACGATACACCGAGTGCAACAAGAAATATTTTGGCTTCCTCTCCAATACCGAACCATGCAATGACGAGCGGAATCATGGATAAATGGGGAATATTCCGAATCATCTGCATCGAAGAATCGGTCAACTTCTCCGACAAAGGGATAACACCATTCAATAGCCCGAGTACAAACCCGATCGATCCACCGATCAGAAATCCAATCAATGCTCTCCAAGAGCTAATACCAATAGCCTCAATCAGTTTTCCGTTCCCAATCAATTCCACACCAGCTAAGATAACCTTATCTGGGGACGGTAACGTGCGTTCAGAAATAATGCCGATACTGCCGAGCACCTGCCAAATGATGAGCACAGCTACAGGAATGTACCAGGGTAACGTGGCAACCACGAACCCTCTTTTTTTCTTACTCATTACGATTCGCCCCCTTTTGTTAATGAGCTGAAGCCTGCGGCGTAGGCCGAACTGTGTTTGCAATTAATTCCCCAAAGGGGCTAATGGAGGATGGACCCGTTAAATCAGGTCTCTCTATCGACAGAAGCGGGAATAACAACTCTGCTACCCGATAAGCTTCCTCCAGATGAGGATAACCAGAAAAGATAAACGTATCAATGCCCAATTCTTCATATTCTCTCATCCGTTCTGCGATGATCTCGGGACTACCAACGAGTGCCGTTCCTGCCCCACCGCGGACAAGACCAACACCTGCCCATAAATTAGGGCTAATCTCTAGTTGCGACTTATTGCCTTGATGAAGGTTCGACATCCTTTTTTGACCCACCGAATCAAAGCGGGCAAAAATACGCTGTGCCTCGGCAATGGTCTCATCGTCCAGATGACGGATTAATTCATCTGCGGCCTGCCATGCCTCGGCTTCCGTCTCCCGAACGATCACATGTAGCCGAATACCGAAGCGAATTTGACGTCCTTGCGCTTCCGCAAGCTTGCGCATCTCTGCAATTTTCTTGGCTACCTCACTCGGAGGTTCACCCCAAGTTAAGTAAACGTCAATATGATCTGCCGCCACTTTTTGTGCAGCAGGCGAGGAACCACCGAACCAAAGCGGTGGATACGGCTTCTGAATAGCCGGATACAATACGCGTCCACCCTGCACCCGCAAGTGCTCACCTTCATAATCAACCGTTTCTCCTGACAACTCTCTGCGCCATATATCAAGAAACTCATTTGTAACCTCATAACGGCTGGAATGATCGAGGAATAACCCATCACCCGCCAGTTCTACAGGATCGCCTCCTGCAACGACATTGATCAGTAGCCTACCACCCGAAATACGATCCAAGGTGGCTGTCATTCGTGCAGCTAGCGTTGGCGACATCAGACCAGGGCGCAGAGCAACTAAAAACTTCAGTCGCTTCGTAACAGGAACAAGGGAAGCCGCCACAACCCACGGATCCTCGCAGGAACTTCCTGTCGGAATCAACACGCCTTCATAACCAAGCCGATCGGCAGCTCCAGCAATTTGTTGCATATATTCAGCATCCACAACCCGAGCACCTAAGCTCGTGCCGAGATAACGTCCATCTCCATGCGTGGGAATAAACCAGAATACTTTCATACCTCTCACCCCTTGTAATCATTTTTTATTTTAGAATAGCTTCATTAATATCGATAGCTTTCGGAATTAGCTCCAAATCATAGAATGTATCCGCAATAGCTTGCTGGATTTGGATGAGCTCGCCATCAATGGGTTGAACACCATATGCTCGGCGACCCGCTGCCAAAATAAGTGATTCTACATCAATGCCAAGCTGCGGGGACAGCTTCTCAGCTAGTTCCTTCGGATGCTCCTTCGACCAGATATCGATTTTATCTGATTCCTCCAACAATATATCGACGATGTCGGGATACTTCTCCGCAAAGGTACGAGTTGCCAAGTAAAATTCATGGTTGGATACAACCCCCGTACCATCTGCTATCATTCTACCTCCTGTAGCTGTCTGTGCCGCAGCCAGAAATGGATCCCAAATGACCCATGCATCTACAACCCCTTTCTCAAAGGCAGCGCGAGCATCCGCAGGTGGGAGAAATTTCACATTAACGTCCTTATATGCGACTCCGGCTTGTTCAAGCTGCTTCACTAACAAATAATGTACATTTGAGCCTTTATTCAGAACAACGGTCTTACCCTTCAGATCGGCTACGGTCTGAATGGGAGAATCCTTCGGCACAATGATTCCTTCACTCTCAGGACTTGCTGGCTCATGCGCAAGATACACGAGCGGTGCACCAGCAGCTTGCGCAAATATAGGCGGAGCCTCTCCCGTATGTCCAACATCCAGACTTCCAACATTTAGCGCCTCCAACAACTGTGGCCCGCCAGGAAATTCAATCCAATCAATCTTGATATTCCTCTCGTCAGCAAGACGCTTATCAAGTGCACCGTCTGCCTTTAGAATATTAATCGTTCCGTATTTCTGAAAGCCAATTCGTATAGTGATATCCCTTGTCTCCGAAATCCCGGGAGGAGAATTGGTCTCCTTGATGCTCTGGTCTTCGTTGGCACTGCAGGCAGACAGTACCAACGTTAATAACAGCACCGATGAAATGACCAATCTACGATTGAATGAAATTGTTCTCCGTTTCATAATAAACCTACTCCCCTTTTTGGTTTTGGACTCCTAGAATCAACAAAGGTCCCCCGAATCGCAACAAATATGCGATAAGAGAGACCTCCGGTTGTCCGGTAAATCCAAAGTATTTTATTAATCCGATAATACAACTATGATTTATTGGAATATTAACACTGTACACAAGTTAGTGTCAAGAAGTTATTTATTGATAACGATAAACACGAGTCCCTATTCTGGCCATAATTACGCCTTGTACATAAGTATCTTGTACTCTCAAAGGAGCTTCATTCAGAGATAGTTTACGTACATATTCAAAATCCGGATGAACCACTTCATCTGAAAGGTACGCCGATTTCATACTCCCAGGTATTCTTTTTCGATTAAGGGATGCTATCATTTGTTCCGACGTTCTGATCCCTATTCCATGTCCAAAGTATAAATTATTCGTTAACAAAACCGCATTCTCTCCCTGCCATTCCGGCGTTTCTGGAGCATGGTCTGGGTTCTTGAAATAAACGATATCACCAGGGTAAGCTTCATTCTTATGTTCTGTTATAAGTAGCCGTAAGTCGCTGTCATACTGCCAATCCCTTAAGAATAAATTCTTGAAATAGATATTAAATACTTCCTTATGAATGGCATCCAATGTCGCTTTATATAGGATAATCACCATCGCGGTTGCACATTCAAAGGCATACAGATGCCCATTTGTGAAAATATCAGTGATCCCATCCGAAGGTAATACATCACCCCTCAGTCTGAAACCTCCATCCTCTGTTCGCGTCCACAACTTCGTATTGCATCGAGAGTTCTTAAAGATCGCAAAGCTCACATCGCTATCTTCTAAAGCTTTAGCTGATTCCACAATACCTGTTCTCATTTTCAACTCAAATTCCAGAGCTTCAGGGGAATCATAACGATAGACGATCTGACTCTTTTCCTTTTGATTCACAATTTCCTTTTCTAAATTCGATAGCTGTAACGTACTATTTATTTGCTCTACATCAAAACCCGAGATCAAGATCATCGCACGTACCTCCATATTGTTTTTCTGAATATAGGCTATTGTACGTGTCTGCTCTGGTGTTGGTGCGGGGTAACGTAGAACTTGATAACATTGATTAGGAACGAAAGGGCATACCGTTCTCAAGGTAATGCCTTTTCCATCTTTATCGGTTCTTACACTCTTGTCCCTTTATTTCGAGGTAACCGATATGGTCATCTCCAATTCGGGAATATACACTACTTTCACATGTCCATCTGCGCCTATTTCGAAATCATTTGTTTCCTTATTTTTATAAAAATAATGAAATGGTTTTATAGTTATTGATTTGGGAATTGATTCAAAGGGTTCGAATTGAGTATCCATTGTTAGAATATTTCCGTTCGTTGCACTAGATCCATGACCACCCGTTGTTTGCACTTGTTCTCCTTTTCCATTAAATAGATGGTAACCAATCGATTTTCGTTCTAACGATGAGATCTTCATATTCTTGGGCAATTCTATCCGTGTAGTTAGGTTAGTTGTCATGGGTGTAAATTCAATTTTTTCAAACTTTAAATTTATGTTCTCATATTTACGATTTATGGAAGGGGTTAGCACTACATTGTTCTGGGTGTTCATTTCTACTGGAATATTTAATTTAAATGGGTTTTGAATTCCCGAGACTTCTAAATCCAAAGCAATTTCAAATTTTTCTGGAAAAGCTTCTCCTCCTTGATTTCTCAGATCTGAAAATTCTAGAATCATTGCATTTGTATCCGGACTCGGATGCATAACAACCCCAGTACGATTCCCCCCCCTGTAGTCGAATAGGTTTTAGAAGACTCCCCTTTAACAGATAGATTCACACCATTAATTGATTCTATTAATGTTTCCTCAAACTTAAATCAGTGCAGTGATTTTTTGCAATTTTGTATATCCAAGCTGACAGTAAATTAGTATTAATAAATCCGTTAATATTCACTAATACTTTGATAGCGATCAATAATGATAGAATAAGAGCCCTTATCTCCCAGCTGAATCTTGTCTAATACTAGCTTCATATCCATATCATTCTGGTGTGAATTATTCATACCAAACCTCCTTCCTATACATATATAACTAAAAAATAGTGGCGTTTGTGACAATGAAAGTATTTATTTTAGTGTATATTTCAAAAGATCAGGAGCAAAGCAAACTTACTGTGATTTAACGCTGTATATTTCTTCTTCTAAATACGGAGTTTTTTGGTTATAATTACCTAATATGATATTTCATTTAAAAGGCGGTCATAGGTATGAAGAAGTTTATCGTTGTTGGGATTTTACTTTTGCTAATCATTGCTGCCGTAACTGTTCCTAATAAGCAACAATACGTTGAATGGATGAAGGAAGAAATAAAACAGGAAAGTAATAATCAACTAGTCAACTTCGGTATTAACTTACTTGGAGACTTATTTATCGAAAATGTTACAACCTGCAAAAACTTTGTATTTGTCAGTGTATGCACTACACAATTTACTGAATCGGAAAAAATCTCGGCCATTGGACTATTCAATCATTTTTTCAGTATGAAATCACCATGATTCTAGCCGTGTAAAGAATCAGGTTACAGCAGCTTCTAACGTCGTTGCTAATTATCATGATGCGCTAATGACCGTCAATGCAGGCGCTACAAGAACCCCCGCTTGATTAAACATACCCTGTCTCAATTGCATGCCCAGTAACTTCGTATGAAGATGTCTGTCTCGAATGGCCATTTGTACCCTCACCTCAAGTCAAGTATTACCAGTCCCGAAGTTGTTATCTATGTATGCACACACTTTTTGGATAATTTATTTATATTTAGAAAGTACCATTCATGTCTACTAAAAAGAAATACTTAAGATTGCCGAATTCTTACATTCACAATAAGAACCCACCACAACATGCGATAGGTTCTTGTTCTGTGCGTTAGTATGAGGAAGAAATCCCTGCTGAGATAATGGAATCCACAGACCTTATTCCATGGAAAAAGGCCATTATGAAATTCTAACGGAAACACACGCCTCTATATACGCATAAACAGCCTAAATCCGTGGGAAAAGGCAGAATAAGCTTCCCCAGTTCCGTTAAAATTTCAAAAGTGATATTTAAGGCAGAATAAGGTCTGCTGTTTCCGTTAGAAAATTTACGAGGTTTCTTCTCCTTTACGTCACCTCATACTTTATCTATTTTCTCCATTCAAGTATGCTTAAAAGCCTTTGAAGTAATCGTAGTGCACGTGAATACAAGCCCTTATTCTTCTGTATAACATGGGTCTTGTATCCCGCTTCATGTATTTCTAAACCGTTTAATTGAAGTCCGAAACAGCAACCTCCGTCCATTCCAATCTTCTGATCACCGAACCAAATATTCGCTGATTTATGGATACGCTTCGTTATGATATGTCCGAACACAATCGTTTTATTTAATAAATTTGCACTACTTAGAAATCTTTTACTTCCCCACATAAAATTTCTGTCCGGCTGTGATTTCCAGTCGCCTATGTATGTAGGATCCATGCCTGCATGTACGAATATGTGTTTGTCGTCCTCAACATATACGGGTAGCAACTTCAAAAAATCAATATGATGTTGATAGTAGACTTTGATGAAAGCTTTCGCTTTATTATATTCAGGATAGTTGAACCCTTGTTTGAACCAGCCCACACCAACATAACTCTGAATAGTAGGTAAACCTCCATTTTCAATCCATATCGCATTTTCATCGCTTTCCATCGCATCGATAAACATCTGGTCATGATTCCCTCGTAGCGCAATGACATTTCCCTGTTCTACGAGTTGTTTCACCTGTTCAATAACTTCCTTACTCTTCATACCTCGGTCACAATAATCACCAAGCAGAATCAATTGATCTTCTACTGGACTATATTTCACTTTGTTCAATAATTCATTAAACTCATCGTAACAGCCGTGAATATCACTAATTACAAGTTTTCTCATGCCTCAATTCCCTTTCAAGTCAACCTATTGTACACATTATTCACCGTTACTTTGTCAATGCCTTCAACAGCCTAAATGCTGACCGTACCCGCGGACGTCTAAGATGCTCCTGTACATACCGGTAGTCGGTCAATTCAACTCTAGCATCACGCATCGCATAGATGAAATCATCGTCGAAAGGCAGGCGAGATTCCCATACTCGCTTCTCCCAGTGCGGAATATTCGCTAGCATCCACGGATCCGCCATTCCAGGATGGATATAAGTCTCACTTACACCATTAGGAAGCTTATACAATTTGTCGATGATCGACTGCTTGAAGCTGTCATAGGTCTCGCCCTCATGTACACCAAAGGGATGCGACAATAGATAATCTGGAATGGGTACCCCTAACGTATCCGCCAGGGCCGCTCCAAGTGCGACCGGACGTTCAATGTTCGTCAGCGAGCCAAGCAGTGGATCTTCTGCGTCGATATACCGAAAGAAGCGCGAGGGTAATCCCCAGCGTGAAGTCTTCCACAGTGTCTGCGGAAGCAAGCTCCGGCCTGTCTCCATTCCGTATAAGCTTCCCATATGGTTATCGACATGGCTAATCGTAATACCCGACTTCTTAACTCGCTTATACTGTGCATCTATCTCTTTCAGTACTGCCTTGGTCTGTGCTCCCAGTTCGAATTCCTTCACCGTCTTATATTGATGGCCACTCTCATCATGGAGAGAAGGATCGCCCGTCAAGCTACTCCAACGTAAGGCATCAAATTCACTAGTCATCGTCAGATGAAGCCCCACATTGGGCTGCCGCCGTCTCGCACACCAATCAGCTGCCTCCTCAAACCCTGGAGCCACAGCCATCATCGTTGCTGATGATACTTTCCCCTCTTCCAGTAGATGCATGATCGCCTCGTTCATGGGGGCGCTTTGCCCGAAATCGTCACAATTGATGATTAATCTTCTGCTCATGGTCATAGGTCACCCCTCAGAGGTTGTTGTAAATTTGAATTTGATTGAGAAAGATATAGCAACAGATATCACTAGGAGACATAACGGAACGACACTAATCAAATATCGGAATGTCGATTCAGGGTCCGAGCCCGGATTGTCCCCACTTTCATAACCGAATATCATACCTACAATGAAAAAAGCCAGCGCTGAGATCAATCCGCTCGAACGTGTAATAAATCCGCTAACCGCCGTATAGATGCCTTCTCTTCTCTGGCCTGTTTTATCCGCATCCTCATCAATAATTCTTCCGCCTACGATCGCCGGAGTTACAAGGAATCCCGCCAGTCCGAATCCAACCGCAATACCTGCAGCAACACCGCTTATAAGATCATAACTGAACCACAGTGGAATCACTGATAAACTGTATATGATCAAAGACAATCTCCATGCCTTAACCCCGTCCATTTTCCGAATAATCCAGTACCATACGAACACTAATGGAATGACCGAAACAAATATAGATGCCAGCAAAATAGACATTTGTGCCTCTGAAATATGAAGGACATATTTGGCGTAAAAAGGAATCATTGAGCTAATAAGTCCATTCACCGTTTGGGCAAAAGAATTCGAAATATTAAACACCCAAAATTTCTTATTCCGAACCGTCTCCCGAAAGGCTGGAATCAACTTTAATGGCTCACCTGTTCCGGTATCTTTCTTCTCTTTAACGTTCATCATACAAATATACATAAAGATACCAAAGACACATGCGTACACAATCGCCATATTAGAGAAGTTGATAGCAGCAAAAAGCATAGGAGTTAATGCCGTAGCGATTAACAATGCAACGACTTGGTAACCTTGCTGGATCGCGGATGCCTTCGCACGAATTCGATCTCCTCGAAAGAGTTCCGGAAGTAGCGCCCCGTAGTTCACCCACAATACTGTAGCAACAGCCTCATAGAGAATAAGTGTCACTAGGAACCAGATAAATAGTCCATTCTCCGACAATCCGCCTGGAGGAGAGAATACGAGCACAAATGCCAGCATAAATAGTGGGATTGAACCGAACACCCATGGCCTGCGACGTCCATAACGAGTATTCGTACGATCTGACCAATACCCGAATAACGGATTATTCACTGCATCCCAGATCAGGAAGATAGTACGCGCCAGTGTAGCAAGTCCCAGCCCAAGACCTAACTTTTCCACATAGAAATAGCTGTAAAATGAACTAAATGCCTGACTAGGAACCATCATCGCGAACATTCCTAATGCAAATGTGTATGGTGAATTGATCCATTTACCCTTCATGAACATGCCTCCCCTATGTAAGAACTCTGACTCTATTATATTCGATGGGCGTAATATTTTACCATATTTATTATGTAAGTCTTTGAGAGTGACTGTGGTGTTGATTCTGTTGCTACGCCATCATGCAATGAAAAAGGACGCCTTTCGGCGTCCTTGGTCAGGGGGTTTCTCCATACACATTCTTACTACTCATCACCAAGTCTTTTCTACGATAGATGCCCAGGATCAGACCTACCGCCGCCATTTCGATAATGACGTGACTACCTCCGTTACTTAAGAAAGGAAAAGAAATACTAATAAAAGGTACTAGACCTAATGGCATGAGCAGACTATATACTATCTGGAAGCTAAGCATTCCCGCCACACCCACACTAAGATATTGTCCATAAGGTTCTTTCACAGCTCGATTCGATTGAAATAACCGTCCGACAAAATATACACTGCTGATTAATATAACAATTCCGATCCACCAACCGTAACTATAGATCAAGAATGCAATGATATTTTCCGTCGGAATATATGGAACAGACTGTAATATTTCCCCCTCTAAGCCATGACCCCACCAGCCTGCCGAAGTAATACTCTCCTCCAATACACGGTATATATAACCTGACCCCAGGGGGTCCTTATCAGGATTAAAGAAAGCAGCGAGATTAGCTCTTATATAGGGTCTCTGCAATATTCCTAGAAACATACATAACGTCAATACCATTCCCTGAATGAGTATCCCCCACCAGCTTCTTGTCATGATTACCAGTAAAAAGAAGTATCCGGCCATGTATAACATGAAATTACCCGTTGCAGAAAACGATAGAAAAAAGAACATAGGCACGAGCAAGAAGGCAATGGTTGTCAACACCCAGAATTGCTTATGCTTCTTCCAACCCATCATCATACCAGGGGCTGCAACCATCAGCAAATAGGGACTTATGCCAAGCCAGTCAATTGATAAGAAAGGAAGATCTAAATATCTACTTCCGTTTATTTGATTCCCTAACAGCCCTGTTAACAACATACCAAGAATAATGACAACGTATAGAGCATAGGAATAAGACCTTATCTTCAGATAATTGAAGAAATAGAACATAACCATCAAGATCATTCCAATGCTAATGGCCAATATCTTGTATTTAACATACTGTATATCCCCTCTATTTTGTCCACTCATTGCTTCCTCTACTGCAACCACCGCGAATATCCCGATAATCAAGAATGCCATAACGCCTATAAGCAATCCCCAATGGATCCGTGGGCGATGCACTGAATGCAGTCCATTTCCTACCTCTGTAGGGTTACCCATCTGCTGGATTGCCCAGAGCACAGCTTCATCTCGAGCCATGCCTTCCTTCTCCCGTTCCAATACAAGCTCTTCAAGATGACTCTCCAATTCATGCTTGATCTCCCGATGCACTGCCTTTGAACGAACGTGGGAGCATACTTCGCGCAAGTAACTCCGAATGATTTCATGGTTTCGAATCATACCTTTCCCTCCCCAAGTACACCATCGACTGCATTTCTGAAAAGGGTCCACTCTGCCTTCTTCTTCGTTAGCTGTTCTCTACCTGTCTTCGTGAGACGATAATATTTACGTTTGCGACCTTCAACTTGAGACCAATAGGCCTCCACCCATCGTTCTGCCTCCATGGCATGAAGAATCGGATATAAGGTCCCTTCTTTAAGTACAAATATCCCATCAGAACAACGTTCTAATTCCTTGATTAACTCATAGCCGTACAAATCTTGACGCTCCAGAAGCGTAAGCACCAAGGTACCTGTACTACCTTTGAGCATTTCTTTTGGAATACTGATCTTCATTCTATTAAGCCCCTCTCTAATGCCATACCTTGAATCACTATGCATATGTATTCTAGGTATTACAATACAGTAATGTCCATACGCTGTCCACAATAAATTAGTTAATTGCACGCCTGTTTATTAACCAAAACAAGGAATTGTTAAATTGAAAAGGGATCGCCGTCACCATTCACTATTAGGTACATGAAATACATCTAAATTCAAACCAATCCCTCTGAAGCTAACTTTAGTTGCATGGAGTACATCTAGATTCCAGGAATCCTCACTTTTCAGCGTTATCGCCATTTTTAACTGTAGTTTTTACAACTAATTCACTCATTCCCTACTTTTCCTTCTAATTAGATGCATTTATGCATCTATTCCAGTCTCACCTTCACTACCTTCATCACGAAGCTTTGTTCGTCACTCTCTGCAAAAATAGATAGACTTTTAATTATCATAAAGGTTAGAGTAGACAGTCCCCCAAAGTGATCCTCCTGTTACACATTATTTGAGAGATATACTGATCATATAGTCCATGTATTTTGATACCCTACACATTCTATCTGTTAGAGAGCTATGCTATATTTAGCATTAATTAAACAAATAAAACATGTCCGTCTGACATTTGAAAGGATGTAAGCGCACGCAATGACAACGATAAAAATAGGTCTAATTGGTAATGGATCCATCTCTGAATCCCATCTGCAAGCTTATCAAGCCAATCCGAAAGTACAACTATTGGCCATTTGTGATTTAAATGAAGAGAGAGCCCTTGAATCTGCGAAGAAATATAATATTCCTCATGTATATACCGATTATCGTGAACTGCTTGCTAACGCTGAAGTGCAAGCTGTCAGCATCTGTACCTGGAACAATTCGCATGCCGAGATCAGTATCGCTGCTCTCGAAGCTGATAAGAACGTATTATGTGAGAAGCCGCTATGTAAGACGGTGGAAGAAGCCTTAAAGGTTGAAGAGGCTGTACGCAGAACCGGTAAAATACTTCAGGTCGGTTTTGTTCGTCGTCACGCTTCTAATATTTCCGTGTTAAAGAAGTTTATTGATGCTGGTGATCTCGGTGAACTATACTTTGCCAAAGCTAGCATGATTCGCCGTATTGGCAATCCAGGTGGCTGGTTCTCTGATAAGGAGCGTTCCGGTGGGGGACCACTTATAGACATCGGCGTACACGCAATTGATCTATGCTGGTACTTGATGGGTAGACCTAAGGTGAAATCAGTCAGTGGTAACACTTACTCTAAACTCGGCAATCGCTCCCATGTAGAGAATTATGACTTCTATAAAGCAGCCGATTATGATGCATCACATAACGATGTAGAGGACATGGCAAATGCACTGATCCGTTTCGAGAATGGAGCTTCGCTATTGGTCGATGTCAGTTTCACACTCCATGCCAAACAAGACTCGGCTCAAATCAATCTGTATGGCACCAAGGGCGGTGCGGAAATCGAACCGACATTGTCCATCGTCACCGAACAACATAATACAATGATCAATATCGAACCGCAGATCACCCAACCTGCTTTCGATTTCAGTGGAAGCTTCCAGAATGAGATCAATCATTTCGTAGACAGTTGCCAGGGTATTATCGAAACGAATAGTCCTGTGGAAGACGGTGTCGAAATGATTAAAATACTAAACGCTATTTATCAATCTGCTGCTGAGGGACGAGAAATTCAATTCTAACGATGACGGAGGACATAATAAAATGAAACTGAATAACAAGATGAAACTGAATAACAAAATTGGTGTTATTGTAGATAGTTTTGGTGTAAGCGTTCGGGAAGGTCTGAAGAAGGCAAAAGACGTGGGTGCGGATGGCGTACAAATATATGCTGTATCTGGTGAAATGGACCCCACTATACTAATCGGTGCCAAACGTAAAGAACTTCGTAGTTATATCGACGAATTGGGACTTGAAATTTCGGCGTTATGCGGTGATTTAGCTGGTCATGGCTTCCAAGATGCCGAGGCGAATCCTGACAAAGTTGAGAAATCCAAACGAATCCTTGATTTGGCTGTGGAACTCGGCAGTTCCGTCGTAACGACCCATATCGGTATTGTCCCAGAGAATCAAAATAGTCGAATCTATGACGCAATGCAGCGGGCATGCAATGAGCTCGGTGTATATGCGAAGAGTCTGAATGCATACTTCGCTATTGAGACTGGCCCAGAGCCAGCAGCCCATCTGAAGAGTTTTCTCGATACTTTGAGCACCAATGGAGTTTCCGTCAACTTCGATCCGGCCAATATGGTTATGGTTACTGGAGATGACCCCGTCGAAGGCGTCAAAATACTAAAAGATTACCTTGTCCATACGCACGTCAAAGACGGTAAGCGTCTACGCCCTGTTGATCCGAGGGATGTATATGGTTATCTCGGATATGGCGCGATGGATCATGCCAAAATCGCTGAGATGGCAGCATCTGGCGCAGCCTTTGAGGAGGTTCCGCTCGGTGAAGGTAAGGTTGACTTCCCAGCCTATTTCGCAGCCCTTAAGGAAATTGGATATAACGGTTATTTAACGATTGAACGCGAAGTAGGAACAAATCCGGAGGAAGATATCCGGAAAGCTGTTAGTTTTATCAAAGCATTCCGAGGTTAATTTAACTACATCCATTCTAAAAAGGAGCATCAATCCATGAAGTTGGGAATTAGTTCTTACAGTTTATATCAGGCTATGGCAGCAGGAGATATGACCATCCAAGATGTCATCGCGTGGGTCGCTGACATTGGCGCTCAGCATATTGAAATTGTGCCGAATCTCGGATTCAATTTCAACAGTAATCCGGAACTAGAGGACCAAATTCGCGAGAAAGCTGCGGAAGTCGGTATTGATATTTCCAATTATGCCATTGGAGCAAACTTCATCACAGAGACAGAAGAAGCGTATGAGGCAGAAATTCAACATGTTATTAGTGAAGTAGACCGTGCCAATCGTCTTGGAGCCAAGCTGATGCGCCATGATGTTGCTTCCCGGAATGATACGACCATCGCAAGATTCAATGAAGATCTAGAAATGATCACCCGTGCTTGTCAGCGTATCGCTGATCACGCCAATTCCTATGGGATTACGACAAGTGTAGAAAACCATGGCTATTACGTTCAGGCGAGTGATCGCGTGCAGACTCTTATTCACGCTGTAGATCGTCCAAATTTCAAGACGACGCTTGATGTCGGTAACTTTCTATGTGTGGATGAAGACCCGTTATCAGCCGTGCAGAAAAATATGAAATATGCCTCCATGATTCATATTAAAGATTTCTATGTCCGTCCTTCTCACCGCAACCCGGGTGAAGGCTGGTTCAAGAGCGCAAGCGGAGCCTTCCTCCGAGGTGCGATTGCTGGTCAAGGCGACCTCGATATGTACGAAATTTTACGTATCGTGAAACAATCCGGTTATGCCGGCTATGTGTCTATCGAATATGAAGGTATGGAAGATTGCCGCAAAGGAACTAAGATCGCCTTTGATAACGTCAAGCGGATTTGGAACGAGATTTAATTTCATTCTGATAGAATAGGACCGTCCTAATAACGATAGCGTTATAGGACGGTCCCTTTTTCTACTTGTTTGAATGGCTTCTTATTTTTATATTGTTCGCTACGTTTTTTAAGAAATGCTTGATCGATAGACAACGCCGTAGGTTTGGCAACACTTAAATAAATCGTTACAAGCATAAAAACTAAATCCAACTCATATCCAGCCATCTGGTCGGTTCCAAGTAACCCTGTACATTTCCTAGACCCATTTGCAATTTACTTATTCCATGATCTAGAAATAATATTCCTAACACGACACGCATTAAAGTTGACACCATTGTTTCTTTCGTCATTATTTTTCTCCACCCTTATTGTTTTATTGTATTTACTCTGCTAAAAAAGCTAATATTTCTAGAATATCCATCTCTCCACTTCATGTTTATTAGTAAAATGAATATAATATTTATATAAGTAATTCAACGTATGTTAGACTAGTATGTCAAGAATAATATTGTTAGTATGTAGATATATTCTATATTACAAATATTTATAGGAGTGAAAGTAATGGACATTGGCTCTACAATACGTACAATCCGCAAACGAAAAAATTTGACTATTGCTCATATTTGCGAAGCAACAGGATTATCCCAAGGATTCATGAGCCAAGTTGAAACCAATAAGACATCCCCATCCATTGCCACATTGGAAAGTATTGCGAAGACTTTGAAAGTGCCTTTAGCTTATTTACTACTACAAAAAGAAGATCGTATGAATATTGTCCGAAAAGACGAACGAAGAATAACTAAAAGTGGCACTGGAGATTTGAAGGTCGAGCATTTAAGCTCAACTAAGAACGTAAGGATGATGTTAGTCGAAATCCCCCCTGGATCCTCGACAGGCGAAGCTCCGCATGCGCATGAGGGAGAAGAGGTACATGTTGTCATCAAAGGAAAGATCTATGCTGAACAAGGAGAAGATATCGCTGAATTGGGAGAGGGTGATTCATTTAGTTGGAATGCCTGTACACCCCATTTGGTGAAGAATATAGGCGATGAACCAGCAACCATACTCATAACCGTGTACACAGAAACAGAACAGCAACAGGATTTAATCTGAGTTATAGTTTTTACACTAATAGTGAAAAAGCCGTACAGCAAGTGTTTTGCTGTACGGCTTGGGTATGAAGTCCATCGCTGCTAATTACAATGACCGGTGAATGCTTCTGTTGAGATTTCTCTACAATTTGCTTATGAACCTCCAGCCCATTCAACATCGTCATCAATAATCAAAATTCGATTCTTGGTAGACTCTAGTAATGCAATTTGTTGAGCAACGAGGCTCTTTATTAGTCAAATGACTTCGGAAACCATATACGATAATTCCCACTCAACGCCAGCATCGTAAACAGATAGAGGCAGTTGTCGTAATACCTCTTAGTACCGGTTCTCACCGGTGTATCCCAGAACAGATCGACGCTCGCACGTGCATGAGGTCCCGTTGCGGCAAGCGATGCCATGGCATTCGTAGACAGCAAACCGACAGGGTGCAACGCCTTCTCTGCAAATGGCTCACCTGCGATGGTATACCTACGGTAGTCATCAGGCAACTTATCCGCAAAAAACGCCTGGATCTTGTTGGCCGCCTCGCATGTCCATTCATCCGCGCCAAACCATTCCCAATCCAGACCAATGTTAGCGGCAACTCGATAAGAATCACTGAAGAAGTGCCCATAACCCCGTTCATCGTTCGGTGTACCATCATAATAAGCATACTCTGGCGCTAGCCCTGTCACAGGATGACATGAGATCTTCAAGTACGCCCGGCTTGCAACAACCGCCTCTGTCCAGAATGTTCGATCCTCCGGATAAGCCCAAAGTGCGAACAACTCATAGAAATGGGGTAAATGATAGGACGGATCGGAATAGTCACAGTTCGGTATGAACTTGATCAGCTTGTTGTGTGGATCCCACATTGGATGTCCAATACCATCCTCACCTTTATGGAGACAAGTGCGAAGCAAATCGCGCGCCTGAGTGCCATAATTGAATGGAGCATGGCCATCTCCCCAGCGGTGAGATGCGAAGAATAACGCCATCGCAAAAAACTCCTCACCGTCTGGGGCCGGCCCATTTGCCAGTCGCGAACCGTCGGTCTTACAAGACCAGGCGAAATAACCAGCGTTCTCACCGGACTCCATATACATGTAAGACATCGTCCATTTCCACAATCGATCAAATACATCTTTGCGATCAAGTTGAACCGCCATCATCATCCCGTATGACATGCCTTCGCTACGGACATCGAGATTACCCGTATCGAGCATATAGCCCATATCTTCACCGCTGTGATAATAAATGCGAGTATCTTCGTTACCTTCAAACAACTTCCACCATGTATCTTCTACTCGCGCGTTAATTTTTTGTTCGTCGTATCCATATTCCTTCAATAAATTACGGTATTGTCCCGTATGAAAAGTTCCTTTGTGATCACTCATAGTTAAACCTTCCCCTCAAATTGATCCTAATTGTAACTTTCACAGCGCTAGCTTACCTAATCGATAGGTATATCAGATGAGTCACCTTCAAAATACCACGTTATCCCTTCGGGTTCTATGCACATATCACGCTTATATTTACCCAAATCAACTAACTACTCATCATTAAAGTGGCGAAAATTGTGGTGCATCATTCTAATTTCAAGATATTCGCTGTTGATAATTATTCATGCTCTTTGAATACCCAAATTAATTACAGAAAAATCTTTAATTAGTACAGTAAGTTCTTTAGTTTTTCTAGTAAAGTAATTCTTAGGCATACGCTATAGTTAACGACGGGAGGGCAAATACTCCAATACGTTGTAAGCGCTTTATATTATCTAGTTTAGTAAAGGGAGGAATTCAACAAATGAGTAACAATCTCAAAAGGATCATCTCTATCGCACTCGCAGTAGCTTTGCTTATCCCTTCAGGCATAATCTCACTGAAGGCTCAAGCAGCAGCACTGGATATGCCAGTAGAACAAAATGTCGTTTATCATGAGACTTTTGCGAATGGTCAAGGAGTTGCTGAGCAATCGGGTGGTGCTAACCTGACGGTGGTCACTAATAAAGAGTTCGATGGCAATGCTGATGGTGCGGCTTTATATGTAAGCAACAGAACGCAAGGTCATGACGCTGCTGATTTCAATTTCAGCGATATGAACATGAAAAACGGCAATACCTATACGGTTACCGTTTCCGTTTATGTTGACGAAGGTGTGGTAGTGCCCGCAGATGCACAAGCGAACCTTCAAACGGCAAATATCAGCTATGGTTGGTTGGCAAGCATAAATTATGAAGCAGGTAAAGCGATCACTTTGACTAAAGAATTTACCGTTGATACTAGCAAAGATACGAAACTACGCGTTCAATCCAATGATGATGGGGCAACTGTCCCGTTCTACATTGGAGATGTACTAATCACTGAGAAGGTGACTTCAGGCGGTCAGACACCACCGGTCGAGGACGATAGAGATCCGGCAAGAGAATTTTCTACCATTACCTTTGAAGATCAAAAAACAGGTGGCATTGTAGGTAGAAAAGGTACTGAAACCCTGACTGTTACCAATGAAGAAAATCATACTGCCGACGGTTCATACTCTTTGAAAGTAGAAGGTAGAGAAGATACTTGGCATGGACCGTCATTGCATGTTCAGGAGTATGTTGACAAGGGCTCCGAATATACAATTTCGGCTTGGATCAAACTTATTGATTCAAGTAGTACATCGCTCCAGCTATCAACTCAGGTTGGTAATACAAGCGCAAGTTATAATAATCTTATGCAACAAACAATCACAACCACAGACGGCTGGGTCCAGTTTGTAGGAACCTACCGTTATACTAGTGTACCTGAAGAATATTTGACCATCTATGTAGAAAGTTCTAATAACAAAACTGCATCTTTCTATATCGATGATATCAGCTTTGTGAAAACAGGCTCCGGTCCGATCGCTATTGAGAAAGACCTAACTCCAATAAAAGATGCTTATCAAGACGACTTCCTAATCGGAAACGCGGTATCTTCTGCAGATCTGGAAGGTATCAGACTTGAGCTTCTCAAGATGCATCACAATGTTGTTACAGCAGAAAATGCAATGAAACCAGATCAGATGTATTCTGAAGATAAGACATTTACTCCTGAAAGTGCGGATGCACTTGTCAATAAAGCACTAGCTGAGGGTCTACAGGTACATGGACACGTACTAGTATGGCATCAGCAGTCACCAACGTGGCTGAATACGACAGCAGATGGAACTTCCATGGAACGAGCTGAGGCACTCGCCAATCTGAGAACTCATATCAAAAAGGTGATGGAACACTATGCCGACAAGGTGATTTCCTGGGACGTAGTCAACGAAGCAATGAACGATAACCCTTCTAACCCGACGGATTGGAAAGGGGCGCTACGCCAATCCCCTTGGGCTACTGCTATTGGATCAGACTACGTAGAACAGTCGTTCTTAGCGGCAAGAGAAGTGTTGGATGAGAAAGGCTGGGATATCAAGCTTTATTACAACGATTATAACGACGATAATCAGAATAAGGCCCAAGCCATATACAGCATGGTTAAAGAAATCAATGATAGATATGCAGTAGCCAATGGGGGTAAACTCCTTATCGATGGCGTCGGTATGCAGGCGCACTATAATGTAAACACGAATCCAGATAATGTTAGATTATCTTTGGAAAAATTTATTTCCTTGGGCGTAGAAGTTAGTATAACTGAGCTTGACATTACAGCGGGAAGCGATTCTCAGCTCTCCGAGAAACATGCAAATGCTCAGGGCTATTTATACGCACAATTGTTTAAGCTCTATAAGGAGCACGCTGCTAATATCGCACGTGTGACATTTTGGGGAGTGAATGATGCTACGAGCTGGAGAGCCGAAAACAATCCATTGTTGTTTGATAAGGACCTTCAAGCTAAACCAGCTTATTACGGGGTAATTAATCCGGTTAAATTTATGGCAGAGCATGATATGGAGTCGGTAGAAGCCAAACAATCAACCGCTAGCTTTGCTACACCTGTAATCGACGGTACTATAGACGCCGTCTGGAGCGAGGCTGCTGAAATACCGATTAATCACTTCCAAACTGCTTGGCAAGGAGCACAGGGAACGGCAAAAGCTCTCTGGGACAATAAAAACCTCTATGTGTTAATTCAGGTTATGGACACTCAACTTGACAAAACAAGCACAGAAGCACATGAACAGGATTCCGTCGAAATTTTCTTAGACCAGAACAATGAGAAGTCATCGTTCTATCAAGCTGACGATGGACAGTACAGAATAAACTTTGACAACGAGACATCATTCAATCCGACAAGCATCGCAGATGGTTTCGAATCGAAGACTATCGTTTCTGGAACAAACTACACGGTTGAAGTGAAGATACCATTTAACCATATAACTCCAAATAAAGACATAAAACTTGGTTTTGACGTTCAAATTAATGACGCGAAAGATGGCGCCCGTCAAGGTGTAGCCTCATGGAACGATACGACCGGCACTGGATATATGGACACATCCGTGTATGGTGTGCTTACCTTAATCGGTAATGGCGGCGGCAGTAGCCCTAGTCCTAGCCCCAGTCCTAGCCCCAGCCCTGGCCCCGGCGGTACCGTGCCATTGCCTGGAAACGTTGAGCACAAAGACGGCATTGTTACCATTAAGCCTGAAGTGACGAACGTGGGCGGTAGGGTAATAGCTACAATTTCTGATGGTAATCTGAAGAAGGCACTTGAGCAATCTACTAAATTAGTAAACGGCACGAAACAAATCGTAATCGAAGTGCCTAAGCAATCAAACACGAAATCGTATGAAGTTCAACTGCCTACTCAAAGCTTGAAAGGTCAGGAAAACTTCGTGCTTTCGTTAAAAACAGAAAATGCAACGATTCAAATTCCAAGCAATATGCTATCCAATGTGACGGAGAAAGCAGATCAAGTATCCATACGGATAGCCCAAGCTTCTACAGACCACTTGGATTCAGCTACTCGCGATCAGATCGGAAATCGTCCGGTATTGGATCTGAACCTGATAGTCGGTGACAAAGTCATCCCTTGGAATAACGCTAAGGCACCTGTAACGATCTCTATTCCTTACACACCGACAGCAGAAGAGCTCAGTAATCCTAATTCGATCGTGGTTTGGTACATTGCTGACAACGGCAAGGTAACAACGATCACGAATTCTCGTTACGATGCGGCTACAGGAACAGTTGTATTCCAAACTACACATTTCGGTACCTATGCTGTATCCTACGTCGATAAGACCTTCGGAGACTTGAATAACGTAACATCGGCGAAGCAATCCATTGAAGCAATGGCAGCACGTGATGTCATCAAGGGTACGTCTGCGAACAGTTTCTCTCCAACAGATTCCATCAACAGAGCAGATTATATTGCCCTCCTTGTAAGAGCGCTTGAATTGCAAGGTACAGGGGAAAATGAAACGATGTTCAGCGATGTCAATTCTATTGCTTATTATTATAATGAGCTAATCATCGCGAAGGAACTGGGAATCACCCTTGGAGCTGGAGATAACAACTTCAATCCAACCATCAAGATCACCCGTCAAGATATGATGGTGCTGACAGCACGTGCGCTCGAGGCTGCCAGCAAACAAGTCGAATCCAGCGTAAGTCTAAGCAATTATCCTGACGCAGATAGTATTTCTAGTTACGCGAAAGACAGTGTTACAGGTCTAGTGAAATCTGGAGTTATAAATGATAAGAACGGTATGCTTGCACCGAATGATACGCTCACCCGAGCAGAAGCGGCTGTCATCCTATACCGTATCTGGAACCTATAATTCTAGCCATCACGTTGAGGGACGCTTAGTTGCCGTCCTCTCACCTATACAACACAAGAGTAACATGTCTTATAACACCTGTTTATTAGAGACGACAAATGAAAAGACTCGAGACTTTAGTCATAAGACTATCGTTTCGAGTCTTTTATTGTTTCACCATATAGCCAATACATACTAATAAATTAAAGGGCTTTTCACATTTATGGTCAACCGCACAGGCAGCACATAATGAACTGAGTAATATAGAGTAAGTAGAACAACGAGGTGATCCGAGAATGGCAAAATCAACAAAAGTCCGCAAGCGGGCAAAAAAGCTAACGGGCCGACCTGTGCGTGTTACTTTACATGATGGACGTTCATATGTAGGATGGATAACCGGACTTGAGAAGGACGGTTTAATCCTTTCCACACAACGAAGAAATAGAAGATCTAAAAGAAAGCCTCCCTCTCGTTCGCGAAAAGCGACCGTATCTGGATTACTCCCATTACTTGGTTTATTATTAGGAAACTTTGGGGGTGGAGCTACAGGAGGTACGAATGCTACGGGCGCTACAAGTGCCGGGGCTACAGGTTTGGGAGGACTCGGCTTCATAGGAATGATACAGAAAACTTGGCCAGTTATGCGAATGGGCTACAGTACAATTAAATCTATTATTCCTCTTATTGGGGGAATCAAAGGTTTAATGGCGTAACCGTAGTAATATATTATATCGCTAACAGGTAGGAGCTACGACCCCAATTATCGCCTTCACCATTCACTAGGCATGCAGATGCATTAAGTACATCTAAATTCAGCACATTCCCTTTGCTGCTAACTTTAGTTGCACAGGCTACATCTAAATTACTGGAAATTCTACTTTTCAGCGTTATCACCATTTTTAAGTGTAGTTTTGACAACTAATTCTCCTTTCCCCTACCTTTCCTGCTAATTAGATGTACTTTCAGCATCTATTCTATTCTCACCATTCCCTGACCGAGACCTTTCCAAGGCTGCCGGAATTTCATTCTCATTGCACACTTGCATAACAACTTTCGCATCTTCCTGCCATTTTTCCTTATCGAAGTACATCGCAAGAAACCAACAAGTCTCATCCTGCACCATCGGATAAACTCCAATCGTTCTGTTCTCACGTGCATCCAAGTGGTTTAAGATTACTTCATCCGTTATGGAGAGAAAAGCCTGATGCTTGCACACCGACCACTTCACTTTCGGCTTCTGACAGACTGAAGTCCACTCATTGCCGCAAACTGGAGAATAGCCGGATTTACCTTGCTGATCTAGTAAGACTTCACTCTCTACTTTATATCTCTTCTCATTGCATACAGTTATTTCTCAAACTGGGCAATCCGTATTCTTCAGTTATTTTCATCTTCGCTCACGAACTCCAACATAGCGTTCCCTCGGTAACCTCTAAAACAACCCATTCCTCTGGGAACCGTTCCTGCACGTCCTAGACCAACTAATATTGCTCTCATCGTGTATTCTCCTCATCATGAAATAATGTGCAGCCACAACTTCTTTCATCGTCAGAATTATATTCATCTATTCTCAGCAAGCTTGTATAATATGTAACTTATCCCTAACTATTGCCCATTCTTCGCTTTGGTGCATTGTTCTCTTTCATTTAACGAATTATTATCCTTATCCGAATTTTGCGATAAAGTTAACCTACAATTTATGTGCACAGAAGATGATTTAAAAGACTCAAGTCATAGCATTAAAGACATGGTGGATACGCAACTTGAATTAACATATAACAAAATGTAGAATATAGAGATTATATTCCAAATTGGAGGAACGCACCCATGCTAAAGCACAAAGCTTTAACACGCATCACACTTGCCATCATACTTTTAACATCAATCTTCTCAGGAGTAGCATACGCTGCCTCTTCTACCAGTATTGACGTGAACTTTTATAACTTAAAGTACTTCTTCAATGGCGTTGAAAAGAAAGCTGCTGAGGATAACAAGGGGTTCATTTACAAAGGAACGACTTACGTTCCACTTCGATTTGTAGCGGACAACTTGAACCAAGATGTAAAGTGGAATGGCGACACACACACCATTTCAATGACTCCGAAGCAATTTGGGGCAGAAACTGGCGGTAACGTGACTGATGCTGAGCGTTTAAAAGAAGCTGAGCAAAGAATCGCTGAACTGGAAAAAAGACTTAAAGATCAAGGATCGTCATCCTCACATGACGGCTGGGTCACGTACGAAACGAAAAACCTGACACTACATTTCACACCGAAAGCCGATGAGAAGTTTCACTATCTTTACACAGAAGCTGAAGATATTTTGAAGGCACACGAGAAGTTCTTCGGTGCTAACACGCTAACGAAGAAAGTAGAGATATGGATACATGACGGGGACGGTATCTTCAAAATCGACGCCGGGGCATTCTTCAACCCCCAACATAATGCCATTAAACTCTCAGCTGAAGAACACTTTAAGATGGCTGGAGATGAGGCAGTCCGGTTCGTCTTTGCTCATGAACTGGCTCATGCTTACCAACATCAGAAATGGGATATGGACAAGCTTGGGTCAACGCTAAGTGGCAGATTAAACTGGCTACTTGAAGGACAAGCCGACTACCTTGCTAAGAAAGTGCTTGGATACTCTCAGTATGGTTCCCACTCCGATCCAGCAGGTGACAAGCGTGATCTTGCATTTTATAAGAAAGAACTACAGACACGTAATAGCGCATCAGGATGGGCACCGATCAATTGGAGCAACATTAAGTCATTTGCCGACTTAAATGCTTATCCAAATGAATACTTTGCTTTTGAGAGCATGGTGTTCTTCTTAGAACAAAACTACAGTCATGATCAATACTTGAAGCTCTATAATGAAATAGCGAAAGGATCTCTGCCTTCCACCGCCTTCAAGAATGCTTATGGCAAATCCGAAGAAACACTCATTTCGGAATACAAGAAATACCTTAGCGCTGAGTAAATAATAACAATCAAAAAAGAGCCCCTTAATTGTCGATGTTTCTACATTCGGTTAAGGGGCTTGTCCAATCCTTACTTCAAAACTAATGCGATCCATCATTTGTTGCTCTCGTGGTCTTCCTGCAGTTGAACGGATATAGCTTTATTATGAATCAGAAGGACCCTGAAGACCTGACCTCTTGGTATTATCCCCTTTAAATAGAACGCCCCTCGTATTCCGATTATTCTTTCCAACTAGTAAACAAATGCAACAAGAGCAAAGATTTGCACATTGTTAATAATCCTGTTATTTCCCATAATTAAAGCGTATACAATTATTATTCAACATAGCTTATACTGCTAAGGGGGAATTTTCCATGTATAATGTGCTGCTTGTTGATTCAAACCAAATCTCACTCCATCAAACAACTAATCTAATTCAGCGATTAGATACTCATTTTAAAGTTACTGCTAGTACTACACAATTCCATCATGTTACTCAATTAATTGAGAAACAGCAGTTCTCGCTTATTGTTATAAACATTAAAGGCTACAATTCAAGCGGAATATTACTTTGCAAAAAAATCCGTAATCAAAGTCGTATTCCGATCATTCTTTTAGGTGGAAAAGATGACTTCCAACTTGCTAGAAAAGCATTAACGTATCAGGTCAATGATTATTTAACCAATCCATTGCGAGAGTGCGCCTTAAAAACAAGTTTGTCAGCAATTAAGAAAGCGCTTACTAATCAGTTGTCATATGAACCAAATGATTTCTCCTATTCTACAATGCCTATAAAGAAAAATAGATCCACCATCTCGATTATCGAAACCATTAAAAAATATGTACAGGATGATATGCATCAAAATGTAACATTGAAAAAAATTTCGAGCATCTTGCATTTTAACTGTGCCTATTTAGGTCAGAAGTTCAGATTGCATGAGAACATGTCTTTCAATGATTATTTACTTCAACAAAGGATGGAAAAAGCAAAACTATTACTTAAAAAAACCGATATGAAAATATATGAAATTGCTAATGAGGTAGGCTATACCGAAATTGACTGGTTTTACAAAAAGTTCAAACAATATACTGGTTTAAGCTCCAATGAGTACCGTAAGAAATATGATTTTTCTCAAGCCAATTGAATAACCCATCAACAAAAAACACCAGCTACCTGGTGTTTTTTTGTTGCTATTTCATCATTTTATATGTTCCATTAACTAGCTTCGTAAAGTGGAAATAATCAATATCAACGTAGCCGCCAGTCTCTAAACTTGCATAATTAAATAGTCCGATTCGATACCCCATAAAATGATCCAACGTATATTTCATTTCTAAAGGACGTCCTATTTCGATCCATTGCCCATCTTCTGAAGCGTAATAACATGTTGCAATATCTATACTGTTTTCAAAATTAAATTCAATTTTGAAATAGATGATACTATGGTTATATGGAACAGATTCAACTACCGCTTCCATGCCCTCACCATCGTTCACGCTCATCACGACAACTTTATCGCCATTGCTCTCTACTTTAACACCAACAGTACCAAATAGATTCTGCAAGGCAATCAATCCAGCATAATCACCATACTTCATATTGGAAATATCCATTACAATCGTTGCTACACATGCTGGGCCTTCCGTACGTTGAGTCAGCGTGTTGCGTGCTTTAAGTACACTATCTACAACATTGCCAGTCGTTAATCGTAGATGACTGTCTCGCTTCGTCACGGACCATAGCTGGTCGTTCGGATTATGATTCCATTGCCAATTCAAAGCCAATTGATTGTCTTCATAATCGAACTCGTCACTCATTACAATTGGTTTACTAGGTGTGTAAGGAAAATCTGTTGCAAACTTTTCTGAAGCCTTTCCATCTATACCGATGATCGGCCAGCCATCAAGCCATTCAATAGGCTGTACGACCGGTATTCGTCCAACTGCATCATGATCCTGAAATAATAGCGTATACCACTGATGATCTTGTGTTTCAATAATACCTCCTTGGGCAATTCCTTTATTTCTATAGCCCATATCATCATCCAAAATAATTTTCCGTTCATAAGGTCCTAGAAGCTTAGAGGAACGATAGCATACTTGTCTGCGACGCTTATTGCCTACTGTCGGCCATTCGATAAAAAACAGATAGTACATTCCATCTATTCTATACGCATGACATCCTTCACAACGTAGACCAATACCTTCACTTTCAGTTTCTAATAATAGCTGAGCGATTCCGCCCTCTTTGATTGCTGTTGCATCTGCTGTCAACTCGGTAATATAAATACCGCCATTTCCATATATAACAAATACTCTATCTTCGTCAAATAGTAAGCTTGGATCATGGATTAAGCCATTGATTACAGAGCGTTGCCAAGTTCCATTTTCAATATCATTGGTTGTGTACATATAAAACTGATGCATGTCATTGCTTGAAAAACATACATAAAACAGGCCATTATGTTCACGCAAACTAGCTGCCCAAGAGCCTTGACCATAGATGTTTTTCCCATCAACCATATTATGAGCATCATTATTCTCGAAGCTGTCATAGACGTAATTAACGATCTCCCAGTTCAACAAATCTTGGGATTTCATAATAGGACAACCAGGCATAACATGCATACTTGTACTAACCATATAATAATGATGACCGACTCGGATAATATCTGGATCTGGTACGTCCGCCCAGATGATTGGATTAGTAATTAACCCGTTACCCATCTTACTATCCCTCCCTTACGATATAGATTCATTTAGCAAGATTAACCACATTCCAAAATGATTCCTTTGGCGTGTTACGATCATTCATATAAAACTATATCGTTTGATCATATGAACAACAACCCGTTGAAAAGCGGTACATATACCTGCCTAGTTATGGATATGAGGCAAGGTCCTTTTGTTTAGAAATTAAGCAACCTGTTGGCATAAGCATTTCTGTAATCCGTAGGAGTAATACCCATGCTTTTCTTGAAAGCTTTTGTGAAGGATTGGCTGTCTGGAAAAGCAAGCTGGACAGAAATCTCAATGATTTTTTGATTCGTATCTGTCAGCAAAAATTTCGCTACCTCCATCTTCTCCTGTATCATAAATTGTTTTAATGAGATTCCAGCCATCGAAGAAAATAAGCTGGAGAGATGTTTCGCGTTATATCCGAAATACTTAGCAAGTTGATACACTTTTAAATTCTCATGACGATGCCACTTGATATAATCCACGATATCATTGAATAGTTGCTGATTCATTTTCTTTTTGGATTGATTGTGGAGAACGAATGTTTGGTTGTAAATCTCACATAGAATACTTGTCGTTAAATAATTGTTTAAAGTCTCCTCGCTATAGCTGCGTATGGAATCCTGCAATTGCTTCAGCATCACAATGAGTTTCTCAGGGCTACGAAGTACACCTGTTTGTGGAATGACTATGACTTCAGGCTTATAAACATGCTCATAAGCGGTATCTACAAAACTTTCAAAATCTTGCGTAGTGAAATGTAACCAATAGAAGCTGCAATCAGATTCTTGAAAACCATATTGTTGGGTACGAGGAGGCATGAGCAAAAACTCCCCTTCCTTCAATGTAAAGTGTTCTTTGCCGTTGGATAGATACAATGTACCTCGTGTTTGTATAAATAGCTCATAATCCAGTAGAATCCGGTTCATATGTGTCCATTCAGGGAAAGGCGAAACAAATTTACCCGTCATGTCCAGTACGATCGGCTTATCCACTTTAAATTGGTAAAAGATCATTAGACTCATTCCTTCGCCTTTGACTTTTTCACACTTCGAACAGACTCATTCTATCAAAGGGATATCTATAAATCCATGATTAATAGGTACTTGGATAGAAAGAAGCCCAATATTCAATTATAAACCCCTTCCCTTTTGACACCAAATCCAACCTTCTCATATTTCCCTAAATGAATAAACACGATAAGCTTAAGTTAGTCTTCTGAAGGAGAACTTTACTACATATGGAGGAATCTTAATGAATAATACTACATCGGGAATAGCAGCTTTGAACAATATCGATTTGAATCATGTCCAGCTTACCGGAGCTTACCATGTGAACGCATTCGAGAAGGAAATGGCTTATTTATTAAGTTATGACGCCGATCGGTTATTAGTTGGTTTCCGTGAGGTTGCAAGCTTACCAGCTAAAGCCACCATCTATCCTGGTTGGGAAGATACAGAGATCAGAGGCCATACATTAGGCCACTTTTTAACAGCATGCGCTCAGGCTTATATGCAGAACCGAAACGCAGACTTGCTTGCTAAGCTAGAATACATCATAGATGAATTATCTCTCTCTCAATTGGATAATGGGTATTTATCTGCCTTTCCAGAGACACTATTTGATAATGTAGAAAAAAAGAAACCCGCTTGGGTTCCTTGGTACACCATGCACAAAATTATTGCTGGCCTCATTACCGTTTATAAGGGAACTGGTAACCAAACAGCCTACGACATCGTAGCAAAGCTGGGAGATTGGGTAGCAGATCGCACTTCTAAATGGTCTAAGGAATTGCAGGAAACAGTCCTCGCTGTGGAGTATGGTGGCATGAACGATTGCCTTTATGATCTCTACAAAATAACTAAAAACCCACGGCATTTAGAAGCAGCTCATCAATTCGATGAGATCAACCTCTTTGAGGCGATCCATAATGGTCAGGATATCCTTAAGGGGAAACATGCCAATACAACTATTCCTAAATTTCTAGGTGCATTGAATCGCTATTTGACACTAGGGGAAAGTGAAACTTTCTATCGGGAAGCTGCTGAGAAATTTTGGGATATGGTAGTTTATCATCATAGCTACATCACCGGCGGAAACAGTGAATCCGAGCATTTCGGAGATTCTGATCTGCTCGATGGTAAGCGTAGTGACATCACTTGCGAAACTTGCAATAGCTACAACATGCTGAAGCTTACCCGAGAACTTTTTAAGCTGACACAGGATATTAAATACGCAGATTTCTATGAGACTACCTATATGAACGCCATTCTCTCCTCTCAACATCCGGATACTGGAATGACGATGTATTTTCAGCCTATGGCTACAGGATATTTCAAAGTGTACTCCTCTCCATTTGAGCATTTCTGGTGCTGTACTGGAACTGGCATGGAAAGCTTCACTAAGTTAAACGACAGCATTTACTTTCAACTGGATCAGCAGTTATATGTCAATCAATATGTGAGCAGCCAGTTAGATTGGTCTGAACAGAACATAAAGATTACACAAAACACAGATTTCCCTTATACCGATACGATACAATTAATGATTGAGACAGTTGATCATAGTGATAAACACTTCACTATGTGTCTGCGTATTCCCGAGTGGGCCTCAGGAGAAATCACATTTACTATTAACGGCGAGAATATTCAGCCGAAAGTTAGAGATGGCTATGCACACATTGAAAGGGTCTGGAAGAATGGAGACTCCGCTCAGTTACGAATCCCTATGGCGCCCTCCTATTATCCATTAGCAGATGCACCAAACGTCGTCGGTTTCAAATATGGTCCAGTCGTATTAAGCGCAGCATTGGGTACGGAAGATATAATCGAATCCAAAACAGGCGTAATTGTCAGCGTGCCAACCAAGCGAATGCTTGTTAAAGACTTTGTCACTCCCGTTGGAATGAACGTACAAGAATGGTTTAACGACTTCGATCAGCATTTCGTCCGGTTGAACGATGATTTAGCCTTTGTGCTGAGAAATACGGATGAAGAAAAGAGGCTAGTCTTTACCCCGCATTTCAAACAACATAACGAGAGATACGGGATTTACTGGAACTTTGTCGAAGCTGATTCAGATGCATTACGTGATCATCAGAAGAAGAGTCATCAGCAACTTCTCCTTAAAGAGAATACTATTGACAGTGTGCAAGTAGGCAACGACCAATACGAGTTGGAACATGACATCCAAGGCGAGCATACTTATGCAGGTAGTTTTGAGGGACTGAATGGAAGACGAGCAGAGGCTAACGGATGGTTCAGTTACGAAATGAAGGTCCTACCAGGACAAAGAAACGGACTAATAGTTACTTTCAGCTATTTAGATGCCGATAGAAGCTTTGGAATATGGGTTAACGATCATTTGCTAGCAACGGAAACCGTTCTAAACCATGAAAGAAAACGAGAATTCTATGATAAAGTAATCGAAATTCCTGTAAGCCTAATTGCCAAAGATCAGGATTCAATCGTTGTCAGATTTGCCCCTGTAATGGGCGGATTTAACGGAGTTTATGGTATTTTCCGGACTATTAAGCTATAGCTTTCACATGAATACTCCCGTGTTTTTACAAGTTATTATTAATGTAGGGTCGTTAAAAGGCAGCCGTCAACTTATGACGGGCTGCCTTTTTTGATCAGTTGATAGTTAGTTATTGTCTTGTGGATGGGTCAGCCACAGCCCAAAAGCCTGGTTTGGCGTGTAGCTGTTTATCGAATAGAAAAGGTGCTTCCGTGCGGGTAACAGGGAATGTACTTAACCATGTATGGTCATCGGCAATGCCCCAAAATACGACACCACCAATAATATCCTTATGTGCTTTGAATGCTTCAAACAACTCACCGTAACGGTCAGCCTGCTTTTGAAGGATCTGTTCTGGAATTTCATCACCATAATCATTATGATCATTCCATACGTATAAGCTCATATCTAGTTCAGTTACAAGATTATCAAGACCTAACTCAGCGAACATCTCCATAGACTCCATAATTGAGCTAACGGGTGGCCAATTTATATTGATATGAGTTTGGTGACCAACACCATCGATAGGTACTCCTTTATCTAGCATTTCTTTCACTAGCTCGTATAAACGATTCCGCTTAGCCACATCATCTGTACCATAATCATTAATGTATAGCTTAATATCAGTTCCCCCTGCTTCACGGGCTACGCGAAATGCAGTCTCAATAAATTCTGTTCCTGTTACTTTGTACCATTCGCTAGCGCGCATGCCATCCGGGTCACCTGGCTCGATAACTTCATTCACAACATCCCATGATTTTATATCGTCTTTATAGCGACTAACAATCGTTCTTACATGAGTATCAAGACGTTCAAGCAGCAGCTTTTTATTTGCCTGACGCTTAGCGTCGTCTGTCTCGTCCACCATGGGCTTACCTTCATTATCTTTAAAGAACCAATCTCCTACTTGAGTATGCCATACTAATGTATGGAAACGAATTTCCATATTATTAGCTTTAGCAAATTCAACAAGTTGATCTGCTTGGGTCCAATTAAAGTTTCCTTCTGTAGGCTGAAGCGAGATAGGCTTCATCGTATTTTCAGCTACAAGCCAATTGACATGTTTTTTTAGTAAGTCAGCCTTTAGCCCACTTGTTTGGAATGGCTCAATCGCTGCCCCAATCGGAAAGTATTCCGAGTATGCCTCGTATAGTGAAGGAATATCTTCTTCTACTGATGGCTCTACTGCTTCCTTAACAATCACTTCTATCGTTGGAGTAGGTTCCGGCTCATTCGTTGGCTCGATAACTGCATCAGCGGATTCATCTTCAATGTTTACAACCTCATGTTGAACGTTGTTTTCAGCAATCGCATTATTATTGTCTGCTTGATCATTTCGCGAGAAATTAACTATAAATAATATCAACGCTAGAATGATAACAGTTCCAGCAATAGCTAATATTTTTTTGTTGAATTTAGGATTCACTACTTAAACCACCTCTACGTGAAATTAGAAACGCCATGCGCGAACTAGTCAAAATACTATGTTCCACGCCTGGCGTTTTACTTATTTACTATTTATCCAACAATTCCTGTACGTTCAATACTTTCTACAAAATAGCGCTGAACAAATAAGTAAATAATAATTAATGGTAGAATAGCTAGCAATATTCCTGTGTCCTGAATCATGCTCAAATAAAACGGATCCACAGTCGCCCCAACTCCACCTTGGAGAGTAGCAGAAACATTATAAGGTAATGATGCCAACTGTGTTGACATGACCTTTCCGCTTGTTAAATAGGTGGTCGTAAAGAAACTATCATTCCATTGCCATACGAATGAAAAGAGCGCAACCGTAACAATGGAAGGTATTGCATTAGGTAGCATAATGCGCATGAATGTTGAAGGGACACTTGCACCATCCATATATGCGGCTTCTTCAACCTCTTTCGGTATTCCCCTAAAAAATTGCCTAAAGATGAAAATATATAGTCCTGCTTTAAGAGAACTTGCCGTAATAGACGTTAGAATAAATGGCCAATACGTATTTAATAGATTGATAGATTCCCCCCCGTTAATCAAAGGGATGAGCCCCATTAGTGTAAAGTCATTCATATTAAGATAAAGAGGAATCAAAATCGTCGAAGGTGGCACCAGAATCGTAAGTATGACGCCTCCAAAGAGTAAATTGCTACCTCTAAATTTAAGCCGGGCAAAAGCATAACCTGCCAGTGCGCAAGATGCCGCAGTTAGAATCGTCATTACCCCTGAAAGTGTAAATGTGTTAAACAATGTCTTCCAATAATTCATTATAGACATCGCCAGTCTAAAATTGTCTAGCGTATAAGTTTCTGGAATCCACACCACAACGGGTGAATAGAGATCCGATTTATCTTTAAACGCTGTAGAAATTTTCTGTAAGATTGGGAACAGGATAACGAACGATAGACCTGTAATAAGCGTCAGTCTTACGAACGACCAAATCCAACGCTTCCACTGTTCCAGTGACAATAATTTACCTACAATCTTCAACTCATTCATCCTCCTTCTAATCATAATAAAATACCCTTTTGGATACTATGTATGAACTGGCCGATAGAATAATCGCAATCGCCAGGAAGTATATCCATGCCATCGCCGAGCTGAGACCAAAGTTGAATGAGGTAAAGCCCGTTTGTCGGATCAAATCTGTCATTGCATTTACAGAGAAAGAGTCAATAATTGTATATATCATATTCACAAAAATGAGTGGACTCACCATAGGAAAAGTGATTTTCCAAAATGATTCATATCCAGTAGCCCCCTCCATAGTAGATGCCTCATACAACTGAGAAGGAATCGTCTGGATCGCTGCAAGGAATATTAGTATTTGTACCCCAGATTGGCTAACAATCTGATAAATACGGTCAACTGCCCCCGTTAAATATAGAACGATCACTTCACTTACTCCTGCCCTAATCATCAATCTTTCCAGTTCAAAGGCGCCCATCGCGCTAGAAAAACCAGATCCGATGTTCTCATCATTAACGGCTTGAATCAAGCTTGAACTCTCAAGACTAAGGATGATTCCTGAGGCTAAGATGACAGGCAAGAAAAAGACTGATCTCGCAAAAGCTCTTCCTAGAAACTTCTGATTCAGCAGCACCGCTACAAAAAGACTGAATATGACGATTAAAGGAACGTTAACGACCATATTCACAATAGATTCCACTAATGAACGATTAAAACTCGTATTAACTGTCAGTGCATTAATATAATTTGCTAAACCTATAAATTTGATGTTTAAGCCTTCTGAACTGGCTACAACGGAGCTAAAGCTGTACCGCAGGGAATCCACCAATGGAACGAGAAAGAAAAAAATGAATCCTACGAGCCATGGAAAAGCAAATAGTATCCCCCATAACGCCTTTTGTTGTAGATAAGTCCTTTGTTTCATACCGAGCTTCTTCAAGACTGTTCACCACCCGTAATATAGCTCTCGGCATCAATTGTTCTGCCGTCAATTGTCACTTGTGAATGGTTATAATTCACAATCACGTACATGCTCTCGTAAACCGTTTTATAGACGCCCTCAGCCAGCTTTTCGTGAGCGGTGATTCGCTCATTCTGAACATTCCGTAAAACCTCGTTCACGTTGTTATAAATCTCTGATGCCTGATCTATCCATAACTCGTAATTTACTGCATACAGATTGTTATAATCGGTATCCTTCACCGTATGATTCGGTTCATAAATCCACTCAAAGTAGACCCCAGATCCATACTCCAAGCATTTCAATATATATTGCTCCATATTCGTAAATGTAGAAAGGTTATACGGTGCACCCGTATAGTTAATGGATCCTCGAACTACCATTTGATAAAAAGGAATGTCTTCATCTGTAATTTTGAATTTGCTACTGGACATTGGAGCATTCGTTATATCCGTCACAAAAGGAAGGGCATAGGAATTTCCGCCATTAGCCAGCATACTTAAATTCGCTTCACCTATTTGGTTCAATGCATTGATAGACAACTTTTCAGATTCTGTCCGATCAATTTGCTTATTTTTACGATAATCACTGTTCAATTGATCAGCTAAGTCCCGTAACGATATGCTTTGAATTGGAAGATCCAACAGATCATTTAACATGTCATCGACATAACTATTAACATATCGTGGTGAAATAATATAAGAAGGAGTGCGTGTTCTATCACGACCATTTAGTCCCATATCATAAGCGAATGTTCTAGCATGAACCCCTTTTATCGTTCTCGCGGCAGCCTTAGATGTATTAAACTTATCATCTGTATATGCTGTCAGTAAGGCAACGTCAGGATAAAAGGATATCTCTTGTTCTTGTGTGAACGCCGTGAAATCACGAAAACCCTTGCTACCACCTACTACTTTATCAATCGAAACATTTTTCGGAACACTGTGATTCAAACCATTATTGAACCAACCAGAATACTGAAGCTTGATGTGGTTAATATCAAGCTGTTTCATCTGCGTAATGATGTCTTTTGTTTGCTCAAATGTCGTAAGCGGTTCTAGTGATTCATAAGGTATTCCTACAAATTGCTTTTCTTTATCTATGCTTCCGATCACTTTCAAGAAGAATGGAGAATCCTCTGACTTGTTATCTGTTGCAAGCTGAGAAAGCCCGTTCGTTTCCAACAAATAACTTTGGTAGTATTGAGCCATCCCCTCATAAGACGCCTCTTCTCCATTGAGGAAAGCATAACGAATTGAAAAATCAGACTCCATCTTATTCTCTTGAAACCTTGGTAGTGAACGCTGTTTCCCATCCGCATTCAGGGTGACTTCACCCTTATTAAGCACAGTGAAAATAGGGTGTACATAGTTGTAACTATTTAATTTCCCACTGATATCGGCATGAATAGATGCAGCTGCGGCACCATCCTCAATAATACCTAAAAATGCACTGCCTTCACGAATAATGCCAAACACAGGTAGCCTAATTGACTCTTCACTCACGGTCGATACGTAAGATTCCATCGTCATATCTGTTCCGTAAACTTGCTGCTGGTATGCTGAATACTGGGTTTTTCCATTGTTGAAGTGAATGAGTGCTCCTGAACCATCGGGGACAAATATAGAGCCTTCTTCTTCTTCCCCTCCTGCTCCAAAATAGTTCATTATGGAAAGCTGGCTGACAGGATAGTCCTCTGGGTATTGAATGCTTGAGCTAGGGATTTTTGCAAGGAGACTATTAGCGTCCAACGTATATTCAATCGCTGCCTGAAACACTCTAGCTTCAGAGATAGGTTGATCTAACTCATTTTCTTCAATATCCTTTAAAAAGTCTTCTTGTGTATATCCTGCATCCTCGAAAGCTTGAAGCGCACGCTTAAGTCGAATCCCTTGAAGTATTTTATCGTTGCTTCTCACATATAGCGATTTTTCTACATCTTCGGTATAGGCAGTTTTTAAAGCACTCTGCCCCGTTTCGTCTAATTTACTTGCTAATTCATCGAAGCGGCTTTTGCTGATGAGCATTGGCAAATCATTCAATGTTTTCTCATACTTACCAAATCGATAGGTCACTCTAACGCCATTAGAAATTGGTTCAAACCTAATCTGATTATAGACTGCACTATCTGTCTTGGAGTTGATTGAATTGACCTGTCCAGACATATTGTAGTAATCGAGTTTCATTTGTGAAGTTAACAATTGCTTGTTTATCCCCAAAGCAACTGTATCTAATTCACTTTCAGGAGGATTGCTATACCAAATCTCACCACTATTTTTATCGATAACGGCAATTTCTCCTGTCTGCTCCATCACCAACAATTGTAAGTTATCATTCTCGACAACCCCCTTCATTCCCTCAACTCTTGAATCCGTAAAGGAGGCCTTTAACGATTCTCCCGGTATGAATTCCTCTGTAAGCGCAGCATTATCCAATTGAAGATCATCCGTTGAATTTGAACAACCTGCAATGATAATTGCGCCTATAACAAGTACTATCATTAGAACATTTCTAGTCTGTATCATTTGTGCCCTCCTTTCTCAGCTTCTCAATGCCAGTTCTTGATAAATGACGGAAATGAAAGAGATGATCTGTTGGATTAAACTAAAAAATAATAAACTGAGAAACGCCATAAATCCCATCGCGACAATTGTCAGAAGAATGGTTAGAATTGATTTGGACGGTGTAAATTGATGTACCGTCATGTTTCCAATGAACAGCATAAAAACAAACCAGATTAATGCTAGACTGTTCGAAAAATAATAAAATACCGATTCTTCCATCGAGATGACGTTGCTTAACCAAATCCAAGGGAAATTAATAATTATTAATGGAATAAGCGCAAAACATGTTGACGTAAATATTTCAACAAATTTCCCTTCTCCGTCCAACAATGTTGTAAGTGACCAATTAGCTATGCAAAAGAATAAGACTGGCACTAAAACATATATAATCTCCATAAAGCTATTCATTGATTTTGGATCTACAATTTGAACTACGAAACCGCTGTACTGACTGGACAAAATGTTTGTTAAAGCAAGCATAGATAGAATAGCAATGGCAAGGATCAGACTCTGCTTCTGATTACGTTCGTATTTCAAATCCCAATAGCCATCAAAGGGATGAAAAATGAGATGAAAAGGATATTTCAAAAGATCCCTATTCAATGGAAATCCCCCTCTTTCTCCGTACTGACTTCCGTTGTCTTATTGCTATTGAAATTACAACTGCCGATATAAATATACCTGTCATAATGATCGAGAAATATTCCCGAAGCACTTCCTTGCGATAGAGTAAGTAGGCTTTGGAATAATTTTTCTGATCCATACTCTTTTTAAAGTAAAACATTGCCTCTTTGTAATCTCCTTGACGAAGAAGAGCCTTACCGATTCCACCGTAGGCAAACTCTAAATTGGAGTTCATATTTATAGTTTGTTGATAATAATCGAATGCCTTTCCTTCATCTCCTCGATAATAACTCCTAACGGCTTCATTGAGCATCCGACCGTATTCCGTTGTTTGGAACACCGTGATCTCACCAAGCGCCTTATCTAGAACTAGAAAATCATTTCCGATTCTAGTAATTGCTGTTGGTGTCTTAAATTCTCCTAATTTATTTCCGAGACCACCGAATATATACAACAAATGTCCATCCCCATTGTATGTAAAGATTCTTCCTCTTTTTGCATCAAGCACGGAAAATATTTCGCTATCAGTCACATCGATATCTACTAGTCGGGATGGGCCTTCATCTGCAAAGTAGCGAATGTCGCCCTGCGGTGTGAAATAGCCATTTCTACGCATTATATCGCTACCTTGAGCGTTGAGCATTTTAATGTTCTCACCCCGCTCATCGCCATTTGTAACATAAAGAAAATCTTCATCGTTTATGTCCAAATTTGTAAATTCTGTAGGCGTAAACATGATCATTTTACTTTGTTGCTCTTGCGTGGAAATTGTTTTCCAAAAATACTCAAGAGGATCTACATTTACTCGATTTGCTCCCGTAAATGTATTAAATTCCCCTGCAGCGCTAAATTCCATCAAACCATCAAAAACCCCTATTGACATAACATATATCCGCTGAGCTTTATCGGCTACAACCCGAACTGGTTGGAAATCAAACGTTGAATTAAGCAAATCGGATTGTGGTGCTTCAATAATTTTGATGAGGCTGTTGTCCTTATCAAGCTCTACTATACGTTTATTGCCAGTATCAGCAATTAACAGTTTTTTATCTTGCGTTACATACAGTCCCTGAGGGTTAAGTAATGTTTCGATCGTTCCTTCATTGTCAAATGAGTCAATAACTTTAAACAATTTGTAATTTGGATCCAAAATGACCACTCTGTTATTGCCGGAATCCAGCACATAAATATAGTTGTCAGAAGTGACCTGAATATCGCTCGGTTCTTTGAGTACCCCAACTCCCATATCCAAGCCATTCAATGAATCGGTCGCTTTATAGGCAGCAGGCGAAGCAACCGTTGTTCCCCAATAAGAATAGTTGTAGGAATCTGCGTCGCTATTTGCCTGCGCTGGACTTCCCCACACACTTATGCCAATAAGACAACAAAGCATCATGAAGAGACCCTTTCTTATTTTGGGGTTTCTAGTCAACATCGTGCACAGCCCCCTTCTAATCCTTCATCCCGGAAGTAGCCATCGTCTCAATGACGCTACTCTGAGAAATAATAAATAGTGATATTGGAACAATCATCAAAAGTAGTGCAACTGCTGCACCAACCCCTGCTCTGGCAATCCCCCCGGCAGTAATTTGTCCCAAGGCGAAATTAAGCGTTTTCAAGTTCTCACTATAGATAAAGTTCCCCCCGTCACTTCCCCATAACATTGGAAATTGCAAAATCATCAGAGTTAACCATGCAGGCTTTACGTTGGGCATAACGATAGTCCAAAAAATCCTGTATTCATTAGCACCATCAATTTTGGCAGCTTCTAGCAAGGCATCAGGAACTTGCTCCATGAATTGCTTCATTAAGAACAATCCTAGCGGGAATGCTAATGCAGGTATAATTATGGATGCATGTGTATTGACCCATCCTAGCCAAGACATGATCAAATAGTTCGGTGTAGCTGTTACATGCGGCGAAAACATCAAAGCCAGCACAACTATGGAGAAGAGCGTCTTCGAGCCATAGAATCGATATTTCGCAAGGGGATAGGCTGCTGCAGACGCTAACAGGATATGCCCCACCGTGCCGACAATCGTGATCAGCAGCGTATTGGCGATATATCGAGAAAGTGGCACCCAAGAGTTCCCCATTAAGGATATTAGATCTAAAAAGTTTTCGATCGTCGGATTTTTGACAAAGAACCGCGGTGGGAATATAAATAATTCATCAAGCGGTTTGAATGCATTGTTCACCGCATAAACTAACGGCAAAGCCATAAAGGCCCCGAAAAAGGCAAGCAACGTAAACAGCAAAAAGCTTACAGTAAAGGAACGATTAAGATTTTTAGTCTTTCGAAAAACCGCTATCCTTTTCATGGCCAACGTTACTCACCTATCTTTCTCAGCATTTTTTGTGTCAGCATATTGGTTCCAAGCATAATGCCGAAGAGAACTGTTGCAATGGCGGACGCGTAGCCCATCTCGAAACGAATACTACCAAAGTCCATCAAATGCGTTACGACGGTATGCGCCGCATAGTTGACGCTCGGAAAGCCCGCAAGCGCAATCGATATTTCGGCAACTGCAAACGATCCTGTAATCTGCATGACCGCTCCGAACATAAGCTGCGGTCTCATCGAAGGCAACGTAATAAACCATAGTTCCTGCCAACGATTTCTAATTCCATCGATAGACCCTGCCTCAATCAAAGTTCTATCTATCGTTTGCAAACCAGCAATAAAGGCAAGGAAACTCGTTCCTAAACTAAGCCACAGTTGAACGATCATGACGATCGGCAAGATATATTTCTCATCAAGAAGCCATTGAATAGGTTCCAATATAATCCCTGTTCTCATCAAAAACCCGTTCAAATAACCATAGCTATCGCCAGAAAATACGATTAGCCATATGAAAAACACATTGCCTGAAATCGACGGAGCATAAAACACTAACGTCATAAATGCACGCACTTTAGGCGATAGCTCATTAATTATCCAAGCAAATAAAAAACAGGCGATATAGCTAAGAGGACCAGTAACGACCGCGAACAGAAGCGTATTCTTCAAAGCAATCATAAATACGTCGTCATTGAGAAACAGTCTTGCATAGTTTTGCCATCCTACAAATCGCGGAAATTCCAACATATTAAAATAGAATAAACTTAATACCAATGAGAAAGCGACCGGAATAACAGTGAACAAAAAGAAAATCGTCATATATGGACTAATTAAAATATAATAATGCTTGTTACGTTTTAATTCGCTGGCGATATGTGCCCACTTAGATGTCTTCTGCGGACGAATGAATTCCTTTGCGGCCTGAGCGGTTTTCTCTGTTTGCATCAGCTTCCACTCCTGACTAATACGGTAAGTTAAATTCTTTCCGTTTGATTTCAATTTCATCGTTAATATATAAGATATAATCAGATAACGCTTCACGAGGATTCTCACTAGCGTTTACGACTTTTCTGAAAGCATTGTCTAGATGTCTTCCAGTAAAGTATCCACCTGGAACTTGTGGGATACCTTTTACCCATTTCCACTGGCTCTCCAGATTGTTATAATCCTCTATTGGCCAAGGCAATTCTTCAAGAGCCTCAATGTTCGCAGTTGGATAACGAGCCGCCTCGCCCATAAGCCCTTCCATTTCACGTCCGTAAGCGACCTGAGTTTCCTTGTTTGTCCACCATTTCATAAACTCCCAAGCAATCTCTTTATTTTCCGAATTTTCAAGCATTAGAACTGCTGTTGTATGACTGGCAACTTCATGATTGACTGTACCATCCGCAAGTTCTGTTCCTGGCACTAGGGTGAATTCCCATAAACCTTTGATCTCAGGAGCCATAACCGTCAGCATGTTATACGTTGTATAGTCTGCAATGCCTATCGGCATTTCACCTGTTCGGAATCGGTTAGGGAAGTCTGCTATCAATGGAAACTTATAACTGGTATAAAACTGCGACCATCTTTTGAATGCTTCCATAGAAATTTCGGAATCTAACGAACTTTTCGTATCATTATCTCTGTAAAATTGACCACCGTTCTGAAAAAGTAGCATAGAGAATGTCGCATTCGGAACCATACTCGCATTTGTAGCTTCAAGTGGCAAATAAAACTCCATATTATGCTTCTGGAGCACTGAAATCATGTTATAAATATCTTGCCAAGTTTTCGGCGGTGTCAATTCCAATTCATCAAGAATGTCTTTGCGGTAGAACAGCATTGGAAAGGTTTGTTGCTCCGGCAAGGCAAATACGCCTCCATTGTACTTGTATGGGTCTATACCGCTGTCACGAAACCGAGTTACAATCTCATCAAAATCATCAAATTTCGTCAAATCCGCCGCAGCGTCTCTCATTGCATAGTTAACCGGAATATCCTCGCCGAGCTGCATCGCAACATCCGGACCTTCACCAGCAAGGGTAGCTGGCAGTAGAATATTTCCAGGTACAAGACGAAGCTTTACTGATATATCGGTCTCTGGTGTAAAGGAATCATCAATCATGCTTTTCAATACTTGCGCCTGATCGCGTCCTGTCGTAATCCAAACTGTCATCGATTTATCCTTTTCTCCCGTGTTACCTATGCTGTCATAATCTTCTGTATAAGAAGAAATATATGCCCCTATCTCATGTCCAGCTACTTGTAGTATTGTAGCGTCAGCTCTTGGTAGTTGCTGTTCTGGTGAAGACACGATTAGATAATCAAGCGATAACGGCTGTTCACGAACGTTCAAAATCCATGTCCCTAGACCTCCGACATTAATTTTGTATGATTTCAATTGTTTAGCAACCGTCTCCGGATATTTGACCATTTCCTCTAGTTGCCGGACCATGGAGTGTAGAACCGCAACCTTATCGCTTCGCTCTCCCGTTGCTTCTTCTAGGTAGTCTGCTACACTTTGAATAATTTCAGCCTGTTCAGAGAAAACCTCTGTCATCTCTGGAATACGCTTCTTTAATTGATAATCTCGAAATGGATCTGGCGTATTTGATGTAATCATTAGAACCTTTCGATACATCTCATTGAGCTCCAGCACACTCGACTCAATCGTTTGGAGCAATGGAGCGATATCTCCAAGTGAAACTGTCATGCGAATACGATGGGTACCTTTGGTTAGATGGAATAGATAGGGCTGCTCATCTTCACCCAATACATTCATATTCCAATCTCTTCCATAATTAAAGCGAATTCGCTTCATTTCCTCAAATGGGTATTCCCCGTCAATCATCAGACTTCGTGTAGCATAGACACCACGAAGCTCGTTCTGCTTTTGCTTTAATGCTATTTGATACAAACCATCCTCTTCAACGTCAATCTCCCATTCAATCCACTGACCAGGTAGTTTCCAATTCAATCCGCCAATTGTGTTGATGCGGAGCTTTGAAACATCATACGGGATAACCGTAGGACTTGATCTGTCTGACACTGGATATAAAGTAGGGGATGACTTTGAATTGGCATTCTCTGCTTGGATAAGCATATATTGATCCTGGGCAACCTTAATGCCCTCGGCTTCGTACTCATTCTTCAGTTCTTCATAACTTTTCAGACCCTTATTCTGATACAGTTCAATATAATCGATAGCCATAGGCTCTCGTAACGATGTCAATGAAAGTGTTTGAATACCTTTGTTTAAGAAAAAGGAATATGACTCTTCAAAATAACCATTCCTATCTTTAAAATCGACAATTTGCCATATTGGCTTCTCAACCTGTCTCGGGCGCAGATCATTATCCCTGTCATCCCTTCGAATCTCTTCATCACGGTTTGCCCAAACTCGGTCAAATAACAATATTTCGGCCTCTTTGAAGGGCACTTCCCCATTAATGGCGAACTCTCTTTCAATAGATGCGCTTTTTCCTTCAAGCGGAAAATAATGAATCTTAATATTGTAAAATCCCGGTTGTTCAATAAATGCTTCCCAACTGATGGTACCGGCTTCCGGTGTTACTACCGCTTGCCCATCTAATCCCTCAAACTGTTTGACGACCTCAAACCCGTCTCCGAGAGTTTCGACGAAGTTCTCCCCTTCGATTCGAACCGTCTCATTAGGTCTATCCACTGTCGAATGACGATTTAAATATGTAGCATAGCCATCTTCTTCCGAGAGGCCTGTAACGGCATCAAAACCTCCTAAAGCATGAACATGCGTTTGAGAGGTGGAATCTGAAGGGTAGAAAGCCCATAGGGATAATAGAAGTGCGGCAAGAGCCATTAGAACAATCACTTTCTTTTTCTTTCTTATGTACAACGTTTCTCCCCTCCTGATGTATATTTAAAATTAAGAAAAGTTTAGCAACATTCCTCATGAGTAAGAATCTACTACCTAATGAGGAATGTTGCGTCTTATTTAAGTTACTTTTACTTTAGATTAATTAGTTATCCATACTTCATCCACAGCAGCTTGAACTTGTGCTTTGTATGTCTCAACAACCGTTGAAACAGAAACTCCATTATTCAAGTCACCAATAATACTCCAATACGGGAAATTAGGATAAGTCTCTCTGTCTAGTACATGTGTTTTCTTATTCGCCGTTCTTAGATTGGCAACATCTTCCTCATTGTCAAAAATTGATTCATAATAAGCTTGAGCTGAATACTCACTAACGGAATCGTACTCCTGGATTTTTTCCATGATATACACCATTTGCTCTGGATTTTCAACCGCTTTCGGAATCACGTAAAAGGTAGGTGCAGTAGTAACACTTGTATATTCAGTTGCACTTGGAGATTTAGGGTAGGGAACAAAGCCTATTTCAGAGTCAGGCATATCCGTACGATATCCATCAATTTCATACATTGAACCATTAACTAGCATTGTGTTACCTTCACGGAAGAATTGTGTTGGCTCCGTCCAATCTCCACCTTCTGTCGGTCTGACAAGCTTCTCTGTTGCAAACGTGCTTATATGATTAAACACTTCAAGCGTTTTAGGATCATCTAAAGCTTGTTGATTTCCATTAGTGTAGTCAGCACCATTAGAAGCCATTGCCGCATCAATGGATACATTTGCAAGACCCCAAACGTCTATTTCTCCGTCGTTATTCGTATCTCGGTTTCCTTCTTTAGCAACTTGAGTGAAAGTATCCCAGTTCCAATTGTCTTCATTAACGTACTCCTGCAAAGGCTTCAAGCCCAGTTCGTTCATCAATGTTTTGTTGTAAATGATACCGTTTGCACCATTTTCTCCATCATATATTGAGAACCCGTAAGATTTATCGTCGTATTCGGAGAATTTTATACCACTTGGACTGAATGCTTTATCGTTCTTTGTATATTCATCAAGCGGCCAGAAGAAGTCTTGCTGTACCATACTAGGAATTGCCCAAGGTTTCCTAATCGAGAGAATATCTCCGACCGGATCGTTTGCTAGCAACGAAGCCGATACTTTTTCAACATACTCGTCATAAGTCAAACTAACATATTCAACTTTGAAATTATGTTTTACCATTAATTCATCTAAATTTTTCTGGCGCTGGATATTGTCAGGGCCATCTTGTTGTATTGCAAGATCGAACCAAGCTACAAACTTGACAGTTTTCCCACCAAGATCGAAATCCATTTCAGGTGTTGCATTTGGGTTCTCATTAACTACTGCAACCTCTTCACTCGGTACAACATCTGTTACCACTGGATCACTTGATTGTTCAGGAGCAACATTATTTGCTGAATTCCCGCTACAAGCAGATAATACCAAAACAAAAACAAGACACAGCATCATTAACAGCCTTTTTTTATTCAACATTTTCTTCCCCCTGTTTCCCCTTGGGATTTAGTTACACCATGAATTGTAGCGCTTTCATTAGTTGGTCAACAACCTGCCTATATTCAGTTATTCAGCCTGCCTAATTATAGGTTCCCTTTCCAGAGACCAGTTCGCGTATCGAGCGATAAAAAAAACAAGTAAAGAATTGCTTACAATCTAAGAAGTTGCACATCTATTGCTTATATAGAAAGTCCCCGTACCTATTAGATACGGGGACAACGGTTCATAAACTATTCATTATTTGTGAAATTGCCAGTAATCAAACTTGATTAGCTTACTATTAGTCTCTCCTCTAAATACAAGGAATAAGTGATGAACTCCATCTGCACCTTTAATCTCAGTTTGAAGCTCATTGAACTGATCTAGTCCATCACCTGCAGGAATGGAAAGCTCACCAATCAATTTGCCGTCTGGACTATCCAAACGGATTTCAATGCTACTAGAAGAACTTCCACTAGCCACAGATGCTGTAAAAGAAGCAGCACCCTTACTACCAAAATCAACATTTGAAACGGCTATCCAATCGCCACTATCAATATCTGTCACTACTCTGTTAGACGAAGGATTTCCATTATCATCACTAATCAGCTCCGTATTTATTCCTGCATTCCAAGCGATCGTCTCCGCTTCCACTCGAACATATGGATGTAAGACTTTCAATTGCTTAACGCCTTCATAACTAGCGATAATTTCCTGAATCGTTCCATCTGCATTAAAAAGGACCTGATTCAGATGCGTTGAACGATATCCTTTCGCTACTCCCATCGCTTTAGACAAGGTTTGAGCATGATAAGCGATATACCAGCTTCCTTGGAATTCGAAAATCGCATGATGGTTATTACCACCTACGCCAAAGAAGTGTTCTGGATTTTTTAGAATTATACCTTCATAAGTCCATGGACCCATCGGAGAATCGCTAACCATATATGAGATTTGACCTGCTTGAGGACTTCCGGCAGGACGAACACCATCATAGAAATTCGAGCAATACGTATAGTAGTATTTGTCATTCACTTTGTTAATTCCAGAATTCTCAAACATATACGGAGCTGGAATGGGTTGAGCTTCCCCTACGACACTAATCATATCTGCGCCGAGCTCCATCACTCTAGCTGTATTCGGCATTTCTTCCTGTCCTTCTGGAATACCGCCGCCAAAGTAGATATAGCCTTGCCCATCATCATCTATTAATACAGCTGGGTCGAACAGCCATGTTACTTTTTCCACACCTGGAGTTTCTCTAGTAAGTAGTGGCTTACCAATCGGATCGACCCACGGTCCCGTTGGACTATCACTCATTAGCACACCAATATTACTCGCATTATTTGCAAAGTAGATAAAAAATTTATCTTTTCCATCGATCACTTTATGCACCACCGCAGGTGCCCAAGATTGCGTTGCCCATTTGGCTGCGCCATCCGGACCTGCCGCATCTACGAAGCCGTGATCCGTCCAATTAACTAGATCGTCAGAAGAAATAACTGAGAGTTTATTAATATTGGCATAAGTATTATCCTTGATATTACCACTCTCGTCGTACTGAAATACATCATTCGTCATATAAAGATAGACCCGGTCTTTATATACTAGAGCATAAGGATCTGCTCCAAATTTGTGAGAGACTAATGGATTTCCGTTCAATATCGTTTTCCCTACCGCTTCAGCTATTTCATTATTCATCATTTCGTCTAGCTCCTTTTTAAGTGTAAGTGGTACTTTCTCTGAGATCACTTCTAATTCCTTATTAAAGCGTAACGTTTCACTATCGTTGCTTCAACCTGTCAAACTGATGGTGAATGACCCCTCAAGTTATAGATTTTCATCTATCTGCAAAAATCGACCAAGTAGAAACGGCTATGCCGTCTTTTTCAAGACGGTACCCGTTTCAGCGGAAATATAAGAAATAGAGTATCAAGAATCAATTTCATAATTACGCAACTCGATTTAGCTGCATCGGCGATTATGAAATTGATTCAAGTGAAACTTATACTCTCTTATATTTAACTAAAGTGACTCGCAAAAGTCACTTTAGTTGCAGCTCATTATTCAATTGCATACAAATCGTAACCTTCAGCCCATTAAGTTCGCTGCGTTCTACTATTAAACCACTATCTTCTCCATACGTTAATATAAGCCGTCGATGAATGTTAATAATGCCTGTCATTTCATTTGCTTCATCATTATGCTGGATTCGATGCTGTAGCGTCATAAGTTGCTCATCGGTAAGCTGTTCACCATTATCCTCCACAATAATATGGAGTGCATCCTGCTGCTTATCAAATGTAATACTAAGGAATCCTTCCTCACTTTTCTTCTCAAGACTATGCTCATAAGCATTTTCTATTATCGGCTGCACAATAAGTCTTGGTACTTTAATAACTTCCATATCCTTTGGTAAATCATCAAATCTTACTCGTATTCTTCTCGAAAAACGAAGCTCTTGAATGTCTGTATACATACGCGAGTGCTTTATTTCATCCTCCAGCAGAACAAGATCCTCACCGTTACGTGTAATAAAGCGGAAATATTCCCCTAGCATAATTGTAAATTGTTCAATCCGCTCGACATCTCCGATCTTTGCTAAGGAATTCAAAATAAAGAAACTATTATACAAAAAATGCGGATTAATTTGAGATTGTAGCTGCTTTAGTTCAGATTTCTGCATCATCATTTTTTGCTTATAATCTTGGTCAATTAGACTTGTTAATTTTGTAAGCATATAATTGAAGCGCGTATACAAATATCCAAATTCGTCCTTTTTGTCATGAACGATTGGATGATCCAGATCTCCAGCCTCCATCCGTCTAAAGCTTTGCACAAGCAGTAATAACGGCTTATGTATAAAGAGATACGTCGAATATGAAAAGACAACAATCGCTATAAAGGAAGCAATAGCAAATAACCAAGCCCATTTATAGAAGAAGCTTAAAGGTCTTTTAACCGTCTTCTCGGGCAAATAAGTAACGAGTGTGAGCTTTAATTTATTAGAATATGCCTTATCCATATGATACCGCTCTCCAGCAACCTCTAGCGTTGACATACTTCTTTTTACGCTTTCTTCCTCATCCAAATAACTATTTGCAACAGTTGCTGCTTCATCATTGCTCATCAATGTAAATTCTGACGGCTCTGAAATAAGAAATGATCCGCTATCTGGATAGACACTTAGCTGCTGTAATGACTGCTGTAGCTTTGCGCCGTCTAATTCGATCTGAACGACATAGTTTGGCAGTTCTCCTTTACCACCTCCATACTTTACAGCGATAAGATGGAGCGCTTCACCTGAATAATATAATCGATTTCGATTCTTAGAATAATTAGCGACTAATTGTGTATAGATCTGTTCATCAAGATTAACAACAGAATTCGTTGCAGAAACTGTTTTAGAAATGCTATAAATATGTACATTAATTTCTTTAATATACGCACTGCTGTTTTTGAACGATGTAAGTCGGTGTAATACATAATTTAAGCTTTCTCTTCTTTCCACATTGCTCATCTTATCCCAAGTAACAGCAAGCTTACTTAATTCGCTATCCTCTACAAGATCAAATTGCTGCAGTTCCATCCACTCAACTTCACGATCTAAATCTTCTAAATAGTAGTTCAATTGTGTAACAGTCGCTCTTGAAATATCATCGCTAGCATTATTATAGCTCCAGTTGTATAAGTAAAAACCAAGCATAATAATAGGTATAAAAACAAGCAGGTACGTAAATACCGAACGAAAAAAAATAGTTTTACGTAATGATGTTACAGGAAAGTTGAACAAGATAATACCTCCGAGCCTGCATGAATGCCTTTATGATTATTTATTTAGTTTATACCACTCATTGGCTTGCATTGTTATTTCGGCTCCACCTAGCTCGTACCATGTTTCTACAAATTGATCAAATTCATCAATAGAATTACCAAGGATGATATTGATATATGTCTCATGTTGCAGATCGTGCAGTAATGAGTTTCGCTCGATCATCGTTTCAGTAGGAGCACCTGTAAATGCTTCATATAATAATTGATCATTAACTTCATACTGATCAAGGATAGAAAAGGCACCATTAACGCCATACGTCTTATCCCATCCCCAACCATGATCTTTATCTGCTCCCCCCGCTTGATACTGCTCAATTAACTTTTGAATGGATTGAGCTTCAGTATTCAACCCCGTCCAATCCCCTGTTTGACGAGCTTCAGCTAGCTGACGATAGGCTTCTAAATTTTTTAGAGCTGGATATGGAGTTACTGGTGATAACTGCCACACAGGATAAGAAGAACTATAATACTCTTTATATTCAGCAGTCTTACCCCAATTTTTCTCGAGATGCAAATTAATTAATTTGACAATTGCTTCTGGCTGCTCTAAGTCTTTACGTACAGCAAAGTACTGATAAGTTCTTAATTTTAGTGGAACCTTTGGAGGTATACCGGACAGAGATACAATAGGATATGCTTTCCAGTCTGCATCAAGATCTTGACTGTTTTGCACTACAAACGATCCCCATTGCTCACCGTACATCATCCCTGCTTTTCCATCCGCAATTTGCTGCTTCACTTTTTCAACATTTTTGAACGAAAACTCGGGATCAAGTTGACCATTTTTATACATTTTCTGCAGGTCGATAAGCGCTGTCTTCACCTCAGGCTGAATGCCACCAAATACGAGATTATTTGAATCATCAACTATCCAAAGTTCAGGATATGCTTCATAACCTGCCATGAAGCCTTTAATGCTCATGACAGTATCCCACAAATAATTCGTAATGGCTAAGCCAAAAGTATCGTCTTGACCATTTTGATCTGGGTCCATTACTGTAAACGCTCTTGAAATTTCCAATACATCACTAATCGTTTGCGGTGGCTTTAATCCAAGCTGCTCGATCCAATCCGTTCGCAGCCAAATATACATCGCTCCTTCAATGGAGGAATTAGTGTCAGGTATAGCCATTAATTTCCCATCAATTGTAGCCGCGCCAAAAGCTGAATTTCCTTCTTGTTCTAATATATTTCTAGTCAACGGTGTCGCATAATTATTGTAAGCATCCGTCAAATCCTGAATTAAGCCTACATTACTCAACATTCTTAATTGTTCCGAACTAACTTTAACAACATCTGGGAGTTGACCTGAAGAAACGGAGAAACTAAGCTTTTGCTTATAAAGATCGCCCTTTGCTTTCCAATCGTACTTAATTGAAATGCCCAATACTTGCTCATAGATTCGGCTCCATCTATTATCTTCTAATGATTCCCCAGGTAATACATTTAGTAATTCTTCCAAAGTGTCACTTGTTTCGCGGACGAATGATAGCTCTATTGGCGGGTCATATTTGCTAAGTCCAATTTCATCATAAACATTTCTATTATTGTTTTCTTCCAAGGGTTCGTCGTTAGTATTGATCGAAGTACTATCGTTCTCACAAGCTATTACTATCAACATCAACAATAGAGTTAAAACAATAAGCTTGACCCATTTCATCATCGTTATCTGCAAATAAGACTCCCCCTATTCACATAGATATCATTTCATTATCTCGTTGAACTACTCCCACTTATCAACCTTTCGGTCTGATTGAAGTGGGAGATTCCTAAGAACACCAGTGTATCCACCAGTTATGGATTAGGCGATCCCATGGTCATATCCCCTTTTCTAACTAACCCTAATTATACCATGAGTAGAATTAGTAGCATACTTTAACAGGTTTTAATTCGAAGTAATATCCATTAAAATATAGATATAAAATAAGAAAGGATGATATATGTGGCTAATGATTCCTTGCAATATTCAACAAAAACAAGTAAAGGATTTTATTTTCTATTAGATTCTATTATTGAAGCCACAACTCAACCAGACGGGAGCTTTCGTCAAGAAATTTATATGGAAGGTCGTCTCGTAGACATGGCTAAACATGCAAGTAGAATAGCCGATGATAAACTGTTAGATCTATTAAAAAGCTGCAAAGGCTTCCGCCAATTAGTTCACAGCATCGGCATATCTGTCCAATGCGCTGAGGTAGATCAACCAAATATGCCCGTCATCTACGAAAACTGGGGCAAGACGAACAAGTACGAGTCTGGAACACGTATGCAAACAATATGTCCAACTGATTGTTCTGAAGTAAAAATTCTTTTGAGTGATTACGATTGGTCAGAAGAAGATGACGTGCCAGGCAAGCTCAGCTTTGAATTCTCTCGTGCTGGAGCGTTAGCCACAGTAAGCGTATATTTATATTTTAATGAAGGATTTGAATCTCCACAGCATGTAGATAATGGACCTATTGACACCAGCTCACCTGCCTATCGCGAAATGATCAGCAAATCATTACTACAGCTCGGAAACAATACCCGATTAAAAAAAGCAATTAATAAGGCACGAAAAGGTGAGGATGTCACCATCGCCTATATTGGAGGGTCAATTACAGAAGGCGCCAGTGCACGACCCATTCATAATGCCTGCTATGCCTATCAATCGTACGTAAGCTTCAAACAACGATATGGTAAAGATAATGGAGATCATATTCACTTTATTAAAGCTGGAGTAGGTGGAACTCCATCTGAGCTTGGCATGATTCGCTACGAAAGAGATGTACTAAAGCATGGCGCTGCTCAGCCAGATATCGTTATTATTGAATTCGCTGTTAATGATGCAGAAGATGAAACTGAAGGAGTTTGCTACGAAAGTCTAGTGCTTAGAGCATTACAAGAGCAACATGAGCCTGCTGTTATTCTGCTGTTCAGCGTATTTATTAATGACTGGAACTTGCAGGATCGACTTTCACCCGTCGGTAAGCATTATGATCTGCCGATGGTTAGCGTTAAGGATGCACTAGTCGAGCAATTTGGTATGACGAAGCAAGAAGGGCTTGTCATTACGAAGCAACAATACTTTTATGATATTTATCATCCAACAAACACTGGACATACGATAATGGCAGATTGCTTAGGTTACTTAATTGCCGAAGCTGATCGTAGTGTCCAAAGTGAGCAGGATATTGACTTGAACAAACAGCCGATTATTGGTAATGATTTTGTTCATATCTCGCTGCTTGATCGCATTCATAACACACATATTGCGCAAATTTGTGAGGGTAGCTTCCAAGCATCAGATACGGATTTGCATCAGGTGGGGTTAGACGATCAAACCATCCGTACACCTCAATTCCCCAACAACTGGATGCATACGATAGAATCAGGAAGTAATAGCTTTATGATGAAACTGCATTGCAAAAGCCTTCTATTAATATATAAAGATACTGGCAACAATGAGTTTGGAAGTGCAGATATATTAGTGGACGGTAAGCTAGCAAAAACCGTGGATCCACTTCTTACTAACTGGACACACTGTCATCCTATCATTATATTCAACGAGCAAGAAGCGAACGATCATACTATCGAGATTCGCATGTCAGCAGGTCATGAGGATAAGTGTTTTACCATACTTGGCTTTGGAGTTGTGCAATAACAAAATAAGTACTATCTCAATAGCCCAGCTATCGAATTCAATTCGATAGCTAGGCTATATCAATTAAGCTTAGTTCTTCAGGTTCGTTCCATTTCCTTAAATCCAATGATGTTGTGACATATGCATATTCATCTGAAGTAAACCCTAACTTCTCCCATAAAAGCTACAATTACATTGTCTATCTTTGCAATGAAACCTTTTGATCACTAGAATAATGTTGTAAAGTGTTGTTAATTAAGTTGTAAATTGCTTCACATAAAATATCAGAGATTATTATAAAAAAAGTCAACGAATCGAGTATATTGGAAATCTACAAATCCGAAGGAAGAACGCGATAAAATGACGTTTAGACCTCGTGAAGAATAGATATCATATTATTATCTTTTGTTGCTATTCTATCTGGAAACTAGCGTTCCACAATGATGTAATCTCGGTATTCCTGTGGGGTCATCCCTGTAGATTTCTTAAAAAAACGTGTAAAGGAATGGGCTGATTCATATCCAACCAACAAGGCAACATCACGAACTTTTAAATCTCCATTACACAATAGCTCCTTAGCTTTTCTAATTCGACATTCATCAATATATTCCGATAGATTAACCCCATATTCCTGCTTAAAGAAACGCGACAAATAGGATGGATTAAAATAATGAATTTCTGCTAACCGAACGAGCGATAAATCTTCACTTAAATGCTCTCTAATAAATTCGCAAATTTTTCCAATAATTAAAGATGTCCTATTTTGCTCATTCATTAATTTTAGTTTAAACATACGTTCAGCTAATAATTGCAAATACTGAAATCCTTCTGTCATGGATGTATGTTTTTCTAAAAGCATTAGTTTACTATATTCACCGATATCATGATGCAAACCAAACCGATTGATATATGAAAGTAATATTAAAGCTAGTGAATAATAGGTTTCAACGGAGCGATGAACTGAATCATTCAAATTCAAAGTATATTGAGCAACTTCATCAAAACATTTAAAAAACTCCTCAGACCTTCCGGCATCTAGATGTGCGCTCAAAACCTCCATTTTGGGTCCAAGCCGAAAACCTTCATTCGGATTTGATGTCATTGTCTGGTCAACTTGATCAATTTGAATCAATGAGACTCCATCACCTATCTTCATTCTCTGCAGTTGTCTAAGGCGTTCATACTGATTCGTTATTTCATTCCAGGCGCAGGGACCACCACTTATTGTGAAAGATATTGAGATACCATGTGTCTCCAAGCAGACTCGCTGAATTAATTCTAAAGTACCTTCCATATATTTTATTAAGTGATTGCTAAATTTCTCATCCGTATGCTGTGATGTTTGAAGAAACCACAATAAATCGCCATATTTGTCAACTAGAGGAACACTCTTAATCTGATCAGTCATAAAGAAATTCCAAATGACTCTCGTTAATGAAAATAATTCACTTTTTTCAATATGTGCTACTTCAAAAGAATATGACAAGTGACCAAGCGCTAAAACAACAGGGGCTTTAGGATCTAAAACAATATTTAATCTTTCAAACTCTTGAATTACTGAATCTTGATGCTCATAAGTTGTTTGACTGTCATGTAGAAAATTTCTGAAGTATTCGCTCTGTGCCATCAATTCTAGCGTATCCATCTGTTCTTGCGATTGTTCCAACAATTTATTTATTTGATTCTCATTATCAATTTCTTGTATAACTTCCTGCACGGTTTGAGTAACCTTTGTATAGCCTTCTGTCTTTAATAAATATCTAACGTTCAACTTTTGAATCACTTGATACGCATATTCAAACTCGCTATAACCTGTCAAAAAAATAATTTTGCATCTTGGCCAATACAATCGAATTTCTTCCATCAACTCTAAACCGCTCATCCCCGGCATACGAATATCGGTAAGCACAATGTCGATTCTGGTTCGCGACAACCAACTCAATGCTTCTTTTGCTGAAAAAGCTTTACATATATCTAAGTCGTCTGGCATGAATTGATTAAATACTTCGTACAATGCCTCTGTAATAATTTCTTCATCATCGACAATCAGTAATCTATACATCTGAAATCTTCCCCTTTAGCTTAATGAGCATGCATCTGTTAAGCCAATGCCTACTTTTTAAGTTTACTATAGATTCAATTCATAAGAACAAGCGATATTCCCAACGAAGAATTACTAAAGTATCAGCCCACTGTTCAGTTCGATCGCATTTTCCGTTGATACGTAGATAGCACTACTCCTCCTAGAATGAATAAGGACCATTGATTTATAAATACACCAACTAACACCTAGAAACAAAATGAAAAGTAAATCCGATTTATTCATGCACCTCGTGGGCATCCATTGGATAGACTTTTACATATTCTTCAATCTACTATTTCAATTTAATTCTCCCATAACAAATCATCCCTATACTAGAGTAAGGTAACACCCTCATTTTATATACGGAGAGGATCGATACTTATGGGAATTCACACTTATTTTCAATCGCTCAACGATCTTGAACGTATTATTCGCTGCCCAGGTAAATTCAAATTTGAAGAGCACAGTGTATCTGCTCATTCTTGGAAAGTAGTGCAATATGCTAAAACATTAGCCGATATTGAGGAAAGTAATGGCGTAACTGTGGATTGGAAAAAACTTTACGAAGTTACAAGCAGCCACGATTACGGTGAAATATTTATTGGAGATATCAAAACTCCCGTGAAACATTATTCTCTCGAACTTCGTGGTATGCTCCAGAAAGTAGAGGAAGGAATGGTTGCACATTTTATTGATGAGAATATCCCCGAGGAACTCAAATCGATCTTTCGCAGACAATTACGTGAAGGTAAAGATGATTCCGTAGAAGGATTAATTCTTGTAATGGCTGACAAACTCGATCAAGTTTATGAAGCTTTTGCTGAACTAAGAAGAGGCAACACAGAGAAAGAGTTTGTTATCATGTACCGCGAGGCATTGATTAAAATCAAGAACATCAAACTACATTGTGTAGATTATTTCTTGCTGCACATACTCCCCGATCTTGTTGAGGAAAGTTCCAATTGTCCTGTCGATATTAAAAAAATCACAAAAGAAGCATTAGACTTCTAAAAAATTCATCTATAACCCTCACGAAATACGAATATGCACTTTGATCAGACGGTAAAAGAAAAGGATCTATCTCTACTATCTTGATAGAACTCCAATTTGTTAACTATTAGTCAATTGGATGTCACACGCTCGGAGTAAATAAAAGAACCGCCAAGGTTGATAAATTCCCTGACGGTTCTTTTGCGGTTTGATGTTACTTCCGTGTTCATCTATCTTTAAATTTGCTTGATTACCTTTCCCAGCATAGCTGGATAATCGGTAATTATTCCAGATACCTTGCATTCAAGCATCTGCTGCATCCCTTGTTCTTCATTAACGGTCCATACAATGACATGTCTGCCGCTCTCCCGGATCGCAGCCACGTCCTCCGAATCCACCATAACATCATGCAGTGATACGGAAAACACATCCATCCCGAAGTCTTCGATCACTCGGAGCGGATGCAGCAGTTTAGCGTCATATACGAGACTGATGCGGACCTTGGGCGCGATTTGCTTGATCCGATACAGCATTTTGTGATCGTAGGAGGAGAAAACCACCGAATCCAGTCGGTCAAACTCCCGCAGCAGTCCAATCACTTTCTCCTCGATACGTCCACCGTAGCTTTGCTTCAGCTCAATGTTCAAACCAATATCCAAAGGTACTAGCTCAAGCACTTCACGCAACAGTGGGATTTTCTCTCCTGCAAACGCTGATGCGAACCAGGAACCAGCGTCGGCCTGCCTAATTTCCTCCAAGGCCAACTCCCCAATCACTCCGCTTCGATTCGTCGTACGATCAAGCGTTTCGTCATGACACACGACGATCTCTTCGTCTAGTGTTAGATGAATATCCAGTTCAATAGCTTGACACTGCTGTTGGAGCGCTAATCGAAATGCAGCCAATGTATTTTCTGGCGCTTCTCCCGCTGCTCCTCTATGTGCGACGATCCAGGTCCCTTCGATATTCCATTTCATATTCATCATCCTTTATTATGCGATTTTTCATTTCGCTTATTTGATTCCCGAGTGCATAAAGCTTTCTACGAACTGACGCTGGAAGACCAGGAATACAACCAATAATGGTAAAATGACGAGAATTGTAGCGGCCGTGACTGTCCCCCATTGCGCACCCGTTTCGAACGTTTGCGCGAAAATAGCTAACCCCACTGTCAATGGTCGCGTCTCAACGGAGTTGGTAATGATAAGCGGCCACATGAAGTCGCTCCAATGCGTACTGACCGAAATCAATCCAAAAGCGACATAAGTCGATTTGGCAGAAGGGATATACACATGCCAAAGCGTCTGCCACCAGCGACAGCCATCGATTCTAGACGCTTCATCCAGATCAAGCGGGATTTGCTTGAAAGTCTGACGCAGCAAGAACACGCCGAAAGACGAAGCCCAAAAAGGCAGCATGATCGCCAGCTTGGAATCAATCAGCCCAAGTTCCTTCATTACAGAATAGTTAGGAAAAATGAGAATATCCGGAGGAATCATGATTTGCACGAGAAAAATGATAAATAGGACTCCTCGTCCGATAAAATTCAACCGGGCAAAGGCATACGCCGCCAGCGTTGCTGTGAATAGTTGTACCACTAGCACACCAACCACAATCACAATTGTATTGAACAGGTACCGGAAAAACGGAATCGTGTTCCAGGCCGAAATATAGTTTTGAAACGTCGGATGTTTAATCGCAAACGGATTAACTCTCGTTAACACTTCATTGGAAGGGGTGAACGATGTCACAACAGCCCACACCAGCGGCATAACGAAAACCAAAGCCAGAAGTACGATAATAAAACGGTTGATTACACGGATCCCCATGGCTCTGACTCCTTTTGGTTAGTAATGGATACGTTTGTCCAGAAACGCATAATTGAATATCGAGATGGTCAACAGAATTGCTAGGAGCACGACTGTCATGACAGAGGCTTTACCCATATCCCAGAAGCTGAAAGCCGTCTCATAAATATGGTACAACAGTAAATTACTTGAGTTGTCGGGGCCACCCTTGGTCATAATGTACAAATGATCAATCAATTTAAAAGAATTCGTTGTTGCAATGACCATAACGAACATCGTTGTCGGCATTAAGAGAGGAAATGTAATTTTGCGGAACGTCTGAAACGGTCTCGCACCTTCCATTTCCGCTGCTTCAAAAGCTTCCCTCGGTAAATTTTGTAATCCAGCCAAGTAAAAAATCATAAAAAATCCGGCTTCCTTCCAGATCACCATCAACATCATTGAAAACATAACCAAACTTGGATCGCCCAACCAATTGTGGGACGGAATGCCGAACAAGCCTAAAAATTTATCAAGCAATCCGTAATCCGGCGTATAAATAAACAGCCAAATATTGGCGATGGCAATCATCGGAATGATCGTGGGATAAAAAAACGCTGCTCGCACAATACTCGTTCCTCTGAGCTTGTTATTCACCCAAGCCGCCATGTACATCGCAAGGAAAATACTTATAGGTACCGTTACTACGGCAAGAAGCAGATTATTTCCAATGACCTTGAGAAAAACATCGTCTTGAAGCACCTGAGCATATTGGTCGAATCCCACAAACTGCTTATTGCTAAAATCAGAGCTTTGAAAGCTCCAGTAAATAGATTTTATTGTTGGGTAAAAGGTAAACATCGCTAGAAATACAAGGGAGGGTAGAAGCAAAGCAAAAGCGAAGCTATTTTCTCTCCAGTTGATTTTTCTTTTTGCATGAAGCACAGGTTGATTCAATTCAATTCCCTCTTTCCCCGCTTTCATAGTCACTTCTATTTCAGCAGCGAGAGCAAATTATAGATTGCTTGTGCTGCTTCCCCGCGTATCGTGCGGTCTTGAGGTACATACTTGTCGTGGTTACGTCCGCTTATCAATCCAATAGAATACGCCGCGCCAAGATCATCTTTGGCCTATGTACTTACCTCGCTGATATCCTTGAATGGAACGGATTCTAATCCTCCTCAACAATTGCTAATTTGAGTCCTTGCTAAAATATAAGGCTATCAAGCCATTTCCCTGTGATAGCCTTATACGGTAACTGTTATTTGTTCTGGTAGCTTTTCAAAATGTCATCCGCTTGCTTCTGTGATTTTTCCAGCGCTTCTTGCGGTGTCATTGTGCCAAGCAGAGCAGCCTGAATATTATCGTTAAATACCTTGGTCACTTGTCCGTTTTGATACGTCGACAGCTCGCTGTCCGCATGCTCAAGTTGATCTCTAGCTACAGCTGCTTGAGGGAATTCTTTTAGATAAGCAATGAGCTTGTTAGATTCGTAAGCCGCTTTCGTCGTACCCACATAACCAGTATCGATTGACCATTGCGCCACACGGTCTGGCTCCGTAAGGAATTCTATAAATTTAACGGCTGCTTGCTTGTTGTCCTCTGGAATATCCTTAAACATATACAGATTCCCCCCACCCGTCGGTGAACCATATTGCTTGTTAGCAGGCAGGAAGGCTACGCCAAAATCGAAGTTAGCGTCCGTTTTTACTTTAGTAAGGTTGCCCGTCGTATGGAACATCATCGCGGTCTTGCCACTAATGAAATCGGATGGAACTGTTGCCCATTCTAATATACCTTCTGGCATCACTTTGTCCTTGCGACCCAAATCCGTGTAAAATTGTAGAGCTTCTAGCACGTCTGGGTTATTAAAGAACACCTGTTTACCATCATTTGAAACTAAGTTAGTACCTGTTTGAAGTGATAAAGCCTGAGTCATCCAATACTGATATCCAGTGCTTGGAATTTCGAGACCCCACTGGGACACTTGACCAGAAGCATTCTTTACCGTCAGCTTAGTAGCATATTCCTTCAACTCATCCCAGTTGACAGGCGGTTTCTCAGCATCGAGTCCCGCTTTGGCGAACATTTCCTTGTTGTAGTACATTACGATCGTGCTGCGCTGGAATGGAACGCTCCAATTCATGTCGCCCGATTTGGCATTACCCATGAAGGCTTCATAGAAGCCGTTAAAATACTCTTGTGAGAACCGTGAAGTCAAATCCTCGATTGCATCCATCGAAACCAGACTGTATAAGTCAGTCGAAAGCAGCACCGCAAGATCTGGCGAGTTGCCACCTTGAACGGCCGTTACAGTCTTAGTCATCGTATCCTGATAGCTACCACCGTAGACCGGCTTTACAGTAATGGTTGGGTTTTCTTGATGAAAGTCTTCGGCCATCTGATCAATCAGCTGAGTGATCGGACCACCTACTGCTACTGGAAAATACAACTGGAGCTCGACCTCCTTGTCACTGCTAGCAGTAGTTTCAGAGCTTGCAGCCGGAGTATTGTTGGTCTTCGAATTTGTCTGAACCTCCCCTTTTCCGCAAGCCGAGATCATTACAGCCATCATCATAATCGTAAGTAGAGAAACTAATCCTTTTTTCATTGTTTGTTTCCTCCTTGGTTCTTGTTTATTCAATATCCTTCAAATGCCGCAGTCATGAATTACACCCGATGGGGCGGCCAGACAATTATTGTCCATACGGCCGGGTCTCTCCAATTATTTCGCCAAGCGAAGCCAACACGTAATCTGGCTGCACTCTTGTTAACATAATATCCTTACGAGAATCCGCTCCCGTCAGCACCAATGCCGTGTACATGCCATTGTCATTTCCGAACCGGATATCCGTCTTAATACGGTCACCCACCATCAAGCATTGCGCGGACGGGACATTCAGCTTATCGAACACCTTTTGCGCAAAGTAAGTCGAGGGCTTGCCAAGTACATGATGGGTTTGCCGTACGCTTGCCGTTTCCAGCGCTTTAACAAGCGACCATGTATCTGGAATGGCCCCATCGTCAATTGGACAAAATGGATCTGGGTTTGCTGCGATGAGTTTAGCTCCATTACGGAGCGCATTCATACCAAGGGTCAATTTCTCATAAGTAAACTGCCTGTCCAGTCCAACGAGCACATGAGTTGCATTCCGCGCATCTTCAGTCGTCTCTACCCCATAGCGATCCAGCTCCTGCTTCATCGCTTGCTCTCCGATCATCAATACCTTGGCTTGCGGCTCATGCTCTTGAAAATACATACCGACCACGCATAATGCAGTTAATATTTCTTCCACATCACAAACGATGCCTAACTGCTCCAGTAGCTCCTGCACCGACTCTTTCGTACGAAGCGTCGTATTCGTGACGAACATGACAGACTTCTCTTGCTCGCGTAGCCGACTAAGCATGTCTAGTACCCCAGGCAATAGCTTGTTTCCCGAATAGATCGTGCCGTCTAAGTCGAACAAATACGCGTTATACTCATCTAATTGCTTGACGCGTTTCACCAAATGCTTCCTTGGTAACTCCTCTACCTCCCTTAGAGGCTCGAACCCCCTCATACCCTGTTTGCTAGTTTCCGTCACAGCTCAACCTCTTTTCTCAACGCAAATAACCCCTTGTTTGAAAAATGGAAGACAAGCAATGACAGACCATGAAACCATGACCAGCTTATTTTCACACTTAACTAACAAAGGGTTTTCTCCTGTTCTCAACCCGATGAAGCAATATGTATCTTCATATAATCTAACTATAAAGCAGATTTGTTAGTGTGATATAAAATCTATGTAGATGTTTTGTAAAATCTAATATTTATTAAGTTCAGTCTCCCTACCACATGGAAGGTTCGCCACTTGAAATATAATCTGCCCCACTGTTAAGAGCTTCTATAATCTCCTGCTCGTGGCGAATCAATCCACCGACAATTAGAGGCTGTTTGATCGTGCTTTTAAGCTCGCGAATCACTCTCGGCATCAATCCAGGCATTAGCTCTACTTCATCTGGTTGAGTGCTGTTGATCATGCGAATCGCCGTTTGCATGGCAGCTGTATCAATAATAAAAATGCGCTGAATACTTTTTAGTCCCGCTTGTTTAGCAGCCGCAACGACATTCGACTTCGTCGTCATAATACCATCTACTTTAAATTTCTTCGCCAAATACTCGACGGCATACGCATCTCTGCCGAGACCAGCCACCATCTCAAGATGAACGTATACCAGCTTACCAGTATGATGAATTTGTTCAATAATCGATTCTAGATTCCCGATATTTCCCGACATTAGATTGACCCTTGACACTTTGCTGTCGAGTAATTTCGGGATTTGCCCCTCTTTTGTGACCGAAGCTATGATCGGATAATGATTCATTACCTGACACCCCCAAACAAATTGTAGCTTAACTGTATCAACTGAATGTTTGGGGAGTGTTAATGCGTAGCTATTAAATCTTAATAATAATTCATTTCTTCCGCCCGCTGTTCAGTTAAGTCGTATTTTCCGTTGATACGTAGATAGGATAACTCCTGCTAGAATGAATAAAGACCCTAATATTTCTACACCAGTAATGGGTTTGTACAGTAATATTAATCCCATAATCATCGCCACAAAAGGCTCTAAATTAGATAATACAGATGCTTTGGAAGCATCAACATATCGAATATTGTTATTCCAAATAAGTGTGGCTATGCCATGTACAACAACGGCAGTGCCGATTAGAAGAGCCCAATCTGCTATATTCGAGCTCATTCGTAGAGGAGTATCTAGCGAAAAGGCAAACGGGATCGATACAATAAAGCCCACCAAATTCGAATATAAAGTAATCGTGAGCGGATCTATTCTTTGCGAGAGTACCCTGGTCATAATAATCATCATTGCAAATGTTATCATCGTGACAACAATCCATATTAGGCCCTTATCAATATGTAAAGAAGATGAACTGCCTTTTACAACGACAAAATAAATGCCTATGATCGCAAGAATGGATCCCAATAACATACGGATCGTTAATTTTTCCTTTAAAAAGAGCGCTGCTAACACGCCCGTTAAAATAGGAGTCATTGCTAAGATGATGGCAGATGTTGTTGGATCAGCTGTTTGTAAACCTTTAAAAAAGGACCATTGATTTATAAACACACCAATAACACCTAGAATTAAAATGGATAGTAAATCCGATTTATTCACTCGCTTGAAATGTTTCTTGTAAGACGTCAATCCAACTAGAAATAACACAATAAATAAAAGTCTCAGTGATGTTAACAGACTTGGGGAGAAGTCCTGAACTAATATCTTGCCAAATACAAAATTGCTACCCCATACGACTACACAAAAAGTGAGCCAACCATAAGCTTTTAACATATATAATCACCTTTCATTAATACCGACGGTACGGCTTGTCCATAAGCATCCATATTTCGTTCTGTAAGTACGGATAGCATGAATAAGTGCCAACAGCTTGAGCGTAGGCGGTGAGGCGATTTAGACTTTTACGCCAAAGTCGGCAAAAACTTCTTCTAATTAGATATATTGAAAAAATAAGAAAGACGCCGATCAGCGCCTTCACCATTCACTATTCACTATTAGGTACATTAAATACATCTAAATTCAACCCAATTCCTCTAAAGCTAACTTTAGTTGCATGGAGTACATCTAGATTACTGGAATCCTCACTTTTTACCGTTATCGCCATTTTTAACTGTAGTTTTGACAACTAATTCACTCATTCCCTACTTTTCCTTCTAATATTTCAAAAAAAACGATAAGATAAATTCTTATCGATCTCTTGAACGGGTGCGACTAGACTGAACGGTCTCTCCCCAAAGGAACGACGAGTGGTGTAAGAGCGATCGGATCTTGTATTATCCTACATCTTAAGCCAAAGACCTCTTCTACTAGCTTCTCAGTGACGATCTCACGAGGATCACCTTGTGCAATAATTTGGCCTTCTTTCATGGCAATCATGTGAGTTGCATATCTCGCAGCATGATTTAAATCATGTAATACAGCCACTAGTGTATTCCCCTGCTGATTAAGGTCTGTAAATAATTCAAGCAACTCAATTTGATGGGCAATGTCAAGAAATGTCGTTGGCTCATCAAGAAGAAGCAGAGGAGTCTGCTGTGCAAGTACCATCGCAACCCATACCCGTTGTCTCTGTCCACCTGAAAGCTCGTCTACGAAACGATGTGAAAGCTCACGCGTATTCGTAAGCTGCATCGCAGACATTACCGCTTGTTCATCTTCATCAGTCCACTGCCTAATGAGATTTTGATACGGATAACGCCCATGTGCGATCAAATTAGCTACTGTAATACCATCTGGGGCCGTCGAAGATTGTGGTAGCAGACCAAGCTTCCGAGCGACCTCTTTTGACTTATATGTCGTGATTTTCTTCCCATCTAATAAAACCTGCCCTTCAGCTGGCTTAATCAGTTTAGAAAGTGTGCGCAAGAGGGTTGATTTACCGCATGCATTTGGCCCAACAATAACCGTAAATGATCCATGAGGAATCTCTACAGATAGGTTACGGGTTATTACCCGATCATCGTATTTGATTGTAATATTTTCCGTCCAAAGCCGAGAGCCTGATTGAGAAATCATCTGGCTTTGAACATCTGCGGTTGTTATCTTCATATTCAATTTCAGCTTCTTTCAATCAGTATATCGTAATCTATGGAACCACCGAGAATGGACTTATACACAATTCATCGACTTTTCGCTTCAATTAAGGCGCCGAACGTGCCTGGTGAAACAATAACCACACGAGATAGATCCCACCTAGCGATAGAGTGACTACGCCAACTGGTAGAATCATTCCAGGAATAATTCTTTGTGCAAGAACGTCTGCACCTAATAATAGAAAAGCACCCATTGCTGCTGCTGGTACAAGGCTCTCCGCTGATTTTGTAAACCGCTGAGCAATCTGTGGTGCAACAAGAGCAACAAAGGTAACGGGTCCAATGACTGCCGTTGGCGCAGCTGTTAATGCAACGGCTATAAGGATTAGCACAATTTGGGAACGTTCAATTCGGACACCGTGAGATTTAGCTGCATCCTCACCTAGCTCCATCTCCCGTAAAGGTCTGTTCATCATTCCAGCGCAAACAAGCAGAAGAAGAACAAGAATCATTGCGGGGATTGTTTGACTCCAGGTAATTCCATTTAAAGATCCTACACCCCAGGCTGCTGCGGTCAACGCTACTACTGCATCACTTCGCAGGAGCAGCATCGAGTTCACACTTCCTAACATAGCCGAAATAGCTATACCGACGATAATAAGACGAAAGCCCTGCGTTCCTTGGCGAAACGCAAGCATATATATGACGATCGCTGTTGTGAATCCTCCAACTAAAGCACCCGCTGCTATACCCATATATGAGGTCGAACTAGATAGAAGAATCACGATAAGTACGCCAGTGTAGGAGCCTGAAGTAAAACCTATAATGTCAGGGGAACCTAGAGGATTTCGTGTTAATGATTGGAAAATTGACCCACTTACAGCTAATCCCGCTCCAAAAATAATTGCTGCCAGTACACGGGGCAAACGCCATTCAACGACAACCGTTCTTGTCATCCCTGTCGCTTGACCAATCAAAGCGGAAAGAACATCCTGAATACTTATTGATAATGTCCCTACCATTAATGCAAACACTGCAATTGCAATAGTGGCTCCAAGGACAATTAACGTAACAATCATGCTTTTCATATCGAAGCGTAATTTCAATAGCCCTTTCAGTTGCAAATAGCGCCGACCAAAATCAATGGGATCTATAGTAATCACTCCTTCATACATCATAATCCACTCGCTTTTCGTCTTCGGACAAGAATTAGTAGAATCGGTGCACCAACAAATCCCATAATGATTCCGACTGGAACTTCTGTAGGAGACATGACGACTCTTCCAATAATATCAGAAAGAATAAGCAGTAGAGGAGCCGCTACCATTGAATATAGAAAAATCCAGGGTTGGCTTGGCCCAACAAACCATCGCACACAATGGGGCACCATCAACCCTATAAAACCAATCGGTCCAGCTATCGCAGTCGCCCCTCCAGCTAACAGGGCAATGGCAATAAGACCAATTATACGAATCCATCCCACGTTTACACCTAGAGAAGATGCACGATCATCTCCAAATGCAATGGCATTTAAAGCTGGGGATATCGATAAAGCTAATAATGCACCAACAATGAGAAATAGTGAGACGGGCCAGAGATCGTCCATACTCCTTCTCGCTAATGTACCGACAGTCCAGTTCAACATACGTGAGAAAGCATCACTATTCATCAATGTCAATGCAGTTGTTATACCGCTCAATGCGGCTCCTAATGCGACCCCGGAAAGTGTAATTTGTACAGGTGTCGGTGTCTTCTTGCCAGCACCCCCACTAATGACATACACAGCAATGGTTGCTATGAATGCACCCACAAGAGCAAACCATATGTAGCCAGACATTGTTGTTACAGAAAATATACCAATACCCAGCGCAACAGCGAAAGCTGCCCCGGCATTCACTCCAAGAATACCAGGGTCAGCTAATGGATTTCGCGTCAAGGCCTGTATAAGTGCACCCGCAAGCCCAAATGCAGGTCCTACTACAAGTGCAGTAATGGTGCGGGGGATACGAGCCTGTTGAATAATCGTATGGTCATAGCTGTTAGTTGGAGAAAACAGTGCATCCCACACGACTTCAATGGGTAGGGATTTAGCCCCTACCATTAAGCTTAAGAACATTGTAGCCATCAAAAGCAAGAGTACTACGATAAGCCCTGAAATACGTTGCAGCCGCAAGGTAGTCATTGTCTTTATTTTCTTCTCAACTACTTGCGTTGTCCCGTCCTCTAGATGCTCTACCGTTGTCACTTAGTTCACTCCCCGCCTTCTAACACTTCTTTAAACTGTGATGATAAATTTTCGATTGTCCACAACAAAGCGGGAATCGTACCCATAGAGAATGCATTTGATGTGTCGGCATCAAGAATAATAGATCTTCCATCAGCAACGGAAGGGACTTTCTGATACAATGCATTACTTGTAATTTCATTTGGATCGATCCAAATTGGTAAGATAACGGTCAGATCAGCATCTAGAAGCTCTAGCTGTTCATCCGAAACTTTAATATAAAAATTTGAATTCTCTATCGCTTCAATTTCAGCCTTAGTCTTAAATCCAAGTCGAGTAGCAAAATCGATACGAGCATCGCCTTCTACATATGCACCAAAACCAGAGGCGTCATAGGCACCTACAACAATCGTTTTACTAGCAAATTCCGGATTTTCTTCGGCAGTCTTTTTGAATGCGGCATCCACCTCTTTAAGCAGCGCTTCACCTTCATCTACTTTACCAAGCGCTTTTGCGATCATCCGAACTTGATCATCGGAGGAAGTCAAATAGTTATCGCCACCATTTGGAACTCCAATCGTCGTTGTAATTTCTGAGAGACGTTTATACCGCGTCTCATCCCCTGAAGATTTTATATCAAAAATAATATCTGGGTTAAGTGCTGCAATTTGCTCATAATCTAGTTCCATCGTTCCAATAATAGTTGGTGATGTTGTATATGTTCCTTCTAACCACGGTCCTACACCATCACCACCAAAAGCAAGCCAATCGCTCGCGCCAATAGGTTCGAATCCAAGACTTAGTACAGTTTCGGCATCTCCCCAACCAAGAGCGACAATTCGCTTAGGCTGCTCTTTAATCTCTACTTGCCCAAATTTTGTATCAATGATAACAGTGGAATCACTGGAGATGATCTCTTTGTCAGACTCTTTACTTGTCTCCGACGAACAACCAATTAATCCTATCACTACTATTATAGCCATTACAATCCCAAACAATTTGGGTAATTTGATACTTCTATTCATTTCCATCTCCCTCTCTACGTGATAATGATTATCACTATCATTAATTATACTGAATTATGCCGTATTGTCAATCAATCTTTCTATTTCTGCGGTTCACTTCAGCTACATATTATACGAAAATGAAACGACAGCCGCATTTAGCTGTCGTTTCATTTTTGTATGGAGCCGGGCTGCTATGTAGGGGTACAACACACCCCGTTATTTCATATACAATTCTACCAACTCATAGCATCTTTCCTTTGTAACTCGTGATAGAGTAGCAACATATTGTAATGATTCCATTGATCCACCTTTATACTCCAATGATTCATCCTTTGCTGTTTCATCTCTATATGTTATCCAATTTAATTGTTTCTCCTTTAATTCAGCCATTTCGCTTGTTGATAGTTGTTCCTTTAACGCGCTATAAATTTCATTTAAAGCAGTATCCCATCTTTTATACGTTTCTTCCGCGGCAGCTTTCATTGATACTGTTGTTCCCTCATCATTTAAGTCTTGTAAATCGGCAAGACTCTCTTCTATATTATTTAACTTTAGAAGATACTCATCCTTCGTCTCCGTAGCGGCAGTCTCTTTCTCAATAACAGGTGCTTCTTCTTGTGTCATTTCTTCTTGATCTGTGTTTACTGGTTGCTGTATATTAGCACCCTCATTCATGTTATTACTACAACCTGTTAATAAAATGCATGCTAGTATTATCAATATCAACAATTTCCTCATCTGTATTCTCCTATCATCTGATTAATTTTTTCAATCTCCGCCACCCTGTTAATCTTAGTTGTCCAATTGCTGGAGACCTCATATAGATAGACGCATACTCGACAAATATTGTTGCATTATTTTGCCCGTTGGACAAATAACTAGCAATAATGTATCGCTTAGGGGGGAATCCCTATCCGAAAATATCCTGCATAAGCTGCGCTTAGCGATGGATGTAGTTACAGATTTGATGTCATCCTAAAAACTCGAACACAGGTTATTAATCATGTTGCTAACATAATTGACTGCGATTGTATTTATCCTTTAATGGCTTTAAATAGAGCAGCCTTAGATATCAAATTCATTGCTTTAGCACTACCTGCAAAAGATATGAGAATTTCACCAAGAATTTCACCATATGTCCTTACTTGTTTGTCCGTTGGATCCGTATACCTCAACGGATTATTACTCACATACGTATACAAATTCAATGTCTGTGGATTCTTAATATCCCCTTCATACGTATCCTCATTATAATTCGTAAGTAAAATCCTAAAAAATAACCACATTAAGTTTTTCATACGCATGTGGTTCTAAATAACCGAGAATCCCTTATTCCCAATGTAACTGAGCTATTAACTCCGACCAACTAATCATTTTCAGTTCGTTTTCAGAATTATCCTCTATTTTATAAATAAAATAGTCTGGCTCTCCTTCATGATTATTCACGATTCTGAAATCACACCAATCTTCCTCGTACATGTTATTTAATACTGAAAATTGTTTTGATTTAACGTTGTAGAAGACAATCTCTGTTACATCAGGTACTCTATCCTCTGAAATAAACACGATATAATCATCATTCGCTGTTAAAAAACGATGAAATCTATAGGGCTCAACTTGGAAACAAAACTCCTGTTCTAATGTTTTTCTATGGACTCTCCACATATGCCCATTATTATAATCACTTTCAAGTAGTAACCCATCTTTATCTGTATCAATAATTTTTAAATAATACAGATATTTATCTGTAAAATATACTTCATGAATATCAAAGTCTCCATGTTGAATGATTTCCGATTTCATATCATTATTTATATTAACCATCCAAATCGACTTTGTTTGTATTGTATTTTCTGGTTCCGTAATAATGTTGCCATTAAAATCATTTTTTCTGATATGTGTTTTAGAAAAAAATACATTTTCATTCGACATCGCAAGAAAATCGATTGACTCTCCATTTGAATTTATAAACAATGATTTGTATGATTTCAAACTTGAAATATTCAATAAATCACCTCCTTATGGGGTTAGTACATTTGCTGGAAGAGTTGGCCAAAGAATAGGATTAAAGAGGGTAATATCCTAACCCCTCTATATAAGATAGCCTCCTCCAACTACAGCTGCACCAGTTCCAATATCTCTTGAGTCTATTGAACTTATAGGTTGGGTGGATGGTGTTGGAACAGCTTCCTTCCATTTATATCTCAATTTTTTATCCATTTCTTTCTGTACCCACTTTGGTGGTGATCTTGGACTATTCTTTTTCTCACTATGATGAAGGTTTCCCTCTTCATCACGCGACCATTGCTCGCCATTTGGTTCAAAAATATGACCATGTCTATTGGATCTAGTGCCATCATTCTGTGCATCAACTCTTCCCTTATACCCCGCGCCTAAATCCACATTTCTACCAAAAATGTACCCAGCACTACTTGCAGCATTTATTTCTAATTGAGTTAGATTTACAATTGTACCGTAGTAATTAAATCAAGAGTCCTTTGGAAATTTGCAGTTTGAGTAACGAGATACCATACTATCGAAAACATACATAGAATGGTTACAAGAATCCAACATATCTTACTAACATTTAACATATAACCCTCCAATATGAATAATCTAACTCAACTAATACGGGGTACAAAATATTTCATCCATACTTCTATATTGCTATGCATAAATGAATGATTAGCAAGCTGATTGTTCCGTTGTTTTTTTGGAATTGTAACTTTCACATTTTCAGCATCTCCGAATGTACGACCTGCTCGCGCACCCTCTTCCAAAGATCCCCTCCATTGACCTGAATTATATCGTATTTATTATATACATTAATATGTTGATTAACTTCAACTTCCAACTGATATTCACGTACTGGTGTCGCAATAGTAATAAGAGTTTCAACTTTCATTGTAGGATCAAGTTCAGCGAGACGGTTAGCTATCAATATCGCAACATTCCCACCATGACTATGACCGATTAATCTTATTGGGTCATTTCTATTTGCTTTAAGTGTATGCCACTTATAAATCTGATCTGCCAAGGCATTCGTTTCATTGACTCGGGATGGGTCATCATTTCCACTATTCCAATTCAATTCACCGCTTGTCTCCTGAACAAGATCTTCAACATAGCTCACAAATTCAGCAGTCCAAGTTGAATATCCCTTATCTTCAGGATTTGCACCAGTACCATGGATGAGCCAAGCTCTATGCCCACTAAGATCAACATAAATTAAAGGATTATTGTGTACGTAGGTGTACAGATTAAGAGACAATGGATCATTCAATTCCCCTTCATACGTATCCTCATTATATTTCGTAAGTAAATTCCTAAAAAATAACCACATTGAGTTGTTACACTCGCATGTGTCAAATGGTTTGAATAGTTATACTGTTTTGTAATGATTACGAACACCTAAATTCTGTTTATAAAGAATCTATCATTTTACGAACATAAATATCAATTAATTCAGAGTTCTCATTAAAAACAAAATAGACTTCAACATCTGTAACAAAAATTATCCGATATTCTCCAATATGAACCGATAAACGCTTTTTACCTACTTCCTCTTCAAGATCGATTCTATAACCATTTATATAACTTATTTTAACATCTGACCAACCTTTCTTATGATTTGCGAATTGAATAATATCGTCCATCTGTGTTCCCACTGGGAATTGAGACAACATTTTTTGGCGTATTGTATTCTCTGATCGTGTTAAAGGATTGAACACTATTTTCATACTTGCAATAAGTATTGTAACAATTACAATTAGAACGATTGCAAAAATCATTTTCTTTACCATATTTGCCACCAAGGTTTCTTTGTTTCTTTTATTTCTTCTGGTTCAATGAAATATTCGATCAGAACGGGTTTTCCATATCCAGGGAGAATCCTATCTGGTTTTTCGATTTTGTATCCTGCCACTTGCAAGAAACCAGTAACAAATGTATTTGAATTGTAAGCATTACCTCCTTTTCTAGGGAACAGATCATAATCAATTGATTTCCGTTCTGAATTTTCCACGAAGTTGTCGAAAAATTTTAAGAAATCTATTAATTCTGTGTCGTCTTCCTGTTTGCCCAGTTTTATCATATCTGTTTTAATATCAAGAATTATATCTTTATCTCTATTAATACCAGCTTTTAATTTCGGATTCATCACCCTTGACTGCCCTGCTCCGATAGTCATATATTGCATACCCCTTTCCTCATCAAAATTATCCTGAAAATCCGCAGTATTCCAATACTCACTTTCTTCATCTATAAATATGATTATACTTAAATGATAACGCCCCGCAGCCACTTCATGAGCCCCGACGTACATCTCAACCTTATGTCCGCTTGGATCAATATACCTCAACGGATTATTATGCACATACGTATAAAGATTCAAACTCAGCGGATTATTCAATTCCCCTTCATACGTATCCTCACTAATAAAGCGTCCTACCTCAGAGTCAAAATACCGCGCACGTGCGTAAGAATGACTGCTATTGAAGTCATATCCTAGCCCAGTATAACCGAATAGGTTATCCGGTCCTGCCCAGTTCAAGTCGAACTTCTGAGCGTCTTTGGCTACTCCGAATTCATCGTAGTGGTAACGTGCTGAGACACTACCATCTGCACCTAGGAGTCCTATCGCACTACCACGTACATCACTCATATAATAGAGTGTCTTCGGTGTGGTGTTGCCTGCGGCTCCGCTTGCTCCTGGAGTTGGTTCCCAACCATCTCGCATCCCTGCGGGATTACTGCTTGGGTAATTACTTTGCTTCGTACCGGTTCCCAAGGTTACGCTTATGGATACCCGATTGCTATCTCCATCATAACCATAGGATGTCTGGTCACCTGAATAGTTCGTGTTCCCGATGAGTCGATTGGCTCCATCCCAACGATTGGATTCGATCGTCCGTGGGCCTGCTAAGGCCATACTATTTAGGTTAGCTTGGCTATTTAGTGCTGTCGGATCGATTCCATATACACTCGACGAAACGCTCAATCCAGTTAATGGGTCAACAACCCATGGATCGATGACGCCTCCAGCGCTTGCATTTGGATCTACAATTTATCCATCACAGCGCTAAAAGCAGAATACTTTATATATGGTTGGTAATAGTTTCTGACTATTTCTAATTCCCAAGGATACAAAATTACTACCCCCCCCTAGAAACAGGCTACCAGAAAAATCTACAAGTCTACTTTACTATTATACACAGAATGTCTAATGCTATTTCGAAAGAAAAACCACATGGAGTATACTCACATGTGGTCAAACTTGTTGTAAAAACCCTTCACTATTTTGTCACTCTCATCAGAACTTTTAAAGTTAGGTTTTAGACTTTTCGAGAGTTATCTTTATTTCCTTTAACATTTGATAGTATTCTTCTCTTTCTTGATTAGAGAATCTCTCTCTATCTTCTGGAAAATCTAGTTTGTTATTTTGAATTAACTGCAAGAAGTCTTCTATAAATAAACTAACTAAATCACATATGTTAGGATTCTCATTCCAATCCCTTTCCTCTACTTTCGATAGTGCTTCTAAAACCTCACCATCTCCTAAATATCCAGCTAAGGGGTTCTCTTTTAATCTTTTCAATGCTTCTGGAATAATGGAGTCTAAATGCATCGTTTGTCTTATTAACTTTGCAATATCACCATCATTCAAGTCTTTGAGCATTACATTTTGAATGCTACCATACCAAATAGAAAGAGGGACTCCTTCATCAACCACGAAATTTTCAGTAAAGCCCTCCAATTTTGATATTTCATGAATCGTTAGGTTTCTTATATTAATCTTCATAATATCACTCCTACGGTTTAACAGAATCTCTTATTTTCTTTACCTTATCTAAAAACCTCTGTCCCTTATTAATAGCATCTTGAACTGCTTTTTTTGTTACTTTCGATGTGTCTCTTTCAAAAGACTTACTCTGTTGAGCATTCTTCAGCCTTTCAATCATTTTTTTAATTTTGGCTTCTGATTGCTCAACTTCCTTAATATGATTCCATGGTTTTCCGGTTTTAGGGTTCAATTTTACATTACCATTTTTATCATATAAGAAACCGTCCTTTAACTCTTTTTCGTATGCTTCTAGATGTTTTTGATTATTAACAGCTTTTAAGTTCTTCTCAATATTTTTAATTTGATCTTTTTGTGTGTTTGTAAGCTCATTATCAATAATTTCTTTGTCACTTAATGGCTTATCACTTGTACCTACAATAGCACCAGCTATACCTATAGTACTGTACTTTATACCGCTCCATAATGTACCGAATATATTTGGCATAGCCCCAGACATCGGAATGGCTAAACCGCCGCCTCCACCGCCACCGCCCTGTTCATGCTTATGTCCACTCGGATCCGTATACCTCAAAGGATTATTGCTCACATACGTATACAAATTCAACGTCTGTGGATTATTCAGTTCCCCTTCATACGTATCCTCACTAATGAACCGTCCTACTTCAGAGTCAAAATACCGCGCACGCGCATAAAAATGACCACTGTTGAAATCATATCCTAACCCGGTGTAACCGAATAGGTTATCCGGTCCTGCCCAGTTCAAGTCGAACTTCTCTGGGTTTTCTGCTACTCCGAATTCATCGTAGTGGTATCGTGCTGAGATACTTCCGTCTGCGCCTAGAAGACCTATCGCACTACCACGAACATCACTCATGTAATAGAGTGTCTTCGGTGATGTATTGCCTGCTGCTCCGCTGGCTCCTGGCGTTGGTTCCCAATCTGTACTTGCATCTGCGCTTGGCAGATAGCTCATACTGATTCGTTCTCCACCCGATCCGTAGACATAGGACTGCTTCCACTTGTTCCCGCTCGCATCGGTTGCCATTAATGGCTCTAGTAAGCTTAGCATTATATCGTTCGTGAAGTAGATATCCATCTGTTGCTTCTTGTATTGTGGTTCCCAGCCATCTCGCAACCCTGCTAGATTGGTGCTTGGGTAATTACTTTGCTTCGTACCGGTTCCCAAGGTTACGCTCATGGATACGCGATTGCTGTCTCCATCATAACCATAGGAAGTCTGATCTCCGGAATAGTTGGTGTTCCCGATGAGACGGTTGGCTCCATCCCAACGTTTGGATTCAATCGTCCGTGGGCCAGAAAGTGCCATACTCATCAGACTATTTAGAGTATCCAGACTATCTAGTGATGTCGGATCGTTTCCGTATACATCCGCTGTTACACTTAGGCCAGATAATGGGTCTACTACCCATGGATCGGTGATTCCTCACTTCCACCTGACTGGCGTTCGCTATGAAAAATAGTATTTCTTTGGCGTAATCCTTTATTGGCTTTAGCCACGAATAGAAATGAACTAAACCATCGGGATGACACTCAATTCTTAGTGTATTCTTTCTTGATTTTGGTACATAGTTAAGTTGATAGGAGATGTGTAGATAATGCTCACGAAGGCGTAATTGAAACGGATTAAAGAAATCCCAATACACTTCCTTCGGACTATATTAGAGGGCAAGGTGGCTAGCCTTCATATTGCCTTACCTGTATAAGTGAACTGGTCGTAACCAGATTGCTATTCTATTAAAGCTTTCAGTTGATTTTTTTAAAACCCTCTCCTTATACAAGTCGTTCCATTTATATAAATGTGTGCGAATAGTATAGAAAATTTGAAAATCTTAGAGAAAGCGAACATAACAAAAAACAGGCTAATCATAGTCGTATCTGACCATAATCAACCTGTCTAGTGAGAGAGGGTAATTTATTTAGATGTTTATTTCTAGCTTCAACCTTTAATGTGTGTGCACGTTAATGGTTCAAAATCTTTATGGGTATTACATAGGTTATATCGGTTATTGGTTGAATGATGGGTTCATTCGACACTGGGTAGCCCCACCAAAGACGAAACCTTGATAAGTTCCTCCAGTTTTACCCGTCCCCTAGTTAATAAAGCGGACGGTGACTATTTGTCAACAATCACACGCCCATCACATTTATTTATTCATTAAATTCTTCAATTAATTTGCCTAGCTTAGGTCTTGTATAGTGCCTTCTTCCAAATCAATTAGAAATATCTTCATTTCAATAAACAAATTTTCTGTTGTCTTTAGTAAATATTGATTTGAATGATCAGTTTGGTATAGTAAAGCCCAGTCCCCACGAGAAAATCCTTTTAATCTCCCCTCAATTAAATTAATTTTAAGGTAGCGAACTTCTTTTGTAGAAGTGTTTTCAAAAACTAATTGCTCAAATTGATTTTTTTGATATAAATTTACTAACTCAAAGTGATACTTATACTTTCCATCGTCAGTTGTCTTTGAAGAATCACTTATTACACTTCCACCCTGATTATTATGAATATATATTTCCTCATAATAAACTGCAGAAAATGAAACTAGTATCACACTTATGGTTATTATAAATATATTAACCAAAACACTCGATGATAACCAGTGTTTAATCAATAGGAATATCAGGATTATTCCTAATATAACCGTTAACCCACCTAGTATAAGCGTATTTAACCGACCTACAATGTCCATAGATTTCTGCAATCCAGCTGTTTCAGTATAAATGTACAAAATTAAGCCTACAAAGCTAGCTATAATTGAAAAAACGCTTACCATTTTAATCCACATAGACATTTCCAGCCTCCAATCTTTATTACCTAATGTTAGGTGTAATATACTTCTCCCACACCTTAACATTTGAATGCATATATGAATAGTTCGAAATGCCATAAGTTACTAGCACTCTTCTATGGAAAGGTAGTTTTACCTGAAAATTTTCAGCTTGACCTAAAAATTGTCTTTCAGCTAATAAACCTTCGTCAAAAGCACCTCCAACGGTCTGGATTCGGTCATATTTATTATAAACATTTATATGTTGACCTACTTCAACAGTTAATTGATATTCTCGAACTGGTGTTCCAATTGTAATAAGTGTATCTACCTTCATACCTTTCTCTTCAAGAAGATTAGCTATTAAAATCCCTACATTCCCCCCGTGACTATGGCCAATTAATCTTATCGGCTCATTCTTATTTTCTTCACGTGAATGCCATTTGTATATCCAGACCGCCCATTCTTTAGCGAAAAGCTCACGATCTTCAATTGTATTTCCTCCATTCCACTCAATTACAAAGGATTTTGCATCTTCACTGAAGACATGATTATCGATGTAGTCTATGAATTCTTCACTCCAAGTACTAGGATCAGAACCTATTCCGTGAATAATCCAAGCTCTATGCCCACTCGGGTCAACATACCTCAATGGATTATTATGCACATACGTATAAAGATTCAAACTCAGCGGATTGTTCAATTCCCCTTCATACGTATCCTCACTAATAAACCGTCCTACTTCAGAGTCAAAATAACGCGCACGAGCATAAGAATGACCGCTGTTGAAATCATTTCCTAGTCCTGTGTAACCGAATAGATTATCCGGTCCTGCCTAGTTCAAGTCGAACTTCTCTGGGTTTTCCGCTCCCCCCCAAACTCATCATAGTGGTAACGTGCTGAGACACTACCATCTGCACCTAGGAGTCCAATTGCACTACCACGTACATCACTCATATAATAGAGTGTCATCAATGTGCTATTGCCTGCGGCTCCGCTTTGGGAATCCAACAAATATAAAAAAAAGCCACAAGTAGCTTATCTCGCTTGTGGCGTACTATTAAAGAAATTCACTCCAATCTTTTCGATGCTCCTGTTTTCATATCTATCTCAAATTTCTCTTCTGGTATACGCAGTTCTTTTGTTGTATATAAATTGTAACGATCTGATACATCGGTAGGGTACAAAACAATCCAATCATCTCTTCCCTCATCACTGAAAATTACCACTATGCTTTTTGTATTAATATCAACATCAATATTTTTTTCTTCACCGGTAGAAATATTTCTCACATACAATCGCGCACGGCTATTTTTTTGAAAAACATTAACTAAATCAATGTTATACTCATACTTTTGATCTGAAGTTATTTTTAATGAATCACTTCTAACTCTTTCCGTTATCCATCCCTCAGTACTGCTACTCTTAATTAAACTAAATGAGATAGTTATTAGGACAATCATGCCCAAATAGAAGAATAAGAATGATATCTTACTAGAAGGATTCCAACCTACAAAGAACAACCATATAGATAAAACTATTAAGAAAAAACATGGAACCCCAAAATATATCATTTTGACCGTTTCAACTAAATCTAATTGCCTTTGAAAATTTGCTGTTACTCCTAAGACAAACCATATTAGTGATACAGCACCAAAAGTGGTCACACCTAACCAAAGGACCTTGCACCAAAGTTGCATCACAACACCACTCTCCTGAATTTTACATAAGATTTTAGAAAGGAAGACTTAAAGCTGATCCTTTATTCAACAAATTCAGGCGTGCTTCAACATACTTCTTCCACACATTTATATTACTATGCATATTTGAGTGAGCTTCAAGTGATTTGGAGCCCGTGACTCCAACGTCCTTTTTACCAACCTCAACATTCCCACCATGGCTATGACCAACTACTCTTATAGGTTCATTCGGATTCCGTAAATGATATTTATAAATTTCATTAAAAATTTCATTTGCCGCTTGCGAACGAGCACTATTGGAATTACCACCACTCCAATCCGCACGCTGAACAGGCTCTTTAATTAAATTTTTTAAATATATCAAGAATTCATCAGTAAAAGAATCCCTTCCCTTTTTTTCAGGATTTGCAAAAGTTCCATGAATGACCCAAGCTTTATTCCCACTCGGATCCGTATACCTCAACGGATTATTACTCACATACGTATACAAATTCAACGTCTGTGGATTTTAAATATCCCCTTCATACGTATCCTAGTTAATAAAGCTACTTCATTCAATAAAATAGACGATAACTATTACATAATAATCATCGTACTGTAGCACCGACATATTACTTTACATTTTCATAAACGAGTTTAACTTTTCTAAATAAATCTACCAATAAGGATTCTATATCACTCTTTATTTAACTTTTCAGAGCTATTACGTTTTACATCAATTAAATAACGACCCATTGGAAATGGAAACTTTTCATTAGTGTACAGAATATATTGTTCATCTACTTGCGTGGCAATTAAATTCCCCCAGTTATTAACTTCATGCATCGAAAATCCTCCAATATATCTAGTATCGATATCTAATGAGATATAAACTATTTCTTCTGTCTGTACGTTTTTCATGTACAATCTTGCTAAACTATTTTTTTGAAACATGTTTACTAGCTCTATCTTATATTCGTATTTATTATCCACAGATGATTTAATTGTTTCACTATGTATTCTAGGCTGCAACCAACCATAGTCCTCTACAGAATTATATAAATTATATCCTAATACCATAAATATGATTATTAAAAAAAAATTTGATAATAGTTAACTTTAAGGGGCTACTACCCTTCTTACTTCCTTTTTTATTTCTGTAAAGTAAAAAAAGAGAAAATGCTAGCAACAACAGAGAGGGAACTCCTAAATACATGAATAACACAGTCATTATTAAATCAAACCCGCGCATAAGAAAACTACTAGCACCTAGAATAAACCATATAAATGAACCTAAATTGAGTACAATTGCAACAATAAAAATGTAATCAATTAACTTCTTCAACGTATGACCTCCTAACGAAGCTAATTTAATTGAATCTCAAATCATAGCTATTACTAATCCTCATAAATCGAACTATGCTTCGGTTAAAAAAACAAAATATAGCAAATGAATATTGGAAATCTCAAAAGTTAAGCCTTGATATTAATTCAATAAATTGTTCCTAAAAAAGTAATCTTGTCTTATTCCTTAATACGTCGACAAAGTCCCATTGGACTCTGTCGATAATTTTTAATTATAACACTTAATTCTATCTCTCTATTTTTTCCAATTATTAGCTAGTATCGGAGTTATATATTTTCCCCATACATCAATATTCGCATGCATTTTATTCAAATGCACTTCTATTGGACCTACCTTTTCCTCAAATTCCACAGCTACATTAGCAGCACCATTAAAAGTTCTAAGTGCTTTCCCTAGTAACCATATACCTCCACCATTTGCTTAAACAGCATCATTTTCATTGTATACATTAATATGTTGACCTACTTCGAAGTTATTCTAACTGCTAATATAACTAGTACTATAATTAATATCCCTGTTACTATGCGTTTCATAAATCACCTTTTCCACAATATTAATTTGCAGGCATTGAATACTCATAGTTTCTAATCACTTTTACTCCTCAAATGTAATGTCTGTAGTTTACTAGACCGTAATTTTTCTGTCCAGATGAGTAGAGCCAACCCAGAAATCATTATGCCCTGGGTGGGGGGGCGTTTTGAACAGCCGCCACTCATACTCTCCGAGTGGTTATCTGTCTTGTTAGCGAAACAGCCGCTGATAAAAAGAAACCACAATCGAGAAGTTAATCTCGTTCGTGGTCTCCTAGCTCTTTTGACTAGATCATTAGTCATTCTATTGAACTTCCATTTAAGGCCTTAAAGGTTCTTAAACTTCCTTTCAGAGTATATGTTCTACCCGAGACGATTATCCCCGTATTAAATTGACTAATTTCGAGCACCTGCTCATTCTTCATATTAGAGATTTGAAGTTCTTCCAGTCTAGGAAATTGATGTTTCAGGTTTGAAATATCGACTTGGACATTACAGTCAATTAACCAGAGACTTTTCAATTGCTTAAACTCTCTAATTTCAGATAGTGTAATTCCGATAGAATTACCATTCACAATTAATGCTTCAATGCCTTGGAAAGTTTGAAGTGTTCGTAAATCAAGTTTTTTACAACCTTCAATAATCATCCTAGTTACTCGGCTATTATCACCTGTAAAACGTTCCAAATTTCTGCAGCCTAATACACTAATATTCTTCAAACTTGATATTGCCGCAGTGTCTCCTAATTCCTTAAATTTTCCGCGCTTAAAAGCAATATAACCCAAAGGTACACTACTCCATGTTGTTAAGTCGAACTGCATAGTGCGATACAAGTCTAATTTCGTTACATATTTACAGCTAGCTATCGCTGATAGGTCTTCTTTTTGTTCAACAAAGAGATCAATATTATCTACTTGTGCTTGAGAGAGTAATGCTATATTTCTGAAACGATTATCAATTGAAATATTTATATATTCACCTTTTTTAAACCATTCGATGCCCTCTAGCGACGTTATGTGATGTCCATATAGTATAAGACTTTTCACATTCGGAAATGCCCTTAATATATAAATGTTTTTTAATGAAGAATAGTAGTCTATCATCAGACTTTGAATGTGTTCAACCCCTTCAACACTTTTCCAATGCTCTATAAAGGTATGTTCATCTAACTCTACCTCAATGCCCGGTTGATTGCTTATTGTCATGCTATTATATTGAGACTCTATACGGGTAATTCCAATGAAATTGGACTCATCTACTTTAAGTTCCATAGACTTGAATCATCATCCTCTCGATCAAGATGAACCTTGAACTAAAACAAAGCAAGTTAGTTGTCTTGCTTTGTTTTAGTTCTTACAGTTAGTTGTTAGTTATATGATAATTTCGGCATTAGGCAATATAGGATTTAATAGACCAGGAACAAAATTCCCCCATGCATCCAAATCTCCCCAAAGCGCTTCTGCCTCTGCTTTCCAGAAGGAATACTCATCCTTATCAATATATACTTTATTTCCACTAGAGGGAACTGACTGATAAGTTTTATGATATTTAGTTTTGGAAAACCATCCCCCTTTCGAGTATCCAATAGTAAACACTCCACCTTCGTCTTGCATATAATAAGGAGCAAATTCATATTGTGATTTTCTCATTTCCATAGACATACTGTAATAATCGAATACTCCAAAAACAGAATTTACGCGATTACCACCTTTTAAAGCTAATTTAGCATTAACATCAATACTAACATTATGACGAGCTTTCCATATTGGAGTGTGTTTAGCATTAGCTGCATTAATATCCAGGTCAGCTTTTACTTCAAGTACCTTAACTGTAGTATCAGGATGTGTAACAAGTGCTTTCCACTTGTGTTTTCCCATTCGTTTTTTTATGTCTTGAACAGTTGAACCAATATATGTTTGAGCTTGTCCATTATAAGGTCCCTCAATAAAATAAACATGACCAACTACAACAGGAGCAAATCCTGTCGGATCAACATAAATTAGCGGATTATTCTCCACATACGTATACATATTCAAGCTTAGTGGATTCTTAATATCCCCTTCATACGTATCCTTACTAATCAACCGTCCTACTTCAGAGTCAAAATACCGCGCACGCGCATAAGAATGACCACTGTTGAAATCATATCCTAACCCGGTGTAATCGAATAGGTTATCCGGTCCTGCCCAGTTCAGATCGAACTTCTGAGCGTCTTTGGCTAAGCCGAACTCGTCATAGTGGTAACGTGCTGAGACACTACCATCTGCACCTAGAAGGCCAATTGCACTACCACGTACATCACTCATATAATAGAGTGTCTTCGGTGTGGTGTTGCCTGCGGCTCCGCTTGCTCCTGGAGTTGGTTCCCAATCCGTATTTGCATCTGCACTTGGCAGATAGCTCATACTGATTCGTTCTCCACCCGCTCCGTAGACATAGGACTGCTTCCACTTGTTCCCGCTCGCATCGGTTGCCATTAATGGCTCAGGTAAGCTTAGCGTTATATCGTTAGCGAAGTAGATATCCATCTGTTGCTTCTTGTATTGTGGTTCCCAACCATCTCGCAACCCTGCTGGATTGGCGCTTGGGTAATTGCTCTGCTTCGTACCAACGCAAACACCTTAAGCTACCATTAAGGTTCTCAAGTGCGTTATAAGGTCCGTTTGAAAACACTGCTGTATAGATTGTTATTGGGCTAGTGCAAATCCACAAGACTAAGAGCTCTAAGCGGAGATCAAGTTTTCAAAGAGTGGATCACCTTCTACAATGAAAATAAAAGCCACGTAGAGTTGTTACACTCGCACGTGGCTATAAAAATGAATTTAATCGCTATAACGTAGGTATAATCCTCTGAGGTAAGAACACCGTATCATTTAGCTCTACTCTCAAACTGTTTCCTAGTGCATTACTGCGATACGTCAAGAATATCTATCTACGATAATAGGGTATGCTTAGTGAAAACTATTAACTAATTTTCTGTTGAAAAATATCACGCAAATATTGCTCAACAGCACAAAATTGCTTGAATTTTTCATCTTCGATCTTGAGCTCATTCCACTCTTTATTAGATTCATTGAAAAAGCTTGATCTCCAAAGAAGTTCTTTTTCAAGCATAAATAAGTAATATGCAATCCTTTTACTCATCACTAATTCATTGATTGTTTCTCTTCTTATCATCTCTAGCAAATCATAGAATTCTTGCCCCAGATCTAATGTATTCAGATACTCGCTTAGCATATTACTAGTTTGATCTTCTTCTGTGTCTTCAGTCACATTAAAAGCTAAGAAGTCGACAATATACTTTTCGAAAACAATGCACAATTCTTGTAACTCATCATACTTTTTATTTATACTTTTCAACAAATCAATTAATGAGAGGATATCTGTGTAAGTATTCCAAACGTATTTTAATATATATCTGCTTACAAATTGATTATTTACAGACTCATTAACCTTTATTAATAATAAATCCATATGATCCAAGGATGTTTGGCTTAATTCATTTTCGCATCTCAATTCAACACTTATTTTAATCAATAATTCAACTAAATTTTCTTCTAGATCCCAGGTATCCATCCAACAATCGCCTTCCTTTGAATTCGTGATCGAATAGCAATTTCTTTATCAGCCCACGCGAAATTCTTAGCAGTTTTATAATCCATATGAGTTCTATCTAAATTTGATGGAACCCAAGGATACTTCGATGTAACTTTTGTTAAGTCAACCACAATTATTCCATTGCCATGATTATAATGTTGTGCTCTAGTCAAATCAACAGTCGTTGAAATCCATGGGTCATTTTTTTCTGGATGTTCTTTACTCTTTGAACCATAAGCTACATGTGAAGTTAAGCTCCACAGCCCACCAGGGTTCTTAGCAATTATATCTTTGCCTGCAGCTAGATTCTTTACATCCAAATTACTAATCGCTCTATAAATATAAACACCGTTTTTTTTCTAAATTTCTCAATATCATTATAACTAAGCAGAGGAAGCCCTAATTTATTTGCTGAGGAGTTATTTCTTATCCATTCAGCTTCTCCTTCATTAAGTAACGTCGGATTCAGGAAAAGTGAACCTATAGTAAAGCCTGCTGCTCCGCTTTAGAAATCTAACAAATATAAAAAAAGCCACATGGGTTGTTACACTCACATGTGGTCGCAAGACATAGCCTAATATTATTAAATTAAGTACTACAATTACCTGCTAAAACTTTATCCGATTTTGTAATTTCAAACTCTTGTAAATTAATCACCTATTCGAGTTAACACTTGTATCTGTTATACGATCCCTAATCTACTCTAATTCAAATGAGTTACTGGTCATTTTAACATCAGGGTTCAATTCCTTTAACTGTATGCCATACTCTTTCTTCATTCCTGAAATATGCAAAGATTCTAGACTAGGAAAGTATTCTTTGAGATTAATTAAGTCAACCTGCACATTACATAAGATGAAATCAATATGCTTCACGTGCTTTAACCCCCCGATTTCAGTTAAATTCATTTCCCTTGAGCAGCTATTTACAATTAACACTTCAATTCCTTCGAAAGTCTTTAATGTACGTAAATCCAGTTTATTGCAGCTTACTACTACCAGTCTTTTAATTGTGCTATTATCTCCTTTAAATCGTTCCAGACTACGGCACCCTAAGACATCTACAATAGCTAAGTTCTGTATAGCTGCTATATTGCCTAATTCTTTAAATTTACAGCTTTTAAAAGAAAGCCATTCAAGTGGAACGTCTTTCCATTCTGCTAAATTCGGTTCCATTGAACGATAAATATCTATGCTCTTAAGAAATTTGCATCCTGAAACAGCGGATAAATCCTCGACTCGTTCTACATAAAGTTTCATGCGTTTCACTTTTGTTCGGGAAAGCTGAGAGATATCCCTGCGTCGATTGCGAACAGTCTCAATACTTATATATTCACCTTTACTAAACCACTCAATCCCATCAAATGATTGGATGTTATGTCCATAGACAACCAAAATTTTCAGATTAGTAAATGCGGTTAATACGATGAGATTTTTTAAAGAAGAGTTATAGTCGATCGTCAATTCTTCAACATTATCAATACCTTTAATTTGTATCAGATGCTCAATCAGAGCCTCGGCATTAACCTGTATTTCTGATGGGTTACTGATTATCAAGCTATCATATTGCGGTTCTATATGAGTCAGTTGTGTAAACTGAGATTCATCCAATACAAGCTCTTCTGACATTATTGTCATCCTTCCTGATTATATGGTAGCCCAAATGAAACCTAGTTTCATTTGGGCCTTTACTTTACACTGCTATATAACTATTTCTGAACTTGGTAGTACTGAACTGCACCCTGATTGTTAGACACAACTAACAATTGGAGGTGCAGTTCAGAGTATATACTCACATGTGGTCTTGTCAGTTCCAATCGAGAAAGCGAAAGCGGAAGCGGAAGAGAACACCTGAACGTAAGACACCCACTTTAATGATTCTGAGCAAATGTTACTATACACTCATTCTAATCTCTTTGAGTTACCGGCTACAATATCGATCAGCAATCTCCTCTGAGATACTGGTAGATATTCCGTTGTGGATAAATAATAATGATCTGGCATATCCGTTGGACTCATTATTGCCCAATCCCACTCGTCATCCTTTATCTTCATTATTCCACCTATCTCATTTGCATTTATCTCAATTGAGATATACATTTCTTCACCTGTTGTTACATGCTTAACATACAATCGTGCACTACTATTTTTTTGGTACAAATTGACTAATTCGATTCGATATTCATATTTACCATCTGACGTAACTTTTAATGGGTCACTCATAATCTTGTCATGTAACGAATGGATACTGGTCCCTTGAACTATCGATACAGATAATTGGACACCAACTAGTATCATTATCCACAAAATCACATAACTTAATTTACTAGAAGGACTCCACCCTTTTACTAATAAAATAAAAGATAAAATTACTAATATTAATGTAGGAAGACAAAGGAATAGAAGGGTAATCGTAGTAATTAAATCAAGAGTCCTTTGGAAATTTGCAGTTTGAGTAACGAGATACCATAGTATCGAAAACATACATAGAATCGTTACAAGAATCCAACATATCTTACTAACATTTAACATATAACCCTCCAATATGAATAATCTAACTCAACTAATACGGGGTACAAAATATTTCATCCATACTTCTATATTGCTATGCAGAAGTATGAATAGCAATTAGATTGTTCCAATAATTAGGGGGGCAATGTATTTCATCCATACTTCTTTATTACTATGCATAAATGAATGATTAGCAAGCTGATTGTTCCGTTGTTTTTTTGGAATTGTAACTTTCACATTTTCAGCATCTCCGAATGTACGACCTGCTCGCGCACCCTCTTCCAAAGATCCCCTCCATTGACCTGAATTATATCGTATTTATTATATACATTAATATGTTGATTAACTTCAACTTCCAACTGATATTCACGTACTGGTGTCGCAATAGTAATAAGAGTTTCAACTTTCATTGTAGGATCAAGTTCAGCGAGACGGTTAGCTATCAATATCGCAACATTCCCACCATGACTATGACCGATTAATCTTATTGGGTCATTTCTATTTGCTTTAAGTGTATGCCACTTATAAATCTGATCTGCCCAGTCATTCGCTTCATTGACTCGGGATGGGTCATTATTTCCACCATTCCAATTCAATTCACCGCTTGTCTCCTGAAAAAGATCTTCAACATAGCTCACAAATTCAGCAGTCCAAGTTGAATATCCCTTATCTTCAGGATTTGCACCAGTACCATGGATGAGCCAAGCTCTATGCCCACTAAGATCAACATAAATTAAAGGATTATTGTGTACGTAGGTGTACAGATTAAGAGACAATGGATCATTCAATTCCCCTTCATACGTATCCTCATTATAATTCGTAAGTAAATTCCTAAAAAATAACCACATTGAGTTGTTACACTCGCATGTGGCAAATGGTTTGAATAGTTATACTGTTTTGTAATGATTACGAACACCTAAATTCTGTTTATAAAGAATCTATCATTTTACGAACATAAATATCAATTAGTTCAGAGTTCTCATTAAAACCAAAATAAACTCTCACATCTGTAACAAAAAAAATCTTATATTCTCCAATATGAACCGATAAACGCTTTTTACCTACTTCCTCTCCAAGATCGATTCTATAACCATTTATATAACTTATTTTAACATCTGACCAACCTTTCTTATGATTTGCGAATTGAATAATATCGTCCATCTGTGTTCCCACTGGGAATTGAGACAACATTTTTTGGCGTATTGTATTCTCTGATCGTGTTAAAGGATTGAACACTATTTTCATACTTGCAATAAGTATTGTAACAATTACAATTAGAACGATTGCAAAAATCATTTTCTTTACCATATTTGCCACCAAGGTTTCTTTGTTTCTTTTATTTCTTCTGGTTCAATGAAATATTCGATCAGAACGGGTTTTCCATATCCAGGGAGAATCCTATCTGGTTTTTCGATTTTGTATCCTGCCACTTGCAAGAAACCAGTAACAAATGCATTTGAATTGTAAGCATTACCTCCTTTTCTAGGGAACAGATCATAATCAATTGATTTCCGTTCTGAATTTTCCACGAAGTTGTCGAAAAATTTCAAGAAATCTATTAATTCTGTGTCGTCTTGCTGTTCAGAAAATTTTATCATATCCGTTTTAATACTAAGATCCCTATCTTTTGTTCTATTAATATCAGCTTTTAGTTTCGGATTCATCACCCTTGACTGCCCTGCTCCGATAGTCATATATTGCATACCCCTTTCCTCATCAAAATTATCCTGAAAATCCGCAGTACTCCAATACTCACTTTCTTCATCTATAAATATGATTATACTTAAATAATAACGCCCCGACGTACATCTCAACCTTATGTCCGCTTGGATCAATATACCTCAACGGATTATTATGCACATACGTATAAAGATTCAAACTCAGCGGATTATTCAATTCCCCTTCATACGTATCCTCACTAATAAAGCGTCCTACCTCAGAGTCAAGATACCGCGCACGTGCGTAAGAATGACTGCTATTGAAATCATATCCTAGCCCAGTATAACCGAATAGGTTATCCGGTCCTGCCCAGTTCAAGTCGAACTTCTCTGGGTTTTCTGCTACTCCGAACTCATCATAGTGGTAACGTGCTGAGACAACCCATGGATCGATGACGCCTCCAACACTTGCGGTTGGATCTACAATGCCTGTTGCATTGGGATCGATACCGGTGCTCGGGTCAATTCCCAACCCATACACACTATCCAATACGCCTGAATCGATAGAGTTGTCCCCTGTAATTCCCATTCGTAGACTATTCATTGCAGCTGCGCTATCGATCCCCACTACGTCGAGTAGGTATCTCCATTTCACTATCGCTATATTAAAGTCTCACTTCAATGGCTGCGAAAATACCAAAGAAAAAGAACCACATGGAGCGTTACACTCGCATGTGGCAGTATCCTTATGGATACGGTACAGGTTCTATTTTTTCACCTTCTCGCAACCACCAATATGAATCTTTTCCATAGTAAATTGTTTTAGCCCAGTATATTTCATCTTCATGATAGAGCATCATTTGATCCCCTTGTAATGTTTCCCCAGACCAAAATCTATTGATTCGTCCATACGCCTCATCTTCAGCAATTAAGAATAATTCAACCATTTCATTTATTATATCTTTTAAATATTCTTCTGCTCTTAGATCAGTCTTTAAAACTAATTGATTCAATTTGAGACTTACCTCCTTGTAATTTTATCGTCCGTAGCCTGGCGTCAATACTACTGGTTGAATATTTTTAATTAACCAGTTTGCCATCTTTGATGAGTTTATACTTATCTGATGTCCCCAAGGTTTGGGATTTCCATTACCTTTTACCCACCCTGTATTACCAAGCATTGGACCTTCGACGTAATCATATAAGTGAAGTTTTCCTCCAGTGCGATTGTTTTTAACAAAGGTTTCCCAATCTTTATTTGCTGAAGTGAATACTTTTCCATTAAACTCTCTTAGCTCAGAAACTTCCACTATGAACACAAGTATTACTCCATCGGCACCCGCCCAAGCTGAGGCTTGTATTAAATTCCGGGTTACATAAAATCCTTGACCAAAGTCTGTATTCTTCCTTTGCTTAGTTAAATCAATCCCATTAAATATACTGCTGGAACTCGTCTTAGTAGTGGCATGATAAAGAAATAAAATATCATCCTTTTCCGATTCCTTAGTATTTATACAATAAACGGCGTCCCGCTTCATCAAACTCATATTTAACCGAGCGTCCATCTTCATACTTTATCTGCGCCAACTGATTGTCAGCATTGTAAGCACAGGAAGTTGTAAGGGCATCCGGCTCCATGAATTTAAGCAGATTTCTATTACTGTCGTAGGTAAAGCTTGTCTTCTCCCTCAGCGGATTTATCGACTCTACAACTCGGTTCACTTCATCATATTGATAGGCAGTGACCGATCCCAAGGCATTGTTCGGGTTTAGAAATCTGAAATGGCTACAGGCTAATCAGAACATGCGATCGCCCTTTTTCATACTCAAACAGTCGGAAAATCTCGTATAAAAGCATTCATCCATCTGGGCCGACTTCTGAACGCGTAGCGTTCGTTTATAGCTTATTTTAATCTGTCTGAAAGCGCTAGGAGATTTTAGATGCTATACTTTGAAGCAATCTTCAAGTTACATATTATAAATCCTTTTTGGGTTTCCTTAATTGTTTCCATTCGTCACTGGGTACGTCATACAAAGACAAAAAGAAGCCGCAAGTAGTGATAACCACCTGTGGTTTTGATTGTTTAATCATACTGGACTTAAACTTCCTGCTCCATAAAAAGCTCTCAAACCCGAAACAGTAGCTTCCTTAAGTTTAATTTTACCATAATAGGTGCAAATAACCGTAAACCTCTATCTTCAGGTGATATCAATCATGATTATCTGTATCTCAAAATTCACAGTATTCTTAAAGAAAACATATTATTGTTTTTTAAATACCCATTGGTTTCTGGAAAACTGTTCATCAATCTTGTTATTATACATCTCCTCTGTCAAAACTTTCATTCCCTGATTCAGAAACGGCTTTAAACTAGTTTTAAGTGGTTCCTGAAAATCGCCCTCCATCATTTCTGTAACCATTAACTCAATCGACTCTGGGCTTTCAACTATACTAAGTTTGAATTTACATGAGTCCATCTCTTTCTCTGTTGTCAATACAACACAATTTATAAGAAAGCTCTCTTCTATTTCTCTTGCTTCTTTTTTATTTTTTGGTCGAAACCATATCCGGTCAGTTTTGTCTTTAAATGTTTCAATCTCCTCTTTAGTAAAAGGTTCATGATATGGATCCTCATACTCAAAATATAAGAACTCACCACTCTCTGGAAAGCTAAAAACAATCTCCAACAAATTATCCAAAGCATCACTACTACCTTGGAAAATATTTTCCAAATAATAATCTGACATTTTCATTCTCCTCACCAAGGATATGCTTCATCATTGCCATAAAGATGCAAATTGGGGTTACTTCTAGGATGGAAATGGTCTCGGAAATAATAATTACCTCCCCATTTTGGGCCAAATACGCCCTGAGATCACCTACATTTTGCCACAAAGGGTTACTCTTAGTCGTATCTATATATTTTAATGATGCTGTAACATTCATATTGCTAGTTAATATTCTTAGGATAGCATCCTTCTCACTCAAAATCCCCCTCTTCTGATCTAAAATTAAAGTAGTACTAAAACCCTCCTCAGAGGTATAGTCAATTGCTAAAAGTCCATCTCCACTGTATACAAACTTTGCACTTCCTTCCATACACCCATTAGAAAGATAGTTACATGCATTATTTCTTACTTCACTTCCTCCAGCCGTCATAGATTCTTTGGATTTCCCCGTATCCTTAACATACTTATTATACTGTTTAGAACTCATGTCATTTAGGAGTTTCCAACCAGACTGATAACCGTAAAGATCATGCTGAGCAAATTGATTTAAGTAAGCATCATAACCATACGCTTCTTCAAGCTTATGCCCACTCGGATCCGTATACCTCAACGGATTATTACTCACATAGGTATACAAATTCAGCGTCTGCGGATCATTAATATCCCCTTCATACGTATCCTCACTAATAAACCGTCCTAGTTCAGAGTCAAAATACCGCGCTCGTGCGTATGAATGACCGCTGTTGAAATCATACCCTAACCCCGTATAACCGAATAAGTTATCCGGTCCTGCCCAGTTCATATCGAACTTCTCTGGGTTTTCTGCTACTCCGAATTCATCGTAGTGGTATCGTGCTGAGATACTTCCATCTGCGCCCAGAAGACCTATCGCACTTCCACGTACATCACTCATGTAATAGAGTATCTTCGGTGATGTACTGCCTGCTGCTCCGCTGGCTCCTGGCGTTGGCTCCCAATCTGTAATTTCATCTGCGCTTGGCAGATAGCTCATACTGATTCGTTCCCCACTCGCTCCATAGACATAGGACTGCTTCCACTTGTTTCCGCTCGTATCTGTTGCTTCTTGTATTGTGGTTCCCAGCCATCTCGCATCCCTGCTGGATTACTGCTTGGGTAATTGCTCTGCTTCGTACCCGTACCCAACGTTATGCTCATGGATATGCGATTGCTATCTCCATCATAACCATAGGATGTCTGATCTCCCCCAATAGTTGGTGTTCCCAATTAGACGGTTGGCTCCATCCCAACGATTGGATTCTATCGTCCGTGGGCCGGATAATGCCATACCATTTAGATTAGCTTGGCTATTTAGTCTGTCGGATCGATTCCATATACATTCGACATAACGCTCAATCCAGTTAATGGGTCAACACCCCATGGATCGATGACGCCCTAGAGATCGAAGATGAAAAGTTCAATAAATTTTGTGTGGTAGACCAATATGTGAGATATGGGTTGGGATTTGACCCGAACACCGGTATAAGCCTTGATCCGAATGCAAGTGTTGTTCCTTAGAATCTTTTTCATGGATGGACGCCCCTTTTTCTTTGGTTGTAGGGCGTCTATCCCTTGTAATGCTAAGCTTTTTTGCAAGCTTAAAAGGGTACTATAGCTAGCAATATTAAATATAGCAGACGTCCCATTTTCGTTCATATAATGAAGTACGTCTAGTTTATCCTGTACAGAATACAGTGTATAGCCCTTTTTAAAAGACTCATCACCATGATGTTTATATTGTTTAATCCATTTTATGAATACGGAATGATGGACACCGATTGACTTCGCAATCGTCTTAAGACTTTCTACTCCGTTTAGATAACGGTTGACTGCTTGTCTTTTTTGATCTGTACTGAACTTGGTCATAGAAAAACTGCACCTCCAATTGTTAGTTTTGTCTAACAATCGGGGTGCAGTTCAGAGTTGTTACACTCGCATGTGGCTAATAGATTAATAATGTTTTTATTTAAATGAATTAACAATAGGATCAGCAATGTCCCAACTAATTAATTTAATTCCATATTGCTCCATCAATTTCTCTTCAGTGATTTTACCACTACGGGTTATCCCCCTATCAATATCAATTGTCTTATATGCTGCATTGGGAAATATTGAATTAAACGATTCATATTCCTCTAAATCACCCATGTAATAATCAGAACCGCCATGTGGATAATATATCTCAATAAGATCATTTTTGAGTAATGTGATATTCTTATTTCCGCTAGCTAATCTATCTTCCCATTTTCTGAATTTACCACGACCTTCATCTATTCCGACACCCTTATACTCTACTATTAAGGTGTCTTCAATAAGCTCCCTTCTATCATTTATTTCATATTCTAATCGAAATGGAAATTCTCTGTAGGTAATTACAGGTTTTCCCGGATTTTTTTCAAATAGATTACCAACATAGATAAGTACCCAAGGTAAAAATAATAATGATAAAAAGATAATAATCGAAAACAGTAATACTAATAGTATTACCCTAATATTCATTTATACCCCGCCTCCTTTAAAGCAGCAATGACAGCATCCATACCATGATTTTTGATAGAATTTTTGATGTTTTGAAATGGATTTTTAGTATCTATTGGATACTGTGTAGGCAAATAATGAACATTTCCAATAGGTTTGGATGTAGAATCAAATATTTGATTTAGCGCTTCACCTTTCACAATATTAATCCTCATTAGACCATCATAATCGTCTGGGTCTAAGTCATATTCACTTAAATGTACTGTAGCGGGATTAAATAAAATAGCATTTGAATTTGTTGCAACTGCATTAGCTGCAGCTTCCGCCCCCCCCTTTAGAATGACCTACCATGGTTACTTCATATCTAACGTATTTTTTTACAAAATCATACGCTTCAGTTATTGATTCTTTCATATCTGTAGAATAACCAAAAGGTTGTTGAGCATTATTAACCCAATCACCCCATGTTGAAGTACCTTTATTCACAAGACTATACTCTGTAATTCCCCTTGCATTCGTTTTAGAATAAACCCCCATTTTTAATCCTTCGGAATTGGTAATTAGATCTATTAAAATCCAATCACCAGTTATTTTTTTATCATAATCTTTCTCAGTAGCTTTATATATGTGTTGTGCCATATATGCAGCCTCTAACGTTGTAGGCATATACCCACTCGGATCAACATACCTAAGCGGATTATTCTCCACATACGTATACAAATTCAACGTCTGCGGATTGTTAATATCCCCTTCATACGTATCCTCACTAATAAAGCGTCCTACTTCAGAGTCTAGATAACGAGCTCTTGCGTAAGAATAACCACTGTTGAAATCATATCCTAACCCGGTGTAACCGAATAGGTTATCCGGTCCCGCCCAGTTCAAGTCGAACTTCTGAGCGTCTTTGGCTACTCCGAACTCATCATAGTGGTAACGTGCTGAGACACTACCATCTGCGCCTAGGAGACCTATCGCACTACCACGTACATCACTCATGTAATACAGTGTTTTCGGTGTGGTGTTGCCTGCGGCTCCGCTGGCTCCTGGAGTTGGTTCCCAATCCGTATTTGCATCTGCACTTGGCAGATAGCTCATACTAATTCGTTCTCCACCCGCTCCATAGACATAGGACTGCTTCCACTTGTTCCCGGTCGCATCTGTTGCCATTAATGGCTCAGGTAAGCCCATCGTTGTGTCGTTCGTGAAGTAGATGTCCATTTGTTGCTTCTTGTACTGCGGTTCCCAGCCATCTCTCATCCCTGCTGGATTACTACTTGGATAATTACTCTGCTTCGTACCGGTTCCCAAGCTTACGCTCATGGATACGCGATTGCTATCTCCATCATAACGGTATGAAGTCTGGTCACCTGAATAGTTGGTGTTCCCAATTAGACGGTTAGCTCCATCCCAACGATTGGATTCGATCGTCCGTGGGCCAGCTAAGGCCATACTATTTAGGCTAGCTTGATTATTTAGTGCTGTCGGATCGATTCCGTATACATTCGACGTAACACTCAATCCCGTTAACGGGTCTACTACCCATGGATCGATGACGCCTCCAACACTTGCGTTTGGATCTACAATGCCTGTTGCATTCGGATCAAGGCTTATACCCGTGTTCGGGTCAATTCCCAATCCATATACACTATCCAGCACACTTGAATCGATAGAGTCACTCATTGTCGAAGTAATCCCCATCCGCAGACTACTAAGTGCCGCTGCGCTATCGATTCCGACGACGTCTAGCAAGTTTCCACGTAGATCGTACGTGTAATCTCTATAATCGCTTCCTTTGGTCCAACGCATAAGCTTATTCGCTGCATCGTAGGTATAATCCTCTGTGGAGAGGTTACCTGCCTCATCAACCGCTACGTTCACACGGTTCCCTACAGCATCATAGCTGTAATCCGTTGTTGCACCGTTCAACTTTTGAACTTCGGTCAGTTGGTTCAATGCATCGTACATGTAATTCGCTATTTCTGCAGGTTGTGTAGCGCCTGTTGGGTTATCTTCATCACTTCCACCTGATTGGCGTTCGCTATGAAGTTGGTGCCGTGCAGAACTCCAAGCGATGTTCAACACCAAAGAATAACACGATATTCTGCAGGAGAAGGATACTTTCATTTTCACATAATTCTTGACGCTTCCTACTAAAAAAACCATAATACGAATATTTACGTATCATGGTCATGGTAAAAAATCTATTTATCAATCAATGGATATCTACGATCAAAGACCTCTGGATTCCCCAACAAAAACCAATAATTCACTTCATCATATCCGACGACTTCGGCTTTAACTACTAACCCTTTATGCATATTTTTCTTTTGTGAGTTTGCGGCACATTCCTCATAGTCAGCTACTCCTAAGGCGTCGTGATCAGGAATGCTAACTATAACTCCTTGAGGATAAAACACTTCAATGTAACCGTCTATCTTTGTTCCAAGAGGAATTGCTTCTTTATGTTTAAGCCATCTCATCTGTTGGCCTTTATTAACATCATTCCACACTTTTTCAAATGTTTCCTTAGAGATTCTTTTTAATTCTAGATTGTCTAAGGGCAATTCCTTCTCTGATAGGAAAAATTCAAATCTTTTTTGATTGGATATCTTACTTTCTTTACCTTCTTCCAATAGAATCTGTCTAAATGCTGTTCCTTCATCATCCACTTCAAAATACCATTTTTCACCTTTTTCACCATCGATCAAATAAATCATACAATATCCCTACTCCTTCTCATTTTGTTAGTCAAATTTCATTTTATTGAATTAAGTTGCGAGAATTTGTACCATGGTTAAATCCACCTGATACAATACGTCCAGTTACTTTTAAAGGTGTATCAGTTAAAGTCGCAAAGATATGTGCCCGTCCATACTCCAATACCAAATCTGTTACATCAATAGCAACATAATATAATGTGTTTTGGGTTTGATTTTTATTTAAATATAGTATTTGTGATAAATCCTTATAGGACATCGTATTTGGTGCAACATCCGTAAGATATACTCCATCACCTAGCCTGGCATCATTGGGTCTTTTTGCTTTAGTTGAAGGGAATATTACCCCACTTCTCATAATCCCCTCATAACCCTCTTTAGTAGTGTAGTGATACAGTATTACCCTATTCTTATTCTTATTCTCATTTTTATTGGTTTGAGTAGCTGGAGGCGCCATAGGCTTTTTCTGATTGCTGTTACTATTCATTCCTCCTTGAATCACTGTAAGTTTAGGAGGAATATCAGTTCTTGGAACCTCTACTGGTGCAGCACTTGAATGATTCCAAATCATAATGCTTGTAGCTCCAATTACAAATATGGCCCCTTCAATCAATGCCGCAACTACAGCTCCCTCTATGATACATGCATCCCAAACACAATTTCCAGATGGATCAGTATATTTAACCGGATTATTCAAACCATACGTATACAAATTCAACGTCTGAGGATCATTCAATTCCCCTTTATACGTATCCTCACTAATAAACCGTCCAATGCTCGAATCCATGTATCTTGCTCTCGCATACGTATAGCCACTACTAGAGTCATATCCTAGCCCAGTATAACCGAATAGATTATCCGGTCCTGCCCAGTTCAAATCGAACTTCTCTGGGTTTTCCGATACGCCGAACTCATCATAGTTGTAACGTGCTGAGACACTCCCATCTGCACCTAGGAGTCCTATCGCACTACCACGTACATCACTCATATAATAGAGTGTCTTCGGTGTAGTATTGCCTGCGGCTCCGCTTGCTCCTGGAGTTGGTTCCCAATCCGTATTTGCATCTGCACTTGGCAGATAGCTCATACTGATTCGTTCTCCACCCGCTCCGTAGACATAGGACTGCTTCCACTTGTTCCCGCTCGCATCTGTTGCCATTAATGGCTCAGGTAAGCTTAGCGTTGTATCGTTCGTGAAGTAGATGTCCATCTGTTGCTTCTTGTATTGTGGTTCCCAGCCATCTCGCAACCCTGCTAGATTGGTGCTTGGGTAATTACTTTGCTTCGTACCGGTTCCTAAGCTTACGCTCATGGATACGCGATTGCTGTCTCCATCATAACCATAGGTTGTCTGGTCACCTGAATAGTTGGTGTTCCCAATTAGACGGTTAGCTCCATCCCAACGATTGGATTCGATTGTCCGTGGACCAGAAAGTGCCATACTTATCAGACTATCTAGTGATGTCGGATCGTTTCCGTATACATCCGCTGTTACACTTAGGCCAGATAATGGGTCTACTACCCATGGATCGGTGATTCCTCCAACACTTGCGTTTGGATCTACATTACCTGTTGCATTAGGGTCGATTCCTACGTTCGGATCGGCTACTGCTCCTCCGAGACCTGCATTCGGATCAAGGCTTATACCCGTGTTCGGGTCAATTTCTAACCCATACACACTATCCAGCACACTTGAATCGATAGAGTCACTCATTGTCGAAGTAATCCCCATCCGCAGACTATTAAGAGCCGCTGCGCTATCGATTCCGACGACGTCTAGCAAGTTTCCACGTAGATCGTACGTGTAATCTCTATAATCGCTTCCTTTGGTCCAACGCATAAGCTTATTCGCTGCATCGTAGGTATAATCCTCTGTGGAGAGGTTACCTGCCTCATCAACCGCTACGTTCACTCGGTTCCCTACAGCATCATAGCTGTAATCCGTTGTTGCACCGTTCAACTTTTGAACTTTGGTCAGTTGGTTCAAGGCATCGTACATGTAATCTGTTATTTCTGCAGGTTGTGTAGCGCCTGTTGGGTTATCTTCATCACTTCCACCTGACTGGCGTTCGCTATGAAGTTGGTTCCCTGCTGGGTCATAGGTATATTTCAATTGCTCTAGTAATGTTCCCCCAGGTCCTTGATGTTGGATCTCTAAGACTTGTCCTAACGCATCGTAGTTGTACGTGCTTTGCGTGTTGTTCGGTAGAGATTTACTAGCTAATCTACCATTCGCATCATAGGTATAGTTCGTCTTCAATCCAGTTCCATCTGTGACTTGCTCAATCAGTCCAGAATTATCGTAGGAATAACTGACTACCGTATTGTCTGGATAGATGATCCGACTACGTTCTCCCGTCGCTGTCCACTCATAACGAATGTTCTTATTATTTCCGTCAATGACTTCCGTTAAGCGATCTAGAGCATCGAAGGTATAACGGGTATCACCTGTGCTATCTTTCATTAATGTACGACGGCCTGCATCGTCATATTCGTAGCTTACCTGTTGACCATCACCATATATAATCTGATTCAATCGGTTAACAGCGTCATAACTGTACGATATTGTTCAAGCGTTTCTTCAAAAATCCGTTCATGATCCGTTGTCCTTCGGCCCTTTGTTTTTCTAGTCAATGGCCTAAACAGATCTAGCAGAAAGTCTTTAAATGTCTTATCCCAACACAGCTGCAAATACTTGAACACTTCCAGTAGGCTACCTTTGTGTATGACTTGCTTCTGCATGAGCAGGGTTAGACAAAATGTAATGAGCGCAATATGAATTTGGTTGTAAACGGTATTCTTACTAGTCCCGTAACACTTCTTGACGCGAAGATGTTGCTTGATCCACTTGAAATACAACTCGATTTGCCAACGGTTTCGATAGAGGTCGCTGATTTCTTCAACCAATAAGTTAAAATCACTGGTGAGAATCATCACGCTCTTTCCCTCACTATCGAGACATTCGATTAACCGAAGGGGGTGCTTCATCAAATATGATTTCTCATTTCCCAGTCTTACCGTAGCGTCGCGCAGAATACCAGACTCTGGATCAACAGATCTTTCTTCAATGACTTCGATGTTCGCATTACTCTTCAATCGTGTAATAAAGCGAATCGATTTCGCACAGTACAGATCGAATTCTCGGTAATCCAGATAACCGCGATCAAAGATGTTTAACGCATCGGGATACGAACCCTCCGTCCCATAAACAAAACGCAAGTGAAGCTTGATACCTGCTCTGCTCTTCCTGAAATCCGCCCAGCGATACTTTGTCAAGCAGAATGAGATCGTGGAGGCATCAATAAGATGAATGCTTCCGAGTTTCTTATCTGCTTTGTTAGCACCTAAACGGTCGAAGAGCTTCTGCACGAGATTCTTAAATACGGATTCTAGAAAGGCGGTGTGCATATCACGAAATTTCCTAGAAAGCTAGGACGTACTGATGGATTTCAAACCGATGGTTTTTTGTAACTTCTTGTTTGTCTTCACTTTTAGGCTGCTGTTGGCATACGATTCAATATTCATCAGTTGAGCGAAGATAAACAATTGAGCAGTGGTCTTGCTGTCTAATTTCTTCACGTACTTGTCCATCTGTAATAGTTGGATCTGTTGGAGCATGAATTTGTGGTTTAACGGATTGAGTTATTCCGCTAAGGTGGATTTTATGTTATTCTTGTCCATGAGTACTCCTTATAATTAGGATTGGGACAGGACAACCCTCTCCCCTAATTGCAAGGTTTTTTATGGACAAAACCGACCTAAAAGTTACAGTTTTCTATTCATTTTAACGAGATACCCTACTTGACAAATTGAAATTATTTTAATGCAACGCTAGTGAAATTTAATAGTTATTAGACTTATATAATTATATGGGGACGCAAAAACGCACCTGAAATCACCATTAAGGTTATCAAGTGCGTTATAAGTTTAGTTTAAGTTGCTCCGGCGGTACCAGCCATTGCATTTCAGATTATGACATACCATTACCATTTCGACAATTGCTTTTTTGAGAAAGAGTACAGTTAACCGTCAGTTTGAAAGAACGATATATGGATTATCTTCAGTCTACACATAGTCCATATAGCTGTTCAATCTGCCTGGAGATGAATATTCGATTCAATCGGTAATAAGTACTCAAACCTTCTAAAATAACAAAAGACTTGACAGACCTCTTCGTAAATTATTGTAGCTCTAGCACTAAAAATATTCCGATTCAGAGTTCATTCAGAACCATCAAATCAACCAACTTACAGTTTCATTTGCACATTATTTAATTAAAATATCTTTCCAAACATTAAATAAATCGTATAGAGATATAGAATTCAAATCTCTTCTAGCTGCCTTTAGAGAACAATTATTTACAAGCACGATTGGGTTTAACTCCCTATGGTTATTACCAACAATAATAGGTTGATTTACGTTAACAAAATTTCTTGGTTTATGAATAACACCCCATTTTAAAGGTTCATATGCTTCTATAAACACTGTTCCAAAATACATTCCGATATCAATGATTAATGAACTAGTTTCATCACTGAATTTGGTATTATTCTTCGAAACTTCTTCACGAATCCATTCCGGAACTGAAGAGATGCTTTCTTCGAGTTCTTCCTTTGTTTTTGGAACCAACTTAATACGATTAATAAACCAAATCCACAAAGAAACTAATGATTCCTGAGTAAAATTCAGCTCTTCCTTATTACCTCCCCCAGTCTCCTGAAAAAAGTTTGAAAGAACTTCAATTCTGGTTGGTATTTGAGATGTAAACCACTCAAAATACTGGATAGACTCCCTTTTTGTCATGATCTCAAATGGAATAAACTCAAATGGTAATTTTAGTTCTGGATACAATATAAGGACACCTCATTCATAAATATTATATTTTATACCATGTTTAGTGAGAGCATCTAAAACCTTCTGATCAGCGCCTATTTTACCGGTATTTGAGCTTTTAAAAAAATACCAATATGCTCCCTCGATGTCAGCGTTTCTTATCAATTCAGCATCCTTTTCTATTTGTGTCATTACTTTTGTAGAGTAATTTACATATCCTACTTTTGATTCATAAGCAATTCCATCTGCTAATTGATCTATATATCTTGCCCCTTTACTCGTTTTAAAGTACACATTCGGTCGTCCTCCAACCAGCTTAGCAAGCTTTAATTCGCCACCAATACCAATTTCTGCAAAGCTTACTTTAGAATTGGTTTTAGGCATTTTAGGTATACTCAAATCTAATGAGATAAATAGACCACTAATATACATATCAAACTCTGCCATTTCATAATCACTCTGAAGTTGAAAAGCATCTATTAATATTTGTTTTGCCCAGTTAGCCTTTCCAATCGTATTGTCTGCTTGATTGGAACTGGTCATTGTCGCCATATTATATAGGTATTTAAATGTATTATTCCCATCTTCCCTTGCATCAGGGAAGAATCGTAAAGCTTGTGTTCCTAAGAATGAACTTACAGTCCAATAAGAGTCGGAATTTTTACCCTTCTTTCTAACAACCTCTATTAAACTGTCTACTACAAAACCCTTTGATGTGTGCCCACTAGGATCCGTATACCTCAACGGATTATTCTCCACATACGTATACAAATTCAACGTCTGCGGATCATTAATATCCCCTTCATACGTATCCTCACTAATAAACCGCCCTACTTCAGAGTCAAAATACCGCGCACGTGCGTAAGAATGACCACTATTGAAGTCATATCCTAACCCGGTATAACCAAACAAGTTGTCCGGTCCTGACCAGTTCAAATCGAACTTCTGAGCGTCTTTGGCTACGCCGAATTCGTCGTAGTGGTATCGTGCTGAGACACTTCCGTCTGCGCCTAGAAGGCCAATTGCGCTACCACGTACATCACTCATATATAGAGTGTCTTCGGTGTGGTATTGCCTGCCGCTCCACTTGCTCCTGGGGTTGGTTCCCAATCTGTACTTGCATCTGCACTAGGCAGATAGCTCATGCTGATTCGTTCTCCACCCGCTCCATAGACATAGGACTGCTTCCACTTGTTCCCGCTCGCATCAGTTGCCATTAATGGCTCTGGTAAGCTTAGCGTTGTATCGTTCGTGAAGTAGATGTCCATCTGTTGCTTCTTGTACTGTGGTTCCCAACCATCTCGCAACCCTGCTGGATTGGTGCTTGGGTAATTGCTCTGCTTCGTACCCGTACCCAACGTTATGCTCATGGATACGCGATTGCTATCTCCATCATAACGGTATGAAGTCTGGTCACCTGAATAGTTGGTGTTCCCGATGAGACGGTTGGCTCCATCCCAACGATTGGATTCGATCGTCCTTGGACCAGAAAGTGCCATACTCATCAGACTATCTAGTGATGTCGGATCGTTTCCGTATACATCCGCTGTTACACTTAGGCCAGATAATGGGTCTACTACCCATGGATCGGTGATTCCTCCAACACTTGCGTTTGGATCTACATTACCTGTTGCATTAGGGTCGATTCCTACGTTCGGATCGGCTACTGCTCCTCCGAGACCTGCATTCGGATCAAGGCTTATACCGGTGTTCGGGTCAATTCCCGATCCATATACACTATCCAGCACACTTGAATCGATAGAGTCACTCATTGTCGAAGTAATCCCCATCCGCAGACTATTAAGAGCTGCTGCGCTATCGATTCCGACGACGTCTAGCAAGATTCCACGTAGATCGTACGTGTAATCTCTATAATCGCTTCCTTTGGTCCAACGCATAAGCTTATTCGCTGCATCGTAGGTATAATCCTCTGTGGAGAGGTTACCTGCCTCATCAACCGCTACGTTCACTCGGTTCCCTACAGCATCATAGCTGTAATCCGTTGTTGCACCGTTCAACTTTTGAACTTTGATCAATTGGTTCAATGCATCGTACATGTAATCTGCTATTTCAGCAGGTTGTGTAGCGCCGCTTTGCGTGTTGTTCGGTAAAGATTTACTAGTTAATCTATCATTGATATCATAGGTTTAGTTTGGCTTGAGTCCTGTTGCCTATCAACTACGTTTAAGCACATGCAAAACTCCAAGCGATGTTCATCACTAAACGGTAGTTGTCTCGCTAACAAGATTGGGATCTCCGGTAGGTTTGGGGGACGTGACGTAAATCCATTCGTATTACGTTCAATCGGGGAAGTAACAGCTTGTTGTTTGTCTGCTAGTATTCTTACAAGTATTATCTGATTAGCTTATGTTCTTTTAATATATCTGCCCAACATCCACCTTCTAGCTGGTTAAAGTCACCTTATGCTGACTGGCAAGTGATTTTTTTATGGTTTTGCGTACATGCAGGGAATATTGCTCTTTCCCAATTTGCATTTGCTTTACTCGTTCACGTTCTTTGTCGGTTAAAATGCCTGTATCAATCAGTACCATAGCAAAGTAGTATTTATTAAACTCTGGCGGATGATCAGCTACATGAGCCAACGGTATTCTCTTGCTCGGCTTATATACCATTTCGATACGGGTCAGGTCATGCCCTAAATCTATGCCGCGGGTAAGTAGTTGTTCACGTTTATTGTATGTTCGGCAGTAATTGTTTTTTTTACGCTGATGTGCTGAACCAAAATACCGTGTGCCCTTATGCACTATAATTTTCCGCCGCGTATCATTGGCGATAATAAATACATTATCCAACGTTCGCGGTACATCAAACGCTACATCTCCGCTTACAAAATACACTTGTTCCGTCACTTCCCATATCGGTTCTAACAAATCTATGAACTGAGCGAAATACTCAGGGTTCGTTTCAATACGGAACGTATGCCTAAAGCCTTCTGTTTCAGCGAAGTTCTTGAAAAACACATGCATGTAAGCACCATTTTTCAATTTCACATGACATTCATAGCAGTATAATTTATTGTATACTACCCGCTCTGCCATGCCTTTTACCTCTAACCTTGTGCTCCAACCTAAATATCTTGATGTGGGCACTGATTCAAACTCCAGTACTACCTTGTCCATGGAAACCTTGACGTCCATTTGCATACGCTCCTCTAGTTTATGTAGTGTTTGCGCCCACTCTTTTTATGAAATTTAATAGTTATTTGACTTATATAATTATATGGGGACGCAAAAAAGCACCTGAAATCACCATAAAGGTTTTCAAGTGCGTTATAAGTTTAGTTTAAGTTGCTCCGGCGGTACCAGCCATTGCATTTCAGATTATGACATACCATTCCCATTTTGACAATTGTTTTTTCGAGAAGAGATTACAACCCAACGATGGTTGAAGTTAGTCGCAAAGTTAAGTCACCTTCTCCAGTTCGAAACATCCTCTATACAGGTTGATATCATGCTACAGCTAGTTCATAAAACTAAGAAATCTAACTGCGTTTCAATCGAGAATGGTGGATGCACCTTCTACAATGAATAAACCACATGGAGTTGTTACACTCGCATGTGGTTCTAAAATTGTAAATGTTAATTAGACTTATGAGTACTTAGTACTGAAATCACTTTCCGTACTTCCTCATAAAATTCCTGTTCTACTTCATTCGAATACCATTCAAAATCTTCTGGAAGGTCAATTTCCTTATTTTCAATCTTCATCAATAGTTTCTTTATATCATTGCATATATTTGAGTTGTCCTCCCAAAATTTATTTCTCACTGAATTTATTGAATTGATAAGTTCACCCTCGTAATGTTTACCGGCAAGAGGGTTCAAAGACAACCTTAATATTGCCTCAGGAATCACATATTTCAAGTGGAAATTCTGCCTAACTAATCTTGCAATTGAGCCATCAGGCAGATCTTTAAGCTTATTATCCATTATGCCCGCAAACCATCCTGATAAAGGTACACTATTCTCCACTACTATTTCTTCGTAAAATCCCTCAAGTCTGCAAATTTCGTCAATGGTAAGTTCTCTGTATCCCAACAACAATCACCTCCAAACCCTCTTAGTTCCAATAATTCTGATGCTCAATAAATAATTTTTATTTACTATTTTTCACTTTATTTTTAATACCTTGTATTTTATTTAACATGCTGTTACCACGATCAATTGCTTTTTGAACTGCTTTTTTTGTAATGTCTGAAGTGTTTTTCTGGAATGATGGACTGTTTTCTGCATTTTTCAATTTGTTAATGTTGTTCTGTATCCCCTTAACTAAGTCATTAACTTCTTTGACATGATCGTAGGGTTCGTTATCTCTGGGGTTAATCTTAACTGTTTCTCCCGCTAACTCCCTCTCATACGCGTCTAAATGATCCTCATCAATTTCACTTAAGTTATGATCAATATTTTTAATTGCATCTTTTTGTGTTTTACTGAGTTCTTTCTCTATGATATCCTTGTCACTTAATGGCTTATCACTTGTACCTACAATAGCACCAGCTATACCTATAGTACTGTACTTTATACCGCTCCATAATGTACCGAATATATTTGGCATAGCCCCAGACATCGGAATGGCTAAACCGCCGCCTCCACCGCCACCGCCCTGTTCATGCTTATGTCCACTAGGATCCGTATACCTCAAAGGATTATTGCTCACATACGTATACAAATTCAACGTCTGTGGATTATTAATATCCCCTTCATACGTATCCTCACTAATGAACCGTCCTACTTCAGAGTCAAAATACCGCGCACGCGCATAAGAATGACCACTGTTGAAATCATATCCTAACCCGGTGTAACCGAATAGGTTATCCGGTCCTGCCCAGTTCAAGTCGAACTTCTCTGGGTTTTCCGCTACCCCGAACTCATCATAGTGGTAACGTGCTGAGACACTTCCGTCTGCGCCTAGGAGTCCTATCGCACTGCCACGTACATCACTCATGTAATACAGTGTCTTCGGTGTGGTGTTGCCTGCGGCTCCGCTTGCTCCTGGAGTTGGTTCCCAATCTGTACTTGCATCTGCACTTGGCAGATAGCTCATACTAATTCGTTCTCCACCCGCTCCATAGACATAGGACTGCTTCCACTTGTTCCCGGTCGCATCGGTTGCCATTAATGGCTCAGGTAAGCTTAGCGTTGTATCGTTCGTGAAGTAGATGTCCATCTGTTGCTTCTTGTATTGTGGTTCCCAGCCATCTCGCAACCCTGCTAGATTACTGCTTGGGTAATTACTTTGCTTCGTACCGGTTCCTAAGCTTACGCTCATGGATACGCGATTGCTGTCTCCATCATAACGATAGGTTGTCTGGTCACCTGAATAGTTGGTGTTCCCAATTAGACGGTTAGCTCCATCCCAACGATTGGATTCAATCGTCCGTGGGCCAGAAAGTGCCATACTCATCAGACTATCTAGTGATGTCGGATCGTTTCCGTATACATCCGCTGTTACACTTAGGCCAGATAATGGGTCTACTACCCATGGATCCGTGATTCCTCCAACACTTGCGTTTGGATCTACATTATCTGTTGCATTAGGATCGATTACTGCGTTCGGATCGGCTACTGCTCCTCCGAGACCTGCATTCGGATCAAGGCTTATACCGGTGTTCGGGTCAATTTCTAACCCATATACACTATCCAGCACACTTGAATCGATAGAGTCACTCATTGTCAAAGTAATCCCCATCCGCAGACTATTAAGAGCCGCTGCGCTATCGATTCCGACGACGTCTAGCAAGTTTCCACGTAGATCGTACGTGTAATCTCTATAGTCGCTTCCCTTGGACCAACTCATCAGTTTATTCGCTGCATCGTAGGTATAATCCTCTGTGGAGAGGTTACCTGCCTCATTGACCGCTACACTCAAACGGTTCCCTACAGCATCATAGCTGTAATTCGTTGTTACACTGTTCAATTTCTGCACTTGAGTCAATTGGTTCAAGGCATCGTACATGTAATCTGCTATTTCTGCTGATTGTGTAGCGCCTGTTGGGTCATCTTCATCACTTCCACCTGATTGGCGTTCGCTATGAAGTTGGTTCCCTGCTGGGTCATAGGTATATTTCAATTTCTCTAGTAATGTTCCCCCAGGTCCTTGATGTTGGATCTCTAAGACTTGTCCTAACGCATCGTAGTTATACGTGCTTTGCGTGTTGTTCGGTAGAGACTTACTAGCTAATCTACCATTCGCATCATAGGTATAGTTCGTCTTCATACCTGTTCCATCTGTGACTTGCTCAATCAGTCCAGAATTATCGTAGGAATAGCTGACTACCGTATTGTCTGGATAGATGATCCGACTACGTTCTCCCGTCGCTGTCCACTCATAACGAATGTTCTTATTATTTCCGTCAATGACTTCCGTTAAGCGATCTAGAGCATCGAAGGTATAACGGGTATCACCTGTGCTATCTTTCATTAATGTACGACGACCCGCTAAGTCATATTCGTAGCTGACCTGTTGACCATCACCGTATATAATCTGATTCAATCGGTTGACAGCGTCATAACTGTATGAAGTCGTCAACTGATCTGGATACACCATGGATGTCTGATTCCCATTCGCATCGTACGTGATTGTCGTCTTTTCTTGAAGTGGATTCACGGACTGCTCCACTTGATTCAACTTGTTGTAGCTGTAAGATGTTACATGTCCTAACGCATCGGTCTTGGTAAGAAGATTACCTAGAGCGTCATACGTATAACTCGTAGCATTGCCAGCTGCATTCGTTACCTTCGTCAAGCTTCCAAGCATATCATATTCGAACTTGGTTTCTTGGTTATTCGCATTCAGAATGCGATTGACTTGACCTAATGCATCATAGGCATACGTGGTCTCATGACCTAATGCGTTTCTAATGCTTGTGTTCCGATCAACGACATCATATTCATAATGTGTGATACTACCGCTTGGCTCAGTAACAGCTGTTACACGCCCACGGTCATCGCGAGTCATCGCTGTCTTACGATTCATCGGATCTATACTTCCGACTTCAAGTCCGCGTTCATCGTAGATCGTCTGCCACTTGCTGTTCTCTGTCATCGTCGAGAGGGTATTCCCGTTCTCGTCATATTCATATTCAGTTTTGATACCTAAGGCATCTGTCTTCGTTGTTAATCTGCCTGTAGCATCATAATCATACCAAGTAATATTGCCGAGTGGGTTCGTTACTTTCTTGATTTGTCCATTGGCATCATACTTGTACTGTGTAACCTCACCGAGTGCATCTGTGACCGTCATCAATTGATTTCGGCTGTTGTACGTATTCGTTGTTGTGTTTCCTTTGGCATCCGTAAATGTCAATTGGTTGCCAGCAGCATCATACGTATATGATCTTACATGGCCTTCTGGATCTGTTGCCTTCACCATCTGACCCATGCTGTCATATTGATACTTCGTTACACCACCATTCTCATCCCGTTCTTCTACAACATTCCCAACCGCATCATAGATCGTAGCACTCGTATTCTGAAGTGCGTCTACTGTTGAGGTTAGTCGGTTCACATCGTAAGCATAGTTGGTCGTTCCACCTATAGCATTACTCTGTGCTACCAAGTTACCATTATCATCATATGTTGCACTTGATGTCTGCTGAAGCGCATCTTCTTGTGCAGTCATACGTCCCTTTAGATCATACTCAAATTTACCGAGAACACCTTGCGCATCACTGGTTTCCGTTACCCTGTGTAGAGGATCACGGGTCACTTGAGTAATGTATCCTGTTGGATCTTTGATCGTTCGGGCGAATCCAGCTGTATCATTGGTAATCGTCGTTACAGCTCCTGTAGCATCCTTCATGACCGTTGGAATGCCTCGGCTGTCATAATCAACCGTTGTGGTGTTCCCTAGAGCATCCGCTGTTTGTGTAAGATTCCCTGCTGTATCATAACTATAGCTGTTCTTGTATCCAAGTGAATCTACAACTTCTGTAGGTCTATTTAACGCATTATAACGAATCACTGTGGATTCACGATTGCCATCCACGAATTGTAGAACATTTCCTCGTTCGTCGAATTCCATTTGTTGCATACTACCATTTCCATCTTTTACAGCAATCAATCGATCAGCATCATCATAACTTAATGCCATAGTAGAGCCATCCGCACTACGAATCTCAGACATTAAGAAACGATCGTTCCATACATATGACGTACTATGATTCAATGCATTACTATGCGTCGTCTCACTCACCGAGGTCAGCGTAGATGAAATACCTACAGGAGTACCCCCAGTCTGACCTGCTGAAGTCACATTCGAGACTGAACTCGTTCCATCAACAGGATAAGTAAGAATAGTCTTTCCTGAACCTATACCTGATTGGACCTGCGGTGTCTTATTCGGGGTCATGTCTCCACCGATTGCGAATACGCCGCCGGTCTTCACTTTCATCTGATTATTAACGCTCACATTGTCTCTTACGAACAAATCTCCGCCCGGTATGTTGATATCCGCTACCAAGTTGTTCGAAACCATGCCACCTAAGACCATTTCCTTAGCAATATTCATAATTACTTCGGTATTAATGTGTAACTCACCTTGAACGACAACTCGGTTAGCATCTACCGTAAGTTGTCCACTATTATATGTCAGACTTCCCGCGTACAACGTATCCGCTACGGTAACAGCCGAATCATTATTAAGATGTAGCGTTCCACCTACCCATATATTTCCGTAATTATTACCTACACTGATAGCGTTTAGCGTAAGCTTCGTATTGGCATTCAATGCTTGTTTCACAATCAACGTACCGTATATCGTGATTGTCATATCTTTGTTCGTATTCATGCCATCGGCAATAAGTACGACCGGCTTGGTTGGGCTTCCCAACGTAACGCCGTTCTCAACATTCAGTTGACCTGTCTTAATCACGACAGGATTACTATTACTTGCCTGAATTGCAGCCTGAACGGCACTCATATCAGAGTTCACAGATACTGCCGATTGCTCATACATGCTCATCTTCGCATGGATATCTGTGCTTAGGCTTCCCATATAACCCGTGATCGCCGGCTTAAGACCGTCAATGATCATATATGGAGGAGCATTCTGCAAGTTATGCATCGTGCCAGATAGTAGCACTTTGTCTGAATCCGCAATATCTCTTCCATTGTTGGGATCAATACTTACCGGCCCACTCGGAAGTGGACCTTCCTCTTCTTGTCCACGAATGACTGGAGCCACCTTGCCTTCATAGCTCGACGTACTCTTCGATCCGTAGAAATCAGTAAAGCTTGTTACACGCATATGTTGATCATATGTGACATTCATGGATGCCGTCTGATTAGGATTAGTCACACCCGTTACATGATGCGCACTATCGTATGAGAACTTCGTAACTGCACCATTCACATCCGTGAATGAGATCATATCGTTAGCAGCTGAATAACCATATTGTTGCTTCCGATTGGTATGGTCTGTCACTGTTGTTAACTGATTATTCGCATTATATGAAAGTGTTAATGAAGCGCCATCGGTTGATACCGCTTGTAATAACTTTCCTTGATAGCTAAATGTAATCTCATTATGATTGCTGTCGGTAATTGATGTTAGAAGTCCACTTGCATTGAACATATAATGTTCACCTTGTGGTGTCTGTAGATCATATCCACCTGATGAGGCTTGTGACAATGTAAGATCTGTTCCACGCGGTGTTAAATATCGCCCACCTGTGAGTGGAATGAACTCGTATCGGGAACCATCAGGTTGCATAAGTTCCATCTTGCCATCTACAGGGGTAAGCGACCATTCATAAGAATGATGCCATCCAAGACCGATAGCCCCTTCATATGGATCGCGGCTAAGATAGTTCAATCCGAATTGAAGTGGCATTAATGCCTGAAGTACCATAGAATCCGTCGTGAATGTAAAATCTCCCCGTGCTGGTTCAACGTAATCCTGCCCCAATGGATTCACAATCCGTAGACGTTTCTTAATTGCCGCTTCCGTGAACTGCGTAAGATCTGCTTGCGTGATTGGTTCGATCACTTCTGGATCTTGCAAGATCAAGGAAGTTGCGCCCGTAATGATGCCTGGCACAGTTGCCATCACATGATTAAGTGTTGCTACTTCCTCTGCCTTAGCTCTTGTGGAAGCTGTAGAATCCGTTGCATAGTAGTAACTTGCTAATGCTTCCCAAGTCAATGGGAAGGAAGGTACGGATACATTCATGACCTTCAACACTTCTGAATAACTAGATGCTAACGTACCCTTTTTCGCTTTGGCTGTAATATGAGCGATCTTACCAGCATCTAAGCTGATCTCGCTACTCCATTGGCCTTGCGTATTAACCGGTATATTATTCACGCTCTGCTTCTGATCCCCTAGAGAATAACGAATCTCGAGATCAATGGTTGTACCCGCCTGTGAAGTACCCTTCACTAATGCTTTACCGGCAGAAGAACCAGATTCCACTGTCATCGATGAAGGTGCCTTCGGCTGTACCGAGTTCACAATTTCAAAACTTCCAATCTGCCCGTAATAGACACCAACTCCGTTATACGTTGCGGGTGATACACAGATGTTATAGCGACCTTCTGGGAGAGCTACGCCACCTATTTTTCCATCCCATTCCACCACATGTTGAACATATACTCCGTTCACCTTCGTTTCATAATCGTCACTTGCAATTAAGCCTGACAACTTAGGAGATGCACCGTTCGGCTGAGGTGTACACACATTGATGTTCGTAGGATGGCTAGTCTGTCCACTATTCGCTGCATTAAATTTGAAGCGAATCTCAGTAGTACCACCTTCATCTGTGTTAATCTCACTTGGCACGATCTGTACATTGGTCGAAGCGAAGGCTTTCTCCGTGAGCATATCTACGCCTGGTAATAGTGGAACTGAGGTAACTAGCAGCAAGAACACAAGGGTTAACGAAATAATCCTGTTGATGCTAGCTTTCCTCTTTCTGCGAACCGTACTTGAAAATATCATAAATATTATTCACTCCCTAATCATTATTATAAAAGTTCTAGCTTAAGCATTAATCGATAGATCACAGTAGCCGCTTGGGCTCTTGTTGATGTCTGAAGAGGTTCTAACTTATCTCCATTACCTTCAATTAACTTCAGTTGAGTAGCATCGATAACGAATGGCTTCGCCCATGCACTAACAGAAGCATGATCGGTAAACTTAGTCAGATCGGATGACTGACCCTCTTGCCCAGTAGACTGAAGTCTGCTTCCTGCGGCACGCATCATCATCGCCATCATCTGTTCACGTGTCAGTGCTGCATCTGGATGGAATACTCCATGATCTCCTTCAACAATACCTGCTGCAGAAGCTGCTTCGACCCATCCATAGCTCCAATTCTTCGCTTGCACGTCTGAGAATGTAGGTGAAGATGAGAATATTGGTTCCATGCCCATCGCACTTACTAGTAATTTCGTGAATTGCGCTCTTGTAAGCTTGCCATTCGGAATAAAGGCCTCTTCGGTCATACCATTAATAATTCCTCTAGCAGACAACACTTCAATGGAATTAGATGCCCAGTGTCCTGAAATATCAGAGAACGTCACTTGACGCAACATGACTGCATATATCCCAGGTTCTTGAATAGAAGCTTGTACGAATCCATCCTTTACACCTGTTATTCCGCCAATATAAGTCCAGTATGAATGTGCTGCGTCGTATTTATAAATACCAAGCTTCTCGCGTTCGGCTTTCCATTTGGCTAAGTCTTTGTATCCTAATGTAAGTTGAACGGGTTGTCCGAACGTAGAAGCTGTATCCACTTGCCAGATCGAATTATCCGATTCAATGGATCTTCCTAACTCATCTCGAAGGGGTCTATGATCTAAACTAATCTGAGATAGACTGACCTTAGATTCCTGCGTAAACGCACCTGTTGGAACTTTCAACTCAGCCATACCATCCTTCGAAGTCACCATTCCACCTTGTGCACCAAACACAGCTGATTCTGTCGATATCACTTTGTTATCCGTACCCTGAGGAATGACAGGTTGGGAAGAAGACTGACCTCCAGATCCTCCTGTTGATGGTTGTTCAGACGAGGACCCATCCAGACTAACGGTAACGAATGAATCATCCGTCGTACTATATACGAACTTATCGCCGTTAAACCCGATGTACTGTCTTCCTTTCGTTGCGCTTGTCACTGAATACATGGATGCCGTAGACAGATTCACACCTCGCAGAACCGGTTGTCCATTCACCTGTTCCAAATACACGGCCTGTGTATCACCTATCGACATAACCGAATAATCGACATCTTTCACACTCATTGGAGCTAGATCCTGCGGCTGTGCCCTTAGATCCGTAAGTGACATCACGACGAACTTGCTCTCAGAAGAACCATTCTTCTGTTTCCACAAGACGTAATCACCATTGGTCACGAACCAATCCACGTCGTTCGAACCACCTAGATTAATCAGTGATCTTCTAACGCCTGTGCTCAGCGTCAACATACTAAGTCCACCATCTCTTGCGTTCTTATAGACGACAATACCGTTCGCAAGAACAGGAAATTTACCCTCTCCCAGTGCAATCTCCGTATTCGTTGGTAAGTCATGGTATATCATTGATCCGTACAGATTCCGATCGAACCAGACTACACCATTTCCGTCCACGTAAGGGTTACCGTATTCACCCGAACGCACGTTTAGTTTCTGCTGCACGCCTGACTGAAGATCGTAACTATAGATATCCCAGTACAAGGATGACGGGTCCTGCGTACCCTTATCTGCCCAAACAACTCTATTCCCCTTAATATAAGGAGCATCTTTCGCTGTCTTACTTGTAGTGAGTACTTTCTGTTGCTTCGTAGCCTCATTGCGGTAATAGATCTGTTTGTTACCGTCACCATCTTGTTCCATCCATATAATCTGATCCCCTGACACACTGAAATCTGTCCGATTCGATGCCGTTGCGCTCTCTGCATGTATTTCAATAGGCATCGCGACTAGGAATAATACGCTACTGATACACATGGATAGCGCCACCATTAGCGGAATCATTCTCACTTTTGTTAGGATATTGACTGACTTCATATTCTTCTCTCCTCATTTCCCATGATCTAGCACATACCAACTAATATGTTGGTAATAGTTCCTCCGCATCAGAATCTCTCCCGATTCACTCCACCTTTGTATGTACTTTTATTACTACAGTCTCACTTCATCGTTCTTTATTCCTTCCTTTCACTAGGACAAAGCGAAATATTTTGACGAGTCTTAATTAATTATCGGAATAATCTCCCAATAAAAGAAGAAGTGAACACCAATTGATTCTTTAGACCTATATTTATGCACAGAAAAAATGAGACAAAAGTTGGATTCCCCTTTTGTCTCGTTTAGATGTGAACATATTTATCTATCCATCGTCACGCCTGTTGCCTTACTACCATCTAGATCTCGATGGCATTGTGTCAACAGCTCCTCGTTCAGAAGATGATACAGCGATGTGAATTGCTCTCTTGGCTTGGCTGTAAACTTTCGGGCTGTATCTTTGTAATCTAATGAGCTAATGTGGGATTGTATTTCTTCTGGAAGAGCGGATTGAACAAGATTCTGCAACATGGTAGACTTTTCATTAGGTCGCCTCCTTCAAATCGTCTTGTAGGGTGCAAATGACTTTACAGAGAAAGTGACCTTTTAACTATCATTTATCGTTGCATGTTCTGCTCCCTTTGGGGTAATCTCTTAGTAAATAATCAAAGGAGAATCTCTCAAATGAAAAGTCTATTACTTATTGAAGATGACAAGCAAATTTGTGAGCTGCTTGAATATGTATTTGCTAACAAATATCAACTGGAGCAAGTCCATTCGGGAACAGAAGCTCTTTTGAAAACAAATAAAAATCAGTATGACTTGGTGCTTCTTGACTTAATGCTGCCTGGCGTGACAGGTGAAAGCGTCTTGGAGACGATTCGAAAAACTTCCCCTGTACCTATCATCGTTCTGACTGCCCTTAGTGACAAAGAACAGACGGTGCGCTTGTTAAAGATGGGAGCTAATGATTACATCACCAAGCCTTTCCATATAGAGGAGCTTGAGGCCAGAATCGAGGTTCAGCTACGTAATGCTGTTCCAACAACAGCACCTACCGGCGAACTATCTTACCGCAACCTGATATTGATACGCGAAGAGCATAAGGTATTGATCGATAATAGAGAGATTCAAGTGTCTCACAAAGAGTACAAGCTGCTAGAATTGTTAATGCTTCATCCTAAGAAAATCTATTCCAAGGCTAACCTCTACCAGACCATCTGGCAGGATGATTACTTTGGTGGGGAGAACACCATCAACGTTCATATCAGTACACTAAGAAAAAAGTTGAAGGATGCTGATCCTGATACAGAGTATATCGAGACGATCTGGGGCATGGGAATCCGTCTAGCTGAGGGGAATGAGTAACATGTTGTGGCTGCTTAGTATCCTGCTTATTGCTGTACTGGCCTATCTCGGTTTAATTCTGTCCGACTTGAAGAAAATCACCCAGCAACTCGACTATATCGCCACGAATGATACCAATGCGGAGTTAACCTCCACTTCCAAGAATAGCATCTTGAGACGGTTATCAGACAATAATAATCGATTAATTAAGCAAAATAAAATCTATAACCAGGAACGATATCTCAAGGAAAAACAAATGCATGAGGTCATCACCAATCTCACTCATGATCTTAAGACACCTTTGACCGTCTCTTCAGGCTATACACAAATTCTCTTACAGGAGCCTGAGCTTGCCAAGCAGCATGAGATGATTCAGAAGATCGATAGTAGCTTAAATTCCATCTCTCATTATCTTCATTACCTCATGGAATATAATCTGATTCAGGAGAAAATGTTAACCCCTGAGTTCCACAAAATAGAGGTGTCTGAGCTATTAACCCAAAGCTTATTTACCTATTATGATGAGTTGCAAAAAAAACAGCTCTCCTTGGAAGTTCATATTCAGGAGCAGCAATATCTCATTACCGATGAAACGATTCTGCAAAGAATTTTCCAAAACATATTAGGTAACATTCTGAAATATGGCTATCAAAAGGTACAGATCTCGCTCACATCACAACAAGACCATTTGATCATTCAATTTATGAATGGTTTAGCCAATCCTATTGTAGATGCTGACCGGCTATTTCAGCGCTTTGTCACTGAAGATCCTTCTCGCTCCAACAAAAGCACAGGGTTAGGCCTATCCATTGTAAAAAACCTGACAAAAGCTATAAAAGGTGACATTACACTCACTACAGATGCAGAAGCCTTCTACGTGACTCTTCAATTCAAGAACAGCAGAGATCATTAGTTCTCTGCTGTCTGGCACTGTGGCTATAGTTCTTTATGACGGATAACAAAGGCGCTTCCTACGAGAGTGGTGGCAATAGTAGCAAGACTCACGAAGATATAAGGAATTAATTCTGTGCCTGCGATTAGACCCTGACCCATAGTCTGAGCAAGTGAGAAGAAATCAAAATATTTGAGCCCCTCCCACTCTATGAACGTATAGATCAACTGAATGATAATGGGATAAACAATGATAAATATAGAGGCGATAATATTGCTAGTTGTCAGGAACAACACTAGTGTCGCCAAACTAAAGATCACGCTAATACAAAAGCTTAAGCTTAACATCGCAATGAGCGCATCCTTTAGAACTTCACCCGTATGAATCCCTTCTGTACCATATCTAAAAAAGGCAATAAGAGCCGTTGTACCAAAATATAAAAAAGTTCCTAATAACAAAGCAGTCAACTGCGTAAAGTATTTGGAAAGAACAAAGGAGATTCGGCTCACACCAGAGGTTAACGTATTTTTATACGTTCTTTGTGAGAATTCGTATCCTATAATGATAACAAAGAATGCGATAAACAAATAAACAAGGAGACCACTAGAAAAAGAAGCACCAGTGAGAGCTACAGCCATATTCCAGGAAACATTGGTTTGAGATTGACCCTCCATAACAGAATCACTCTGAACCCCCACTGTACCTACACTTTCAGTAGACACATTTCCCACTGCAAAAGTAATAACAGCGAGTAATATGATATAAAAACCTTTGGTACGGAGTAAACGATAGCAATCAGCTTTCATTAAACGAATCATGAGTGTGTACCTCCGAATTGTTGAATAAGATTGGTGTAGTAATTTTCTAAGCTGCTTTCCTTTTTACCAATAAAATCAATAAGAACACCATTCATAGCTAGCAATAGATTGATACTGGCAACGGTCGATTTCTGATCTGAAATGTGAATTTCATTCCCCTGTACAACCTGGAATTGATCACCAATCGCTTCCTTCAAGATCACGGCAGCCTGAGCTGTATTTTGCACTTTAACCACAATGGCTTCCGTACATAATGAATCGAATTCTTCCTTCGTAATTTCTTGAATCATTTCACCTTGATGAATAAAGCCAAAACGTGTAGATACATGATATAATTCGCTCAGAATATGACTAGAGATCAGAATGCTTGTGTTCCTCTCCCTATTAATCTTCTCCAGCAATTCACGGAACTCAATAATCGCTATCGGATCTAATCCATTAATCGGTTCGTCTAGAATAAGAAAATCCGGGTTATTCACCAATGCCATCGCAATTCCTAAGCGCTGCTTCATACCTAACGAGAAGTTGTGGAATTTCTTCTTACCCGTATTCGCCAAGTTCACGAATTCCAACATTTCTTGAATGATCGAGTAATCATGGATTCCCTTCTGGATGCAAACGATCTTCATATTCTGATAAGCGGTCAGCTTATTAAATGCCACTGGCGCTTCAATAACAGCTCCGATCCGTTGTAATGCAGTATGATAGTTCTTCGCTCCTTTCGACTTGCCTAATAGTGTGATCTCACCCTTCGATTCTGTTGAGAGATCTGTGATGAGCCTCATGATCGTTGTCTTTCCTGAGCCATTTCGACCGATAAGGCCGTAGATATCTCCCTTTCTTACCGTTAACGATACTTGATTCAATGCTTTCTCTGATCCAAAAGACTTGGATACCTTTTCTAGTGATAATACACTTGTTTCCATACTGTCCACTCCCCTTCTTTCTGCTACAAACTATATAAGAATTGAAATCCTGTATGTAATACTTGCAATCTACTGCACCTTCCCTTTGATATCTCTACTTTATCTGTCATTCATTAAGTAATCTCTTAAGCGAATCTTAAATCATTCTTAAAAGTTGATTCAGATAACAAACTGACTTTTCGAATGGTGGTAAAGTGAAGTCATAGTCATAGTCATAACTTTCCCCCAATATTGTAATAAAAAAAATCCAGCGATAGGAGTATACTGATATCCCTACCGTCAGATTCTTCTTTGGATTCTATTCTTCTTTAACAAGTTAACTAACTGAAACATAGCTCTAAGTGGTATGAGCAATATGGTCAGCAAGCGCCATCGCGGCAGCATAGCCGGAGCTCCAGGCCCATTGCAGGTTATATCCACCGCAATCTCCATCCACATCCATAACCTCACCGGCCAAATACAGCCCAGGTACTAGCTTAGATTCCAACGTTCCTTCGATTAGCTCAGTCGTATCGATGCCACCGGCTGTTGTTTGCGCATTCGTGAAGCTATTGGTATCGGTCACTTTAAATTCCCAATGCTTCATGATTCTATACAATATTTTCTTGGTTTTCCACGATAGATCCTGACAAAGCAGGTGAAGCTCTTGATCAATTCCTGCCTCCTTCAGCAGAACAGGAATCAGCTTCTTGTTGATGATTCCGATAAGGGAATCCGCAACAGTCCGGTGTCCAAAGATCCCCCAGTGCGTTTCCAGAAACTCAACTATCTCTTCCTCCGTGCGGTCCGGCATCAACTCAACCGATAATGTCACAGATTCTCCTCTGCCGAGATTATACGCAGCCTTCCTGCTTAACTGGAGTATTGGCGGGCCAGAGATGCCATAGGCCGTAAAGAGAATTTCGCCATATTCGGTGCGGATAACTTCATCGTTTACGATAATATGAGCATGTCCTTCGAATTTTATGCCGGACAGTTCCTCCAAATATGGATAGTCTAACTTTAATTGCACAATCCCCGGCACAGGCTCAATCAGAGTGTGCCCCAGACGTTGGACAAGCGTATAACCAGATCCATCCGTTCCCGTTTTCGGAGCAGTAAGACCACCCGCACATAGAAATAGGTATTCGCTGGTATAAACGACCTGCTCCTCTGTCTCTGTTTGGCATTTAATCGTGAAGCGCGGATGTTCCGTCGAGACGATAACATCCAACACTTTATTCTTGAAATATATCGGAACATTCCGATCCTCCAGAGCAAGGCGAAAAACACCCGGCACGGATGCGGCTTGCAACGACATGGGATACATTCGACCATCCTCTAAGGGTATAAGAGGAAGCCCGAGCGAGGAGAAAAAGTCGATCGTCTGGCGCACACCAAATTGCTGTAGAACAGGCAATGGAAATCCAGCCTGATTGCTGTGATACTTGTGCGATAAAGCGACCGCTTCATCCGTACCCGTCGCAGTAGATTCGTTCGTAATGTTGCAACGCCCATTGCCCGTCGTTAATATCTTCTTCCCCATCCGGTCATTGCTTTCAATCATTGCGGTATCAATACCTTGGTCCCGTGCAGTAAGAGCAGCCATCATACCTGCAGCGCCTGCACCGATAATTAACAGCTTGTGGTGCTTAGAATTCTGATCCTCATACATATTGATCGATGCATCCCTTTTCCTATAAATTCATTACATTTGCTTAGCAAGCGCCATCGCAGCCACATAACCAGAACTCCAGGCCCATTGTAGGTTATAGCCGCCGAAATCCCCGTCCACATCCATCACCTCGCCAGCCAAATAAAGCCCAGGTACTAGCTTGGATTCCAGCGTTCCTTCTATTAGCTCAGTCGTATCGATGCCGCCCGCTGTCACTTGCGCATTCGCGAAGCCATTGGTATCAGTCACTTTAAATTCCCAATGCTTCAAAATTCGATACAATTTCCCCTTGGCTTTCCGCGATAGATCCTGGCAAAGCAGGTCTGGCTGCTTATCGATACCAGCTTCCATCATCAGGACAGGAACCAACTTCTTATTGAAGATTCCGACGAGCGAATCCACAACAGTCCGGTGTCCGAAGCTCTCCCAGTTCATTTCCAAAAGTTCAGCTACCTCTTCCTCCGTGCGACCCGGCATCAGATCAACCGATACGGTTACAGATTCTCCTCTTGCGAGATGATACGCAGCCTTCCTGCTTAACTGGAGAATTGGTGGGCCGGAGATACCATAGTTCGTGAAGCCAATTTCACCATATTCGCTGCCGATGACTTTACCGTTGACGATAATATGGGCTTGTCCCTGAAATTTGATACTGGACAGTGCCTTCATATGCGGATTCTGTAGCTTCAATTGCACAATGGCCGGCACTTGCTCGACCAGGGTGTGTCCCAGACGTTCGGCAAGAGTATAACCAGGGCTATCCTTTTCCGTATTCGGACCGGTAAGGCCACCCGCACATAGAAACAGATATTCACTGGTATAAACAACCTGCTCCTCTGTTTCCGTTTGGCATTTAATCGTAAAGCGCGGATGTTCCTTCGAAACGGTAACATCCAACACTTTGTTATTGAGGTATACCGGAACATTCCGATCCTCCAGCGCAAGCTCAAAAATATCCAGCACCGATGCAGCCTGCAGCGACATCGGATACATCAAGCCCTCCTTCAATCTTGTAAGCGGAAGCCCGAGCGCTGAGAAAAAATCAATGGTTTGACGGATGCCAAATTGCTCCAATACAGTCAATGGAAATCCAGCCTGATTACTGTGATACTTGCGCGATAAAGCGATCGCTTCATCCGTACCCGTCGCAGTGGATTCATTCGTAATGTTGCAGCGACCATCACCTGTCGTTAATATCTTCTTTCCAATCCGGTCGTTGCTCTCCAATATAGCTGTATCAATACCACAGTCACGCGCAGTTATAGCAGCCATTAAACCTGCTGCGCCCGCACCAATAATGACTAGTTTATGGTGGTTCCTATTTTGAAATTCATTCATATTTTTCGATCACCCTATTTCACATTGTAAATCAATATTATAACATTAAGTAAGTAGTAAATCCTAACTTACATCTGAACAAATATGACAGTAAAAGAAGTTCTTCTAAAGCTCTTTATAAGCTGGCTGCATCATCCCTTGAATGGGCTGATCTTCTTGGTACTCATAATATTGTGACTGAGCTTGTGCTTCCACTGACGGCTGCTGATATGGCTCGTCCACATACATAATTCTGCGCTGAATTTGCATGAGCCCGTTCACGACGCGAAGCGCGATCCAAAAAAGTACAAGTCCAACGCCTACGTACAGCATATACTGCTGATTATAGGTCCAATCGATATGAAAATAACTAAACAAGCTATTCTCTAAAATATCAAGCTTCATTTCATTCATCAGAATAATATGCACGACTGGAAGAGCAATAAATCCTAATCCTAACGAAATCACCGTTACCATAATAACAAAGAACACAATGCCTGTTACAAATCTTAGGAATACGAGCAGCAGATTTCGTACGAATAGCCCTCCGTCAAAACCTCTCACCATTCGCATCAACCAATTCCCTCTGACTTCAGACTGTTGATTGTAGGTATACGAAACGGAAGGTGTCGGTAAACCTAAAATTTGTCTAATCATGCTTTGTTCAAAATTAACAATCCCATTCAACAGCTTAGCTACTCCAAAAAACAATGGTATTCCAATAAATATTGGAGTTAAACCGATTGATAGTGCAAGTCCCGTTATCGCTACTGTAAAATAAATAATCCCTAATGGGAGGGATAACAATAAATAAAGGATCGTTGCATAGGTTTTGGGATTAAAAAGTACCCAATTCACCTTACCTGTTGGCTCCTTTGCAGTCACTTCTATTGCCTTCATATTCAAACACTCCTTTGGCTACATATGTCACGCTCTAAGTTATAAATCCATTATAACCGTCTTATCTACCTGACATAACCGTCTTAAGGGGGATCTGAACCTAGACTTTAGACTAGGAGTGAACTGGGGGGACTGTTGGTTTGATCATAACAAAAGCCCCCATTCCGTGAAGAATGAGGGCTTTTGATGTCTTACCTGTAAAGGGATATTAAGCATTTGCTCTTAATATACATCGATTAATTTCGAATTAGATAATCGAAAGCACCTAACGCTGCAGTAGCACCAGATCCCATAGAAATGATAATCTGCTTGAATGGACTATTGGTACAATCGCCAGCAGCAAACACTCCAGGAAGGTTAGTAGCTCCATGGCTGTTTACAACGATCTCGCCCATGCGAGTGCGTTCAACCGTGTCACCTAACCAATCTGTGTTTGGTACAAGGCCGATCTGTACAAACACGCCTTGCAATTCAATGTGCTTAACTTCTTCTGTATCGCGATCCATGTAGGAAATACCGTTAACCTTGTCCGTTCCGGTAATTTCTTTGGACTGCACGTTCTTAAGTACAGTAACGTTAGGCAGGCTGTAAAGACGATCTTGTAGAACAGCATCAGCTTTGAGCTCGGGTGCAAATTCAAGAACCGTTACATGGTTCACAATCCCTGCAAGATCAATTGCTGCCTCAATACCAGAATTACCGCCACCAACAACCGCAACATCTTTACCAATGAACAAAGGACCATCACAATGCGGGCAATAAGCCACGCCCTTGTTCTTGAACTCCTCTTCACCAGGTACACCCATATTACGCCAACGAGCGCCTGTCGAAACGATGACCGTCTTACTTTTTAGTACAGCACCGTTTTCGAGTTCAACTTCGATGAGATCCTTCTTCTCTAAACGCTTAACACGTTGCAATTTCATCACATCGATGTCGTACTCTTTCACTTGCTGTTCAATATTCGCTACAAGCTGAGGCCCTTCAGTATATTTCACACTGATAAAGTTCTCAATGCTCATAGTATCGTTGACCTGACCACCAAAGCGATCAGCAACAATACCTGTGCGAATCCCTTTACGTGCTGCATAAATCGCTGCACTAGCACCTGCTGGGCCACCGCCAACAACAAGTACATCAAAAGGTTCCTTATTGTCAAACTCTGATGCATCAGGAGCATTACCCAGCTTGGCAAGAATCTCCTCGACCGTCATACGACCGCTTTCGAAGAATTCACCGTTAAGGTAAACACTTGGCACAGACATAACGTTTTTGCTTTCAACCTCTTCTTTGAATACTGCACCATCAATCATGGTATGAGTTATACCAGGATTAAGAATGCTCATCAAGTTCAGTGCTTGTACAACATCAGGACAATTGTGACAGCTTAAGCTGATATAAGTTTCAAACGTATATTCACCTTGAATGCTTTTGATCTGATCAATAACGCTTTGCTCAACCTTTGGAGCTCTTCCACTAACCTGCAGTAACGCAAGTACTAATGATGTGAATTCGTGGCCCAATGGAGTTCCAGCAAAGGTTACGCCTGTATCTTCACCTACACGATTTACACTAAAGCTTGGTGTTCTAGATAATTGTGTTTTTTCCACCGTTATCATAGAAGACATGCTCGCAATTTCTTCGACCAGAGACAACATCTCTTCAGATGCTTCATCATTGCCTACGCTGACTTTTAACACTATATTACCTTCTAATAGCTGGAGGTATTGTTCTAATTGAGATTTCAGTTCATTATCTAGTTTCATATTTACGCACCTTCCTTAAATCTTGCCTACGAGATCAAGACTCGGCTTAAGTGTTGCTCCACCTTCTGACCATTTCGCTGGGCAAACTTCACCTGGATGGTTACGAACATACTGTGCAGCCTTGATCTTGTTAACAAGAGCACTTGCATCACGGCCAATGCCTCCTGCATTAATCTCAACAGTTTGGATAATACCGTCTGGGTCAATGATGAATGTACCACGATCAGCAAGACCGTCAGCTTCGATCAATACATCAAAGTTACGAGAGATTACATGTGAAGGATCACCGATCATAATATACTTAACCTTACCAATAGCTTCAGAGCTTGCATGCCATGCTTTATGAGTAAAATGAGTATCCGTTGAAACGGAATACACTTCAACACCAAGTTCTTTTAGAGTTTCGTATTGGTTCTGTAGATCTTCTAGCTCAGTAGGACACACGAATGTAAAGTCAGCTGGGTAAAAGCAAACTACACTCCATTTACCTTTTAAATTTTCCTCAGTAACATCGATAAATTTACCGTCTTGAAATGCAGATGCATTGAATGGTAGTACTTCTGTTCCGATAAGTGACATAATTTATATTCTCCTCTTAAGTTCTATTTTTTAGTATTAACATAGCATATTCAGGCCTTCATACAAAACAACTTAAATATACTTTATAATCATTATTATCAACTAAATAATATAATCTGTCAAGTAATTTAGAACGATTATAATTAACAATTCAGTGAACATTCTAAAATGATTTAACTCATCATTCATTATGCTGCTAATTAAGCCATAGTATTCATTTCTTAAAGATGACTACCATTTCAAACAAAAGAAAAACCCCCGGCCTTTTGCGGTGGGGGGTTACATACGGTATATACTTCGAAATCATATCTCACTATCCTCGTGAAAATTGCGTGCTTTCTTTTAGTTGGACGATATCATGGCCCGTTGGATTCTGGAAGGTACGAAGCCTAAATGTCGGCGCAACTGCAAAGATATGGTCAAAAATGTCCGCTTGAATCGATTCATACACGCCCCAGTTGGTATCATTGCTGAAAGCATAGATTTCAATTGGCAGTCCGTTATCTCCCGACGCTAACTGTCTGACAATCATGGTCATATCCTTATGAATTTTCGGATGATTCCTCAGATATTGATAGATGTATTCTCTAAATACACCTACATTCGTAAGCTGTCTACCGTTCACATTGCTCTCCTCATTAATCTGATGTTCCATGTTGTACGCGTTGATTTCATTTAATTTTGTCGTGATATAATCGGTAAGGTAGTGAATCTTCTGAAACTCCTCAATCATTTCCATGGTACAAAACCTTATGCTGCTCGTCTCGATATAGACGCTTCGCTTAATCCTTCTGCCGCCAGATACTTGCATGCCTCTCCAATTCTTGAACGAGTCTGAAATGAGGGCGTAGCTCGGAATCATCGTGATCGTCTTATCGAAATTCATAACCTTTACCGTGTTTAATGTAATGTCGATGACATCTCCATCCGCATTATATTTAGGCATTTCAATCCAGTCACCGACACGCACCATATCATTCGATGATAATTGAACGCCTGCCACCAGGCCCAATATGGAGTCCTTGAAAATTAGCATCAGAACGGCCGATAAGGCACCAAGCCCACTGAGAATAATCAAGGGATTCTGGCCGATGAGGTTCGAGATAACCAGAATGCCACCGATGATAAACAGAAAGATCTTCACCACCTGAATGTATCCCTTAATCGGTCTGATCTTGGAGACTTCAAACGAACGATAGATCGCATCAATAGCATTGAGCAGTGCATTAAGTACCATCATAGTTACGATAATCATATACGTTAATGCCGCTTTTTCAATCAAAGCTTGATAGGTCGGAAAGATGGACGCAGAATAATAGATGATGAGCGCCGGCACGAGATGCGACAGCTTGCGGAATACTTTTTTCTCCAACATGATATTATCCCACGTGTACCGATTCTTATTGATGATGTGAATAATCGTCTTCAGCACGACTTTTTTGGCTATAAAATTGGCCAGTATCGAGACCATTGCTATAAAAACAACCATGATCATATTCGAAAGATATCCAATGGTTTGTTCACTCATGCCAAATCCGTCTAGTTGATGTTTGATAAATTCCATTGTTTCCTCCTAACACAGTATATATTAGCCTATTATTATAGATTAGATTCTAGTGCTAAGCAAAGTTCAAAATAAAACATCTCTAGGCTTATTCGGAAAAGTGTAAAAATTTAAGAAGCGGCTTGGTAGAACTGCCAAAAACAAAAAACCACCTAAATAGTGAACTGCACCCCGAATGTTAGACACAACTAACAATTGGAGGTGCAGTTCAAATAGGTGGTCTCACTGATCAAGTATGGAGGGAGCGGAATCGTTGCTATGCAAAACCACGATTCGCAGAAATGTGATGCTAAGTATGTTGGAATGGTCGCGAAATCAATTAAATTAAGTTTGCATATTCAAGCATTCTACGAATAATGATTACAATTTCAGCTCGAGTAATAGGGTCTTGTGATGCTAGTGTATGAGTAGTTTTCCCTTGCAGTAAGCCCGTTTCTATTGCCACAGCCACTGCACTTTCTGCCCACCCAGATACCTTATCTGCATCATGATACTGCCCTAAAATTTGTTCGACTTTATCATCTGATAAAGCAATTTTAACCCCTTTCATTTGCAATGCTCTCGTTATGACCACGATCGCTTCTTCTCTTGTCATGCTTTGATTAGGTAGGAACGAGCCATTCTCATACCCTTGAATGAGCGATCTATTCATTGCAGACTGTATCGAAGCTGCTGCCCAGTTTTCAGAGTGAAGATCATCGAACTGGCCTTGATATGGAGCGCTAATTAACCCCAATGCTCTACCCAATATTGCTGTAAATTCCGCTCTTGTTACATCCGCATTGGGCGCAAAAGTCGTTTCCGTTTTACCATTCACAATCAATTGGCTTGCAAATTCCTCGATAGCTGCTTCTGCCCAATGTTCCTGAATATCTCCAAAACTTTGCTGATGTGAAATTAGTGCAATCGTTCCATCCACAAACGTATAAACTTCAGCATAACGCTTTCCATCTTTCACAACGATTTTCGACGGTACACGGACAAATGAACCATCCTCTGCTATCACGACAGCAGTTGCATTATTCAGTTCCATCGATGAACCTAGCAGTAAAGTACGTTTGTTGTAATGCTTGCTTTCAACATGAGATACAGCTTTGTCATCCTTCTCGTAATAAACAAACATCGTTAGTGGTTGGCCAACGATAGACATATTGTGAAGGAATGGATAGGGTGTACTCGACTGTTCACGAATGACAAATGTTAAATTTACTCCCTGATCAAATTCAGTAACACCCAATTGAGCTTTTATTTTTGCTAAATCCTCATTAGCTGCATCCCATATCATCGTTCCATCTTCTGTCACGATTTGAAATACGATCCCTTTATCAATCAGAAGATCTATCGTATCCCCATCAATATCAATCAATATATGATCTATTGCAAAGTTGACTACGACACTTAACTTTTCTCCTCTAGCCAATTGTTGAACATATGGAATAAATTCATTTGGATCCAATGTAAGTTTCAAGACTTCTTTACCGTTTTCTTTTACAATCGTCCCATTCCAGAGGCGCAGATTGGACTCGCCATCTACCGTAATGTTCAATTTGTTTTGTTGCTGATTATTGTCTGTAGGCGTGGTTGGGGTCGGCGTAGTTGGAGCCGACGTAGTTGGGGCCGGCGTAGTTGGGGCCGGCGTAGAGTTCAGTACGGTAATGGTAAAAGCCGCATCATTTCCCGCATTGAACCTGAATACGAGACTATGTGCTCCTGTACTTAGCGTTGCCAGATACTCCTTCTTCAGTGTGACCTCATCACCAGCACCGTTCACGTCATATTCACTTGAAGCTACTGGTGTACCAGTAACTTCGATACCTTGGAACGTGTTGCCTAATAAACCTAGTTGTACTTTAATATCAGCATAACCTGATGCTGATGCATGTTTATCAAAGCTCGCTGTGCTTGGTGTGATTGTGCTATTTGCTAGCGTACTGTCGCTTACCGTTAGCGTTAGCGTTACATCGTTGCCTGCACTGAAGCTGAAGTCAAAGCTATGTGCTCCTGTGCCTAGTGTTGCTAGATACTCCTTCTTCAGCGTAATCTCATTACCCGCTCCGCTCACGTCATAGACACTTGAAGAAACTGACGTTCCTCCCGCTTCGATGCCTTGGAACGTGTTGCCTTGCAAATCTAACTGGACTGTAATATCTGCATAACCTGGTGCTGAAGCATATTTATCAAAGCTCGCTATGCTTGGGGTGATTGTACTATTCCCTGGCGTGCTGTCGCTTACCGTGAGCGTTAGCGTTGCATCGTTGCCTGCACTGAAGCTGAAGTCAAAGCTATGTGCTCCTGTGCCTAGCGTTGCCAGATACTCCTTCTTCAGTGTGACCTCATCACCAGCACCGTTCACGTCATATTCACTTGAAGCTACTGGTGTACCAGTAACTTCGATACCTTGGAACGTGTTGCCTAATAGACCTAGTTGTACTGTAATGTCAGTATAAGCTGAGGCTGAGGCATATTTATCGAAGCTCGCTGTGTTTGACGTAATTATACTGTCCGTTGCAGCCCTCGTCACCGTGACGGTATACGTTTTCGTATTACCGTTACCTGATGTAACAATCACCGTTACGGTATTGTCCCCGACGTTTAGCGCTATAGCTGTAGGATGACCGCTCGCTACAGAGAAGCCGTTCACCGTCATCGTTGCTCCGACATCCGCAGTCGTTGGCGTTACATTTATGTTCGTCACATCATTATCGACGCTTGCCGTGTAGCTTGTTGTTTCCGAACTAAATGTTGGTGATAATGTACTGCTACTCAGCGTAAGTCCACTCAATTCGGTACTATACCCAAATTTCATAAGACGGTCAGCCATAAATGGAATCATCCAAATATTTTCCCCATCATACACGCCGCCTAGGAACGCACTTCCACCTTTTTTAAAACCATTAGGCCAATTGTTGTATCCCGCCATTTCACCGGTTGCCGGATCAACCTTGATTAGTCGATCTGCATTACTTGGAATGAGCCATATACTAGTACCATCATACACGCCGCCAGTGAAACTACCGCTCCCTTTGTTAAAGCCACTAGGCCATTCGTTGTATCCTATCATATCTCCAGTTTTCGTATTAAATTTAACTAGATGAGTAGCATCATAAGGTATCATCCATATATTAATTCCATCGAAGACACCTCCCCAAAATGCATCTCTACTTTTGGAAAAACCGCTAGGCCAATTGTTGTACCCCGTCATTTCACCTGTTTGGGGATCAACCTTGATTAGTCGATCTGCATTGTTCGGAATGAGCCAAATACTAGTACCATCAAATATCGAACCATAAAATGGATAATTACCAAGGGTTGTTCCGCTTGGCCAACTATTGTAACTAGTCATTGCTCCTGTCGTTGTATCAACCTTTATTAAGCGACTGCCAGAATAGGGGGCAAGCCATATGTTGGTACCGTCGAAAGCACCTCCAATAAATTGATCGCTTCCTCTCGATCCATCTGGCCAACTGCTATAACCCGTCATTTCTCCTGTAGCAGCGTTAACTTTAATAATCTGATTTGCACTATATGGAATTAGCCATATGTTAGTACCATCATACACGCCTCCAGCAAAAGCATTACTACCTATAGTGAAGCCTTCTGGCCAATTACTATATCCAGTCATTTCTCCTGTAGATGGATTAACCTTGACTAATTCGTTAGCATTATAAGGTATCATCCATATACTCGTACCGTCATACACGCCACCAACAAAGGCAGAAGATCCTTTTGTTAAGCCACTAGGCCATGCCTGGTATCCAGTAAAAGTAGTACCTACCACTTCATTTCCTAAAATGGGGCCGCTATATCCAATTCCATCTTGACTGGAGATGTTTGTAGCCGCTGCAACGGTCGATATGCCGCCGATTCCTGCGCTGAATATTCCCGGAATACTGCCTGATGTTAAAATAATCGCCAACATTATAATTGCTATTTTTCTACTCAATCTTATCACTGTTCTTCATTCCTTTCGTATAGAGGATCCTCGTTACTAGTAAACGTAAACGTTTCGTATCAGAGTTTATAATAGCCCTCACTTTCTCAACCTTAAATATGTAATGAGCTTGAGCGCATAACCCTTGCTATCTCATTGAAAGCTACTGCTTGAGATTCAGCTCAACAATTTTTTATGTTTTGGAGTCGCCCCTCATATCTGCATTAGAGCAAATCGTTAACCTATAACAATCTATATAATGTTATCGACTACTAGTTTAGTTTATATTAACTTAAAGTGATCAATCTGTAACTCGAATTACATTTTATAAACAATTGAATCAATTTCATAAATCATCTTCACAGTAATCAGATCAACCGAATATTAACGCATTCATTTTAAAAAAAGTGAGCTAATGCACCTCGATGACGAATGTTTCTTTGGGTTGCGTGTATTTTATAGTTTTGTATTTCTAGTCATAGCTGTCGTATCAATAAGAATGGCCCTCTTTACAAATGGGACGAAAGTACGGTCTCCATCACCTTCAACTTTTCTGCAGCAGAAAACTCTTGATCTTTAACCTTACCCAGATCAAGCTTCTTATCTAGCTGTTCGTTCGGGTACAAAGTTGTACCTTAACCCTGTTCTTTGGGCTACCTTAAGTTCGTGCTTGAAACTTATACTTTCTATTATGTTAAAAGGGCTGTCCCTAGCTATTTCATAGCTTTTGGGACAGCCCCTTCTGGGGTAATAAGTATGGAGAAAAATCATAACTCAACTTCGGAACATCATTTTATAGCTAGAGATTAGCGAGTCCAAGCAGCTCGCTTACGGTCAAGAACCGATAACCTTCGGCAGCAAGCTCTTCCACCAATACCTGGACAGCTTTAATCGTTTGAGAGCGTTCGCCATACCCGTCATGAAACAAAAATATACTGCCATTTTCGATGGTTGGCCTCGTATGATCCAAAATAAAATCAACACCTGGCTGCTCCCAATCCTTCGCCTCACCGTTCACGGCACCGATCGAGCGGTATCCGAATTCTGCTGCAAGCAAAAAGATATCGTCATTAACACCAAAAAATGGTGGTCTGAAGTTCAATACAGGCTTCCCCGTTACCCTGCGAATCGTCTCATCCGCCTGCTGCAATTCAGCCCGCGCTTCGTCTACCGTCAGTTTTGTCAAATCAGGATGCGAGTAGGTATGATTGGCAAGCTCATGCCCGGCGATATGAACCTTTGCTGCGATATCCTCGAACATATTAATTTCTTTACCAATCATAAAAAATGTTGCTTTGCCATTAACCTTGTGAAAAATGTCCAACAGCTGTTGAGTATATAACGGATGTGGCCCATCATCAAACGTAAAGGCGACGGCCTTTTCCTGGATTGGAACCTTATGTACCAACGATAATTTGACCATTATGATATTCCCCCGATTATGGATACTTTTGAAACCAACCGGCATTGTTACAGCGCAATGTCAGTCATTTTTTTGAAAACCCTGGATAATCCTCATTCAATCATTATCCTGTTTTGCGAACAAAGGTTTATAATCCAGAATATGTTCAATTCCATTCCATATCTCTTCCGATAATGTAAGGCCGCTTGCAGCAATATTATCTTCGATCTGTTCGGATCTTGATACACCGGTGATCAAGCTGCTAATTTGAGTGTTTCTTAGTACCCATGCCAGTGCCAGCACGAAAAGATTTGTACCAATACTGTCGTCAACTTTTCAACAAGCCAAACCTCCGACCGTATTCATCCAAACCACACAGTGGCCACTCCTTGTAATTCTCCAAAGGATAATGTGATCTAAGAGAGTGAAATTGTCTCCAAATAATTGGCAACACAGTTTCTGGACCTTTAAATCCGAGTAGCAAACATAAAACAGAACGTATATATGGGTTTGGCGCTTCTGCCGCCAGCTTTTCAATCTCATGAAGAGGAAACTCAGAGCATTGATGAAGATAGACTCTATGTAACAAAACTGAGCTGACGCTCCCCAAATTTGTGGTCAAATGTTACTACGCTTGCAACTATAATCTTCCGAAAAAAGCTGATATTTTTTAAAGGAATAACTTCTATATAGTAAATAGATGCTCCAGCCTTTTTCGCCTGGTCTATTGCCTGTTGATTTGCCTTTTTTAATAGACCTTGTAACTTTTCTCTTTGTGGTAGCATTAAGCACACCTCACTCTAATTTGAGTTTCTATTTTACAACTATTATACCATACCCATCTGCTAATCCAGATATGAAATGCAGTAAAATAATACAAAAACGGCCACCAAATGGTGGCCGTCACTGGTAATACATATGGAGGCGAGGGGTGTAGTTACAGATTTCGTATCCCCCTAGTATCGCCCCATATAGTTGAGTTATAGTTTCTTTGCGAATAGATTCAACTGCCCCGACATCCGATGAACCTCTTCGATAAATTCTGAAACCTGTCGGGACGACGTAGCCTGTCGATCAACGATTTCCGTCATATGTTCGATGGATACTCGCATTCCGCTTATCGCTTCTTCGAATGTTTTCAGTGTATGCTGAATCGCGTTCGTGGAGGTAAGCGCTTCATTGGATAGTTTACGTATCTCGCCCGCTACAATGCCGAATCCTCTTCCTCGATCCCCTGCATGGGCAGCTTCAATCGCTGCATTAATGCCTAATAAATTCGTTTGGTCCGCTACTCTTCTAACAATCGATACAACTTTATCCGTTTCTTTAACCTGTTCTGCCGTCTGATGGGCGAGCGTAAGAAGCTGCTGGGCAGACTCCGCCAGTACAACTGAACCTTCCGCAACTTGCGAGAGCTGGTTGTTAGCTTGTGTGAGTGAAATCGAAATTTGATCGATAATGGCTATTAATTCACTTTGTTTACGCAGCTGAATGGCTATGCCGCCGATCACATTGCCATTGAAGTCGTGGAGCGGTGTAGCCGTCCCCGTAAATTCAAAACCATAAAATGCGGCAGGCACCTCCGACCTTAGCACTACATCATCTCGAATCGCCTGCGTTAACGGTTCCTCGTCTTGCAACTGCTGACCAACACGTATCTGCAAATCAATATTTTCTCCAGGCCAATAAGCTATAAATTTCTCTGTATCACAAATAGCAATCGATAATTCAGCAGGAACTGCCGCCTTTAAGATTGGAATCATTGCAATCACAGTTTCTAGGGATTCGATGCTGCTCATCTTGGATTCTCCTCAATACGTATCTATGTAATAAAACCTCTATTAAACATCTCTATCAAGTATCTTACTTTAACAGCTGTGGTGAATATTGTAAATATGTAAAGGTATATTAACTATTTCTTTTACCCCTTGTCTGAAAGACCTAGTCAATGTTTAGGGTAAAGCTACCGAGTGGATTTCAACCACTTTGATTGTGCGATTATGAGGCGCACGTAAAAACGGCCACCAAATGGTGGCCGTCACTGGTAATTCATATGGAGGCGAGGGGAGTCGAACCCCTGTCCGAAAATATCGACACATAAGATTCTACGGGTGTAGTTACAGATTTGATGTCACCCTAGCGTCGTCCTGTAACCGACTACTCTTCGGGTCAGCCTGATTATCTTCTTCAGCTCACCGCAGGCGGAGATGAGACAGCGTATTCCACTACTGGTTAGCCCCTAATCTAGTCACATGGACGATGCTAGGTAGGAGCACGCTCACAGTTTCTTAGGCTGCGAAAGCGTAGTTGTTTTGAGTTTTGCCATTTAATAGGCTTTAGCGTTGATAAAGCGGACGCGTCCCCACTACCCGCTACCCATGCTCAAACTATCCCCGTCGAATCCATAAACGCCCCCTTAATATAAAGGGCTTCTAGGATAGAATCTTGAGTAGCCAAGACATGATGTTCTATTCAGTATCCTTTTCCTCCATGAAAAAGGACCACTAGAAGGTAATCATTACACAAGATCTAATGATCTCGTATAACTTAGTATATCACATTTCTACTGCACTATGATACTTAGTTCAAGGAAATCAAGGTTAAGATTGCCAACCTAGATCATTACCTAGCAACCTTCTGCTTCTCACGCAGTGCACGTTGAATGTCACGTTGTGCATCACGCTTAGCCGCTGTACCGCGCTTGTCATACTCCTTCTTCCCTCTACCAAGACCTAGTAAGAGCTTCGCATATCCATTGCGGATATAAATCTTCAGCGGGACGATCGTATAACCTGCTTGCTTCGAAACCCCAAGTAACTTCTTAATTTGCACCTTGTGCATAAGTAGCTTACGTGTTCGCGTTGGATCAACCGGATTACTTCGATTCCCTTGTTCAAAAGCACTAATATGCATATTATGAATCTGAATCTCACCATTACGAATCGTTGCAAAAGCATCCCCGATGTTCGATCTGCCAAGACGTAGCGACTTAATCTCTGTGCCCGTCAATACCATACCCGCTTCATACGTTTCTTCTATGAAATAATCATGGGAAGCTTTCTTGTTCTGGGCCAAGACTTTCCCGTCACTATTATTCTTACCCATGTCCTCACTCCTTAGATCATTATAAAAAATGGATTCCAGTATTCATTCCTAGTCCGACGACGAGGAATGTACCAGAAATCCATTGTATCAACTGCATCATTCAAAATCAAGATGAAGCGAGTAGAAACGGCGATGCCGTCCCCTTTCAAGGAGTTTATCCTTCGCTGAAACTAAAGGCTTCCCTTACTTCTCCTCACGCGAAGTTTCATTCGCCTTGCTCTTGCCCTCACGGGCTTCACGGCCTTCTCGCTCTGGACGTTTAGCGGTACCATTACCCGGTGTTGCATCTCCGCTAATAAAAATACCACCTCTACCTGAGGATTTACGACCAATCCCATCTGAATTAGAGCTATCGGAACGTACAGATTCGCTAGTTGCAGCCGCACCGTATCCTCCCTTGCCTGAACCGAAAGCAAACCCAGGTCCTCGTGTTGACTGCAATGCATCATAACGTCCTGCTGGAGCCCCTGGTCCACGATCCCGCTTACGTCCGGCACCCTTATCCTTATTGCCACCACTTCTGCCCTCACGCTTCGGTGCTACGCTGCTAGGACTAGTCGATTTGCCATTCTCATTCGGCTTCGAAACAACTCCTGCGTTTCTGTCGCCGGTCACTGTGTTTCCCTTACTCTTGAATCCGCCATTCTTCCCTTTGCCTCTCGGGCCCTTGCCATCAGGTCTTTTAACTTCGCCCTCTGTAGCTGTAGGCTTAGGTGCATTGTTCTCAACCGTACCATTTTCAATAATATTCATTGATTTCTTCTTACCTCCGCCACTTGCACCAGGCGCCTTAACGCCTCCGCTGTTTGCTCCAAATACTTTACTTCCTCTAGCTGATTTACCCTTACTTCCATCAGCCTTACCGCTACGACTTCCTGCCTTACCTCCGCGTCCTGCACCTTTATCCTTATTGAACCCACCACCTGCACCTGAAGGACGACCACCTCGTCCACCACGATTACCTTCGCTACGAGGTTTCATATCAATCAGTTCGAAATCAATCGTATGATCATCCATATTAACGCGAGCTACACGAATTTTCAAATCGTCACCGATACGGAATATCTTCGAAGTACGCTCTCCGATTAACGACATCGCTTGTTCGTTGAAATGATAGTAATCATCCGTTAATGCACTCAGGCGAATAAGACCTTCAACCGTATTCTCAAGTTCGATGAACATACCAAAACTTGTTACGCTACTGATCATACCATCGAATTCTTCGCCAACCTTATCCAGCATATACTCTGCTTTCTTAAGATCATCTGTGTCTCTCTCCGCTTCTACGGCAACACGCTCCCGCTCAGAAGACTGTTGTGCAACATCAGGCATACGGGAAGCTAAGTATTCTTGTCGTTTCTCTGACAATACGCCCTTGCTCGCAATGACCTCACGAATGACACGATGTATCGCAAGATCCGGATACCGACGAATAGGCGATGTAAAGTGGGAATAGTAATCTGCCGCTAATCCGAAATGACCCGACGTCTCAGCATCGTATTTAGCCTGCTTCATAGAACGAAGCATCATCGTACTAATAACCGTCTGCTCCTTCGTTCCTTGAATATCTTCAAGGAGCCCTTGTAGTGCTCGCGGATGGATGGAGTTTCCTCGACCTTTGACATGATACCCAAAGTTCTCAGCAAACGCCAGAAAGTTCTGTAGTTTCTCCTGATCCGGATTTTCATGAATACGGTATATGAACGGAACCTTCAACCAGTGAAAATGCTCAGCTACCGTCTCATTTGCGGCAAGCATGAACTCCTCGATCATTTGTTCCGCTATGGAACGCTCTCTTTTGACAATATCTATAGCCTTGCCATTCTCATCTACGATAACTTTAGACTCCACGAAATCGAAATCCACTGCGCCCCTGCGCATCCGATTCCCCCGCAATCTTAGAGCAAGATCCTTCATGAGTCGGAAATTACCAACCAAATCACTGTAGCGCTCCATTAACTCAGGATCTTCATCCTCGATAATTTTGCGTACATCTGTATAAGTCATGCGTTCTGTAGTTCTAATCACACTCGTAAAGACATCATGATTGACCACTTTCATTTGTTCATCAAATTCCATTTCACAGGATAAAGTAAGCCTGTCCACCTGCGGATTAAGACTACATATCCCGTTAGAAAGACGGCGAGGTAACATCGGAATAACCCGATCTACCAAATACACACTACAGCCACGAGCATATGCTTCTTTATCCAGCTCGGAACCTTCGCGCACATAGTAACCGACATCGGCAATATGCACACCTAGAAGATAATTACCATTCGGTAAAAGTTCCACATTCACCGCATCATCTAGATCCTTTGCATCTTCTCCATCAATCGTCACAATCGTCTTATGGCGTAGATCACGTCGGCCCTGCTCCATGATCTCTTCCTCTGTAATGGCATCAGGAGCAAGCTCCGCTTCTGCCATTACTTCATCAGAGAATGCCTCTGGCAATTGATGCTTACGAATAATAGAAATAATATCTACGCCCGGATCATCCTTATGTCCTAGAACCTCTGCCACTTCGCCTTCAGCAGCTGACCGTCCTTCAGGATAATTCACAATGCGTACAACGACCTTCTCACCGTGAACAGCACCATTAAAGGCATCCTTCGGTATAAAAATATCTCGATTAATTCGTTTGTCATCCGGAAGTACGAAACCATACGATTCATTGTTCTGGAATACGCCCACTACTTGCGTGACCGACCGTTTCACAATACGTACAACTTCTCCTTCAAGCTTACCTCCGGCTGTACTCTTCGATGTCACCCGGATCAGTACGATATCACCATTCATAGCGCCTTTGAGGTCATTGGCGTTAATATATACATCTACGTGTTCCCGATCATCAGGAATAAGAAATGCAAATCCTTTCGCATGTGCCTGTAAACGACCGCGTATAAGATCCATCCGCTCAGGTACGCCATAACGATTCGTACGAGTCAGAATAACTTTACCATCTTGTTCAAGAGCTGTTAATACCTTTACAAACTCCTTGAAGTCTTGCGCTTTATCAATACTGAAATGTTCTTCTAGTTCTTGATAAGTCATTGGTTTATAGGCGGTCTCCCGCATGAAATTAAGGATCTCTTCTTCTGTTATCATGATTATCACCTCAGATGACTTGCATATTGTGACTGCAAGCTCTTATGTATCCTTTGCTTCATATTGTTTATTTACTATTTTTTACCTCACTAATACTCTTACCCTAGTATACACGATTTCAATCCCAAACATCCCTTAAATCTCTTGGAATTTCATGATCATCAACAAATTCACAAAAAAAACCCTCTCTCCACATAGAGTTATGTAAGAGCGAGGATTTCCTGTAAATTCATATTATTTAATAGCGACAGCTACAGCAATAGCCAAAATAAAGAATCCAATAGCCATTCCAACGGTTAGACGCTCAAGAACCAAGTCCATACCGCGAGCTTTCGTTTTACCAAAAAGATGTTCTGCTCCGCCGGAGATGGCGCCGGAAAGACCTGCACTTTTCCCCTTTTGCAAAAGAACCACCGCAATCAAACCAATGGAGAAAACAGCTAGCAACACTTGTAAAAAGATTTCCATTCATTCCACCTCCTAAACGTGTTAAAACATTCTCGTGTATTCCAAGTTAATTTCACATATCATTATACATAAAACAGCATTCTTATTGTAGCACATCCAACCTATATTTGACAAGATGGTTGTGGTCGGTCTATATGAAATGAAAAAGCCAGTTCGGTGTACACCCGAACTGGCTTTATCTCTAAATATTATTATTTCTTCAAGTTGTAGAAAGACTTCATTCCGTCGTATCGAGCCAATTCACCCAATTGATCTTCGATACGAAGCAATTGATTGTATTTAGCAACACGGTCTGTACGGGAAGGAGCACCTGTTTTGATCTGACCAGCATTTGTTGCAACAGCGATGTCAGCAATTGTGCTATCTTCAGATTCACCTGAACGGTGAGAGATAACAGCTGTATAACCAGCGCGTTTAGCCATTTCAACCGCATCAAATGTTTCAGTCAATGTACCAATTTGGTTAACCTTGATCAAGATAGAGTTACCAATACCTTCTTCAATTCCTCTGCCAAGACGCTCAGTGTTCGTTACGAACAAGTCATCTCCAACAAGTTGGACTTTATCGCCCAATTTTTCAGTAAGCAATTTCCAACCATCCCAGTCATCTTCGGACATACCGTCTTCGATTGTAATGATAGGGTATTTATCAACCCATGAAGCAAGAAGGTCAACATACTCTGCGGAAGTGTAAGATTTACCTTCACCAGTAAGTGTGTATTTACCGTCTTTATAGAACTCAGTAGAAGCAACATCCATTCCAAGGAATACGTCAACGCCTGGTTTGTAACCAGCTTTTTCGATAGCTTCGATGATTGTAGTGATTGCTTCTTCATTCGAACCAAGGTTTGGCGCGAAACCACCTTCGTCACCTACAGCTGTGTTCAGACCCTTGGAACTCAATACAGATTTCAAGTTATGGAAGATTTCTGCACCAATACGAAGAGCTTCTTTGAAGCTTGGAGCTCCTACAGGAAGAACCATGAACTCTTGAACATCGATGTTGTTGTCAGCATGCTCACCGCCGTTGATGATGTTCATCATTGGAACTGGAAGAGTTTTCGCATTGAATCCACCAAGGTACACATACAATGGTACGTCTAGCGCTTCAGCAGCAGCACGAGCTACAGCCATGGATACCGCTAGAATAGCGTTCGCGCCCAATTTAGCTTTGTTCGGTGTTCCGTCAAGAGCGATCATCAATTTATCGATTCCCAATTGGTCCAACGCGTCCATACCGATCACTTCTGGAGAAATGATTTCGTTCACGTTCTTCACTGCTTGCAATACCCCTTTACCAAGGTAACGGGATTTGTCTCCATCACGAAGTTCAACTGCTTCATAAGCACCTGTAGATGCACCAGAAGGTACGATCGCACGGCCAAGAGCACCTGATTCCAAATAAACTTCAACCTCAACTGTTGGGTTACCACGAGAGTCTAGGACTTCGCGAGCATATACGTCTGAAATAATAGTCATGTTTTTGTTCTCCTTTTGTTTTATATATTATTTGGCAAGTAGAAACGGCTATGCCGTCTTTTTCAAAGACGGTACCCGTTTCAGCGGAAATATAAGAAATAGAGTATCAAGTGAAACTTATACTTTCTTATATTTTGAAATAGTAATCGTCTTACTTAAACTTACTTACGGCTGGCAATCATAGATTGGCCAGTCATCTCAGCAGGCTGTGACAATTGCATCAAATCTAGAATGGTCGGCGCTACATCCGCCAGAATCCCACCATCACGCAAAACGATATCAGAAGCCGTTACAATAAATGGAACGGGATTCGTTGTATGTGCAGTGAATGGACGTCCTTGCTCATCAAATACCATATCAGCGTTTCCGTGGTCAGCCATAATAATCGCTACCCCGCCTTTGGCAATGACAGCATCTACCACTCTACCCATACATTCATCCGTTACTTCCACCGCTTTGATTGTTGGCTCAAGCATCCCTGAGTGCCCTACCATATCCGGGTTAGCGAAATTAAGAATAATCGTATCGTGATTCTCTGCTTCGATCTCTTTCACACAAGCATCTGCTACTTCATAGGCACTCATCTCTGGCTGCAAATCATAAGTAGCTACTTTGGGTGAATTAATGAGAATACGCGTCTCACCTGGTAGTTCAACATCACGTCCGCCACTGAAGAAGAAGGTGACATGCGGATATTTCTCTGTTTCGGCAATACGCAGTTGTTTCTTGTTGTTCTGAACCAATACTTCACCGAGCGTGTTATCTAGGTTCTTTGGTTCATACGCAACATAACCTTCAACTGTCTCGCTAAATATAGTCATGCATACAAAGTGCAAGTTCTCCGGGAACTTCGGCCCACGATCGAAACCGCGGAAGTCCTTATTGGTGAATACTTGCGATAATTGAATGGCACGATCTGGACGGAAGTTCAAAAATACGACAGAGTCCCCACTCTCAAGCGTAGACAACGGCTGTCCCTGTTCGTCTACAATAACTGTAGGCTCTACAAATTCATCAAAAACAGACTTCTCGTAAGATTCGACTACTGCCTTAAGCGCATCCGTATATTTAGGTCCTTCTCCGTAAACGATGGCACGATATGACTTCTCAACACGTTCCCAACGTTTATCACGATCCATCGCATAATAACGTCCTTGCACAGTTGCAATCGTACCGACACCGACCTCAGCAATCTTAGCATTCAATTGCTCAATGAACTGTTTGCCTGAATCAGGAGAGACATCTCGCCCATCCAGAAATGCGTGGATATACACTTCATCCAAGCCTTCCTTCTTAGCTAGATCCAACATCGCAAATACGTGATCAATATGACTGTGTACGCCACCGTCAGATAGAAGGCCATACAAATGTAACTTTTTCTTATTATCCTTGGCATGACGAACAGCGTCAACCAATGTAGGATTCTCAAAGAAGTCACCATCACGAATCGATTTGGAGATGCGGGTCAGGTTCTGATAGACGATACGGCCTGCACCAATATTAAGATGACCAACCTCGGAGTTACCCATTTGCCCTACTGGCAATCCCACCTCTTCACCGCAAGCAATCAGAGTGGAGTTAGGATATTGGCTCATCAAACGATCATAGTTCGGCTTCTTCGCTTGTGCTACCGCATTACCTTCTGCAGTATTACGCAATCCGAAACCATCCATAATAATTAAGGCTACCGGTCTTGGTGCTGGCATCTTACTTCGCCCCCTCAACAAGTTGAACATATGAAGTTGGTTGTAAGCTTGCACCGCCGACTAATGCACCGTCAATGTCGCTTTGACCCATATATTCTACGACATTCTCAGGCTTAACACTACCGCCATATTGAATACGTACAGCATTTGCTACATTTTCTCCATACAAACCTTTCACAAGCTCACGAATATAAGCAATCACTTCATTCGCATCTTGTGCTGTTGAAGATTTCCCTGTTCCAATCGCCCAAATCGGCTCATAGGCAATAACTACTTGTGCTGCTTGTTCCGCAGTTAATCCTTTCAAGGCACCTTCAGTTTGAACTTTACATACCGCTTTCGTCTGATCAGCTTCACGCTCTTCCAATTTCTCGCCGACACATACGATAGGAGTAATGCCATGTTTGAAAGCAGCAAACACCTTTTTGTTTACAATTTCATCGGACTCAGCGAAGTAAGCACGACGCTCTGAGTGTCCAATAATGACATAGTGCACGCCTAGATCTTTCAACATTACACCGCTAATTTCGCCAGTGTAAGCTCCATCATCCTCAAAATGTAGGTTTTGTGCTCCAATCTTAATGGAAGTACCTTTAACAGCCTCCATCAATGCTGGAAGATTAGTGAACGGAGCGCAAATAACACTCTCCACACCTGCTACTTCTGCCTTACCTTTAATTTCTTCAATAAACGCTTTAGCTTCTGGAACGGTCTTGAACATCTTCCAGTTTCCCGCGATAATAGGTGTTCTCATAGCTATCCACTCCTTTTTATTCCCTTACATTCCTATACATAAACCAATAATGGGAATTATTTATCGTTCAATGCCTCTACACCAGGAAGTTTCTTACCTTCCATGAACTCAAGCGAAGCTCCACCACCAGTAGAAATATGGTTCATTTGATCTGCTAGTTTGAATTTCTCAGCCGCTGCAGCTGAATCACCGCCACCGATAATCGTGTAAGCGCTAGTGTCCGCACAAGCCTGTGCTACTTCAAGTGTACCCCCTGCGAAAGGCTCCATTTCAAATACTCCCATAGGTCCATTCCATACAACCAACTTGGAGTTTTTGATCACATCAGCATAAAGAGCACGTGTCTTCGGTCCGATGTCTACGCCTTCCCAACCTGCAGGAATGCTATCAATATCAACAATTTGAACATTGGCATCTGCGCTGAAATCATCAGCAATGACAATATCGACCGGAAGCATGAAGTTTTTACCTAACTCTTTAGCCTTCTCGATAAATCCTAGTGCAGTTTCAAGCTTAGAATCATCACATAGGGATAGACCAATTTCATGACCTTGTGCTTTATAGAAAGTGTACGCTAGTCCACCACCGATAAGCACGTTGTCAGCAAGGTTGAGCAAGTTATTAATAACGTCAATTTTATCCTTTACCTTGGATCCCCCAACGATTGCCGTGAAAGGACGCTCAGGTGTAGAGAACGCCTTGCCTAGTACAGACAGTTCTTTCTCCATTAATAGTCCAGATACCGCTGGCAAATGGTGTGCAATACCTTCTGTAGAAGCATGAGCACGATGAGCTGCACCAAAAGCATCATTTACGAATAGATCCGCAAGTTCAGCGAATTGCTTCGCAAGTTCAGCATCATTCTTCTCTTCGCCAGGATAGAACCGTACGTTCTCAAGTAACAATACATCACCATTAGCCATATCAGCAATTTGGGATTTAACAGCTTCGCCTACAGATTCATTGGCTTTAGCTACCTTCTTACCAAGTAATTCTGAAAGACGCTCAGCAGCAGGTGTTAAACGTAAAGATTCCACCACTTGACCATTCGGACGTCCCATGTGACTTGCTAGAATAACCTTTGCTCCGCGTTCCACCAAGTAATTAATAGTTGGTAGCGTTTCACGAATACGTGTATCATCAGTAATTTTACCATCTTCGAGCGGTACATTGAAATCGACACGAACAAAGACCCGTAATCCGTCTACTTGCACATCACTTATACTCTTCTTATTCATCTCTGCGTTCCTCCACACCCATAGATTTTAATACTCTGCAAATTCAAGGAATAACATCTCTATAATTTTACAAAGAGCGGAAACATTGAACACCTGTTTCCGCTCTTTAAATGTTTATGAATTCTAGCTAATATTACTTAGCCAATTTAGCGAAATATTCCAACGTGCGAATAAGTTGTGCTGCGTAGGACATTTCATTGTCATACCAAGCTACTGTTTTAACCAATTGTTGGTCGCCAACAGTTAATACTTTTGTTTGAGTTGCGTCAAACAATGATCCAAATGTAATACCATTAATGTCAGATGACACGATTTCGTCTTCTGTGTATCCGAAAGAATCTGCATCAGAAGCTGCTTTCATAGCTGCGTTAACTTCATCAACAGTTACCTTTTTGTCAAGAACAGTGATCAATTCAGTCAATGAACCTGTTGCAACTGGAACACGTTGAGCTGCACCGTCCAATTTACCTTTAAGTTCAGGAATAACTAGGCCGATTGCTTTAGCAGCACCGGTAGTGTTAGGGATGATGTTCTCAGCTGCTGCACGAGCACGACGGAAATCTCCTTTAGAGTGTGGAGCATCCAAAGTGTTTTGGTCGCCAGTGTACGCATGAATTGTAGTCATCAAACCTGAAACAATTCCGAATTGATCTTGTAACGTTTTAGCCATTGGTGCAAGGCAGTTCGTTGTGCAAGAAGCACCAGAAATAACTGTTTCAGTACCATCAAGAGTTTCATGGTTTACGTTGTAAACGATCGTCTTCACATCGCCTGTTGCTGGAGCAGAGATAACGACTTTTTTAGCGCCGCCTTTCAAATGCTTCTCAGCTGCTTCTTGAGATACGAAGAATCCTGTACATTCTAGAACGATGTCTACACCAAGCTCGCCCCAAGGCAATTCTTCAGGGTTACGGTTAGCAAGAACCTTAACTTCTTTACCATTTACTTTGAAGAATCCGTCATGAACTTCAACGTCTCCGTCAAAACGTCCTTGTGTTGTATCATATTTTAACAAATGAGCTAACATTTTCGCGTCTGTCAAGTCATTAATAGCAACTACTTCGATTCCTTCCACAGCTTGAATACGGCGGAATGCAAGGCGACCAATACGTCCAAATCCATTAATACCAACTTTTACAGTCATTGATTAGTTCCTCCCAAAGTTTCGTTTTATTTATTCAAAAAAGGCTGTTACACCTTTCATGACAACAAGGTCATCAGATTTCGCAAGATGCTAATCGTTTTTCTTAATTAGTTAAGAGGATATTCTTCCATTTCCCTCTCAATCTCTAATGCGGCCGCCTCATCCGTGACCAATATATCTTCCTGACCGAATCGGAGAACAGCATGTATCGCACTAGCCTTACTCTTTCCACCTGCAATCCCTATCACAATTTCAGTATTCATAATATCTTCCAGCCGAAGACCCAAGGTCATCATTCTGTGAACCATAGCACCATGCTCGTTGAAATAATAACCGAATGACTCTGCAATCGCGCCTTCATCTTGGATGCCCTGAATAGTCGCAAGGTCCAATCTTCTACGGCGTGTCATTTCCAGCGCATTACCGATGCCGTGCACTATAATTCGCGACTGTCTGATCGTCTGAACAATTTCCTGAATATTAAGATCTTGGACTAGCGATTGATAGGCATCATCACTAAGTAGATCTGGTATATGTAACAGCCTATATTGGGCTCCTACACTCTTAGCCATCGTGGAAGCTATAGTATTCGCTTGAAATTCCACGCTCTCCCCTAAGCCCCCACGAGCGGGTACAAACCAGGTCCCCTTCAAATTAACAGACGAAGGTTGTGTTAGTTGTTCAGCAACTGCAGCGAGTGTTGAACCTCCCGTTACAGCGATGATGTCTTCATTACCCATGACGCTCAACAGAGCCTTCGCTCCTGCACGTCCCAGTTCTTTCTTAGCGACCGGCGACGACTCACAATCACCAGGTACAATCACTACTTTACGCAGTCCATAGGCTAGGCGGATTTTATCTTCCAAATCTGTTAGTCCAAAAAGGTTCTTGGCGATGGGCTCAAGTGAATCCAGTAGTCTCCTACCCGAGTCACTAATCTTCATTCCCATACTTTCAATCTCAATGAGACCTTGAGATTTCAGAAGATCCGTTTCGGCACGCAACACGCGTTCCGTCATATGAAGTGACGCTGCTAGCGTTCTGCGACCGACAATATCAAGTAATAAAATTCGGTGAAGAATAGTGTACCTTGTCTTGAGAGTTTCCATGAGATCAGGCAGAAGCTGCTTTTGTATTTCTATTAAATTGCGCATGCTTTCCACTCCTGCATCGTTCTACATGGTCTTAAAATGTCCCGGGTAAACTTTTTAAGTCCCACTACTATTCTAACCAATATTCGCTTCTCTTGCAAGTATTCATTGTAGTATAATTTACTACTGCCGATTTTCTTATACATCATGATGTATGATGATTATAAATGTAACAATTCCTTGCTATTCTAACGTATATATCATATAATCATTTTTGCTATCTCTTTTTGCGCCCGTGGTCAAATGGATATGACGTAGGCCTCCGAAGCCTGAGATCGAGGTTCAATTCCTCGCGGGCGCGCCATTAATTATTATGATAGCTATATATAACTTTAACCAACTCAGATCAAAGCCAATCATGGCTCTTTTTTTTATCAATAGTTTGACTTTCCCTGACTTTATGATTTAAAATGTTTATCAAGTGGTAAATACGGCAATCGTATTTATAATGAACAACTAATTTAGTTAGTATAAGGGAGGCTTTCCACATGGGTTATATTCCTATGGTCGTTGAACAAAGTAGCCGCGGCGAACGCGCATATGACATCTATTCTAGACTTTTGAAGGATCGCATTATTTTCTTAGGTTCTGAAGTTAATGACATGGTTGCCAATTCCATTATTGCACAAATGCTATTTCTAGCTGCTGAAGATCCGGAGAAAGATATCTCCTTATATGTAAACAGCCCTGGTGGATCCATTACAGCCGGAATGGCGATATTCGATACAATGCAATATATTAAACCAGATGTATCTACAATCTGTGTAGGTATGGCCGCTTCTATGGGGGCATTCCTTTTGACTGCTGGCACGATCGGTAAGCGTTACGCGCTTCCAAATAGCGAGATCATGATTCACCAACCTCTAGGTGGTGCACAAGGTCAAGCATCAGACATTGAGATTCGCGCTCGTCGTATCCTCAAGCTCCGCGATAAGTTAAATCATATTTTAGCTGAACGTAGTGGACAGCCGCTGGAACGCATTGAGAAAGATACGGACCGCGACTACTTCATGAGTGCTTCAGATGCTCTCACATACGGTTTGATCGACAAAGTCTTAGAGAAACCATTAGCACTTTAATTAAAGACAAAAAGCCCTCACTTCCGTATATTACAGGAGTGAGGGCTTTTACAATAACAGAATTACTTAAACATTCTCGTACCTTCAGGTAGAATCTGATGAAAAGGAATGACGAACGTTGGAATGCCCGTAGCATAATCCGTATATTCATATTGTTGGAAGAACAATGCTATTCCCTCTGATTTCACAAAATAATTCACGTCACCAGTCAATCCTTTAAATTCACCAAAATAACCATCATTGTCTTGTAGTCCTTTGAGAACAAGCTTGTCCAATCTCTCATTATAATCAGGACTCTTTCCTTTTAATAGATCATTCAGTGATAGTATCTTTCCATCGTCTAACGAGAAGGTCAACCCTATACGAACTGTACCACCATGAGCCCCACCAATATAACCGTACTGATCTATGATAAGACTTAACACACCATTCTCATTGTATGACACGATATAGTTCTGAAAGAATTGATAGGTTTGCTCAACAGAACTATCTCTTTTAGAGGCCTGCTCTTTCGACGCTTCAACGAATTCATCCTTAAGGTTATCCAGCACCGTATTGATTGATTTCTCTACCTTGGCATCATCAAGGTCACTAATGGTAGGATAGCGAACAATAAATAATGCATCCTTTGTCTTTGTTTCTAGCTTATTTGTTGTAACCGATAGGTCATTCTCTACCCTAGGAGTAATATTCAATGATTTAAGTGATGGATTCCACACCCCTTGATAGCCCAAATAATCACTTATCAATCGAAATGGAACATATAAATTACCTTTGATATTCTTTACCTCATATTCATTGACATAGAAGTTATTAATATTTGTATTTACTCGATTCTCAGCTAAATCCATGTTCAACTGTCTATACCCACTACCAATACTATATGTTCTCGTACCCGGATTATAATGTAATGACAGTCCCAGTTGATCCCGCAATGCAGTCACAGGGATGAGGGTGTTCCCGTTACTTATCACACCACGTTGAGAGAGTGTAGTACCTTTCCATTCTAAAATGACAGTTGGTTGTTCGACAGTATTCTTCGTATTTCCAACAGCAAAGACCGTTGCTTGTCCTGTATAACCCACACTTGTCAATAGAACTCCTGCCACTATAGCTGCAGCGCCCCATCTCATAGCCTTATTCATCTCAAAATTCCCTCCACAATGATTCATATTCTTCGTACTTTTTGAGCTCATATCCACAGTATATCGAAGTAATGAATCATTATGGTAACAGCGGGGTAACATCTACGTAACAACTGCGTAACACTATTGAATCGTCAACACATACTATACCTGTTCATGATAACCATTATCTCCGTATGGCTGTAGCTTATCCAACCATTTCAGTTCTAGCTTCCGTAACTCATCCCTATGTTGTCTGTTCGTTGGATGATTTACAGGTACGCTCACCGGAATCATCCCTATAAGGGACTCTCCATCTTCAAGCTTCAATTGTTCCAATATTTCCATTTCAAACTGCTGTTCACCATAGGTCTTCCATTCCTTCTGCAATGACACGCAAGCATGATTACCCATATTCAGTATGAATACATCCTTGTTAAATGCCCCATATAGATTCAGACTGCTCCCAATCCATATCTTATTATTCACCAAGTTACGTATTTGGTAAACACCAATTTTGCGGGGCAGTTGTTGATATTCTGCCACGAGTTCCTTACGTCTTTGATGATTCATTATAAACCCTTCTTTCTCTATTATTAGAGGTTGTTCAAAAAGTCATCTTTTGATCACGAAGCATATCAAGAGGACGACTCGACATCGAAGATTGAATTCAGCCGGTCCTTCCGGTGCTCACGTAGGTACTGCCTACGCTCCGCTCCTCACTCCCTTGCTTCATCCAATCTTCTCGGTGCTGAAAAGTCGACTTTTTGAACTCGCATTATTAGTCATTCCGTTTACTTTTCACCCAATATTTACTGCCATCTGGTTCTCGGTCCATAAACCCGTATTCAATTAAATACCGTCGCAATGTCACGTAATCATCTAAACGTTCCTTCAGAATGGCATTGACTTCCTTCTCTGAATAAGACTTTTGAACATCAAATAATTGAGTGAGTTGTCGCAAAATAACAATTTTACGTTTTTCCTTCTTCGGGAACTCCGTTAACGGCCCTTGTAGACCTTCCTTAAAATAGGTGTTTAAAATCTCCTCATTCTCCTGCACCGTGATGGAATGCCGCTCATCTAGCAATGAAGGTGAATCATGAATGTGAATATACCGGCTTTTGCTATGAGACTTCTCCTCGACAAGTTCCATAATGGACAGGAATGCCTTGGCCTGCTTCATCTTCTCACGTAAAGTAAAGCGATGATTGCGAATAGTAGAGGTACTACCTCCATCCAATTGTTTGACGATCTCTTGATCGCTTAGCCCCATCTGGAAGAAGTTCAAAAGTGTCCGCTGCAAATCCGTTAATCCGGTCCATTTCTTATCTAATCCTAATAAGAAATCTAACATCGACGTATGATCATTCGCAATATGCCGCCGAACATACTTCTCCGCCTCGTAGTACACCTCTTCTTCCTTATAAATAATGCCCTTCTCATAACGTTTGCCGCAGATTAAACATACATAAGCTTCACACTCTTGTTCGAACATATAGCCTTGCTTGATTTCTTCCATACTTGCATTCCAGAACAGATCAGATAAATAGTCCATTATTGTAAACACCTTTCAGTTTCGTTTGCTATTTTATAGACATTATATAATATTGTTTAGTTTTTATCAAGTCATGAGCATTAATTGCAACACGATCACCAATAATCGCCTTCCACCTTCATCATTCACGCAAGTGCAATAAGTACATCTAAATTCAACCCAATTCGTCTGAACCTAACTTTAGTTGCATAGAGTACATCTAAATTACTGGAAACTCCACTTTTCAGCGTTATCGCCATTTTTAACTGTAGTTTTTACAACTAATTCTCTCTTTCCCTACTTTTCCTGCTAATTAAGTGTACTTTCAGCATCTATTCTAGCCTGACCTTAAAGGGCACAGCGGGAAGACCTCCACAAAACTTATAGAGGTTGTTCAAAAAGTCATCTTTTGAACTCGCACTTATAGTTTCTTATATTTAAAGAAAGAGTCCGTCCTAAACTAATTTTCTAGTTTAGGACGGACTCTTCAACTCACATATGCATTCAAAATATTATTCTCTTCCACTTTTCAGCTCGGACCAGTATCGATCGTAGACTTGTAGATTTTCACCTACTTCACCCAGCCATTCCGTACGACTTAATTCATCTTCAGATAGGTTAATCATCGTGTTATTACGATAGGTCTCAGAATGGAATTCCATCGCCTTCGTGTTCGGATCACTATAACCAATCGTTTCATAATTCTTCGCGCTCACTTGCGGATCTAACATATAGTTAATAAATTTCTCAGCCAACTCTTTATTCTTAGCCCCTAGTGGTATAGCGTAGTTATCAGAGAAAATCGTAGCACCTTCCTTAGGTACAACATAGGCGATATCCGGATTATCAGCTACGATAAAAGCTGCGTCTCCAGACCACACTGTACTAATCCAACCTTCTTCTTGGATCATCTTCTGTTTGATAGTGTCCGTATCGAATGCTAGCACGCTTGGGAGCAAGCCCTTCAGATCATCTACTGCTGTTTTGATCTCTGTTGCATCTGTAGAACTGTTGGAATAACCATTCTTCTTGAGCGCCATTCCAATCACTTCACGATTATCGTCTAATAGTATCACTTTACCCTTATAAGCCGGATTCCATAGATCTTCCCAACTATCAATCGCTTCTTTAATATATTTCTTATTATATGCAATTCCAGTTACACCGGAAGTATAGACAATAGAATATTGATTCCCTGGATCAAATATTGGATCTTTGAACGTATCCGCAATATGAATGAAATTCGGAATATTGTTCTTATCCAACGGTTCGAGCAGATTATTCTTGACCATCGTATCTACCATGTAGTCAGAGGGTTGGATGAGATCATATCCCCCGCCTCCAGCCCTTATCTTAGCTAGTAGGTCCTCGTTATTTGCGTAAATATCATACGTGATACTCACATTGAATTCTTTCTCGAAATCGGCTAGTACGGATTCATCAAAATTGTCTGCCCAACTGTAAATATGCAACTTTTCCTTAGAAGAACAACCACTTAATAAAGATATTGCCATAACACCCGCCACCAGCAGGCTTATCAATCCAGTTCTTTTCACAGTTACGTATCTCCTCTCTTTCATCCAACCATTTTTTATTTTTTCAAGTAGAAACGGCTATGCCGTCTTTTTCAAGACGGTACCCGTTTCAGCGGAAATATAAGGAATAGAGTATTAAGTAAAACTTATGCTTTCTTATATTTTAAAAAGGCAACAACTTGTGCTTCTTCTGTCCCTTGCCTCGGTTCAATACGTATTGCGCTAACAATATCAAGATGATGCTTACTACAATGAGCAACGTACAGAGTGCATTAATCTCTGGTGAAATGCCTCGTTTCACTTGCCCATAAATGTAGATAGGCAGCGTCGTTGATCCTGGTCCAGCAACAAAGAAACTAATCATGAAATCATCGAGAGAAAGCGTGAACGCAATCAACGCACCCGAGATTACACCCGGTGTAATCTGTGGCAATGTAATATAACGAAAGGTTTCCCAATACGTAGCGCCCAAATCTTGAGCAGCTTCTTCAAGCTGTCTACCCATTCCCGCAAATCTTGCACTTACCATGACATATACATACGACACACTGAATGTAATATGGGCGATCATGACCGTAGATTTCCCTAAAGGAATCTGGAACTGACTGAACAGAACTAACAGCGATAATCCCATAATAATATCAGGAATGATAATGGGCATATACAACAATCCACTCATTGGAACCTTCAACCTTTTACCTAAATCCCGCATGGATAAAGCTGCAAATGTCCCTAAAACCGTAGCAACTACAGTAGAAACAACAGCAACAATGAGACTGTTCATCAAAGCATCCATCACGTGGCGATCCTTCAATAGCGAGAGATACCAATCAAAGGTGAACCCTTTCCAATCCCCACTAAGTCGTGTGTTATTGAATGAATATACAATTACGAGCAGTATAGGTACATAAATAAATATCATCATAATGGCCGAATGAATGCCTAGAAGGGGATGTCCTTTCTTCTTCATCGGTTCCCCTCCTTTACTACTTCGCTACGCGATTTCATCACTCGGTTTAACAGTACAATCAGCACAAGCGACGTCAGAATAAAGATGACAGAGAGTGCTGAACCGAAAGGCCAATTACGTGCCCCGAGGAACTGAGATTGAATAATGTTACTAATCATCGAGGATTTAGAACCCCCTAGAATATCCGTTACGACGAACATCCCTGCTGTTGATACGAATACGAGGACAGATCCCGTCATAATGCCGGTCTTACTCTGAGGTAATGTAATATGCCAGAATGCCTTCCAACGACTGGCCCCTAGATCACTTGCAGCGTCTAACAATCGACGATCAATCTGCTCGATAGCTACGTATAGTGGCAACACCATAAAGGGAATAAAGTTATACACCATACCAAGCAATACCGCCCCCTTGGTATAGAGCATCTGCAATGGTTCATCAATCCATCCCCAATGGATTAGAATACTGTTCACCACACCCTGTGTTCGAAGCAGCAACACCCAAGCATAGGTCCGAATAAGGAAGTTAATCCAGAACGGTATCGTAATCAAGATCAGCCCCCAATTCTGCATGCGGGGGGATGAACTTGCTATATAATAAGCTAGCGGATAACTAACGATGAGACAGATTAATACCGTCACGATCGACAATACAATCGTATCCCAATAAATTCCTAGATATAGAGAATCCCAGATTGTCTTATAGCCTTCCCAGCTAAATTGATAAACAACGTTACCCAGCGTATCGCGTTGCATAAATGACATGGCCACAACGATGATCATCGGCACGACTAGGAATAAACCTAACCAGATCAATACGGGGGTAAGGAACCATTTGGACTTGTTCATGGCTAGATCACCACCTCATCCTTCGTATTCCAGTTCACCCCAATTCGCTCACCTGCTTGCCACGATTCTTCATCTGCCAAATCAAGTGCAATCGTGACCTTCATAGCGGTCTGCGTATCCACTTGGTCAAGTTCAACGATTAATTTATGCACATTTCCCATATACAGGACATCCTGAATGACACCTGTCTTCATCGCATCTTCGACGTTACGATGTGGGCGTAATTTCTCTGGTCTCACAGCAAATAAACCTTCGGAAGAAGTGAAAATATTATTCTCTCCGATAAAGGTCGCGGCAAAAAGAGTTCGCGGTGAGGCATATACCTCTTTAGGGGTACCAATCTGCTCTACCCGCCCATTATTCATAATAACGATACGATCGGACATCATCATTGCTTCCTCTTGATCATGAGTAACATACACAAAGGTAATTCCTAGTGTCCGCTGCAGATGCTTTAGCTCCGTTTGCAAGTTTTTGCGCAACTGTAAATCTAACGCACCCAAAGGTTCATCAAGTAATAATACTTTAGGTTTATTCACTATAGCTCGAGCTATAGCTACGCGCTGCTGTTGACCCCCTGAGAGCTGGTGAGGATACCGCGATGTCAGAGCCGCTAGCTGTGTCATGTGGACAGCTTCCGCAATCCGCTCTTTCTGTTGCTCCTTCGGTATCTTCTTCATCTTTAGACCGAATGCAATGTTCTCTTCGACTGTCAGATGCGGAAATAAAGCATAGTGCTGAAACACCAAATTCAAATCCCTTAGATTAGGAGGGTCGTCTGTCACATTCTTCCCAGCAAGTATAATATCACCATTAGAAGGTTGTTCGAAACCTGCAATCATGCGGAGAATAGTCGTCTTTCCACATCCGCTCGGCCCAAGTAAAGTGAGGAATTCACCTTCCTTTATGATCAAAGACAATGGATGTACTACTGCTTGCCCTTCAAATTGTTTCTCTATTTCAACGAGTTCAATCATAATAAACACCAACCCCTTTTATTCTACGATTTCAACATGGTACCAAGTCGACTATATATCATCTAACACTTCTAATAAGCCATATCATATGTATGGCTTACTTATATTCAAACTATTCATTTAGTCATATGACAGATCATCACTTATTGAAGAAATGTCCGATTTCGCATATTCAATATAACGTTTTTCAACCTAAGGTACAACCACTTTTTTATAAATCACTACGTAAAGCTGTCTACTTCTGTCACAATTTAGTGATGATTATAACATATTCTCCGAAAAGACAATAAAGAATCGCCTTTCTCACGACATGGAATGGTCGGAGAAAGGCGATTTAATCAAACATAATTAGCATTTATCGTTCATTTACTTAAGCTCGTATTGAACACTAAGCTGTGTAGATACTTTCACTTCTCCCGCTTCAACAGCACTTGAAGCTGATGAATCCATCGTTGCCTTCGACATCATCATTTCATTTTGCGCGTATACGATCGGGTTACTACTTTCTCCTTGACTAACAACGAGAACTGCACCTAACTGACGATTCGCTGCTTTCGCGATAGCTCCCGCTTTCAGAGTAGCGTTCGCCATAGCCTTCTCAATCACTTGTGTTTCGAACTGGTCACGGTTCTCAATCGAGAAGCGAACATTCTCAATGTTATTCGCACCTGCAGTTGATGCCGCATCTAGCAATTGACCCACTTTAGCAAGATCGCGATACGTTACTTCGATCGTATGATTTGCAGTGTAACCTTTAACCTTCTGACCTTCTTTTTCTGTGTAGGTATAGTTAGGTTGCACATAGAACTGCGTACTCTTAATGTCTTTATCAGCAATCTTCCATGTATCCTTCAGTAAATCATTCAGCTTCTTCATCTTAGCTGCATTCGCTTTCTGAGCAGATTGAGCTGTTTCCGCTTGTGATGTTACACCGATGGATAAATATGCAATATCGGGTGTAATTGATAATTCACCTTTACCTACGACATTAATCACATTACGTTGAACCTCAGCAGCATAGATCTCGGATGAACCTCCTATCGTGTTGCTAATTCCAGATACCCCTACAATAAATGCACTCGCAACTAAGATCAATCCTGTCTTCTTTACCCATTTCTTCATAACCGTCGCCTCCTTAGAGCTTTACGAAGTAAAGCTTACTCCGTAAGCATAAACATTAGAGCTTTACGAAGTAAAGCTTACCCCGTAAGCATAAACATTAGAGCTTTACAGAGTAAAGTTTACTCCGTAAGCGATTACCTTTATTTACCCTTTAGACGTACAAAATTGGTAAATGTTGCACTTGTCACAAAGAACTTCAGTTTTATTTTTCACAATCATGAACATGCCCTATTCAACGAGTATAAATCCGCATAAACAAATAGTAGCCAATCCTCAAAGCGGATTAGCTACTATTTGTTTTAAGTACCAATATCAGTACTTTTATTGGTTCTCTAATTCCTCTTTACTTACTAAAGCAACTAAAGCGGTTACAGCCTGCTCAGCGTCCGCGCCATCCGCGCTAATGTTAACTTCTGTTCCCGAACTGATTGCAAGGCTCATAATCCCCATTATGCTTTTTGCATTCACCTTTTTATCATCTTTTTCCACGAAAATTTCAGACGAGTACTTATTCGCTTCTTGGACGAACAATGCTGCCGGTCTGGCATGGAGACCCGTCTTCAGACGGACAACTACCGGGTGCTTTGTCATGGAAACTTACCCCCTATTTATAAATCTATTCACATTACTCTCATTTCATATACATTCATTATAGCATTATACCATGAAGGACACTAGAATAAAAACTCATGCATTACGAATCTTATCCGCCATCTCATCAATCTTGCGCAGACGATGATTAACGCCCGATTTACTGACGGTGCCCTTGAGCATCTCGCCAACCTCTTTCAAATTCATATCTGGATGAATTAACCGCACTTCCGCTACTTCCCGTAGCTTCTCAGGTAATTGTTCTAAGCCAATCTCACGCTGTAGTAGCTTAATATTATCAATTTGCCGAACTGCTGCGCTGATCGTTTTATTCAAATTTGCCGTCTCGCAGTTGACGATACGGTTCACAGAATTTCTCATGTCTCGCATAATACGAACATCCTCGAACTTGAACAGAGATTGATGTGCACCAATTAAGCTAAGAAACTCAATAATCTTCTCGCCTTCCTTGATGTAGAGTACAAATCCCTTCTTGCGTTCAATAAAGCGTGCATTCAACTTGAATTCGTTAGCTAACTTTACCAATGCCTTACAATGATCTTCATACATCGAATAAATCTCGAGATGATACGATGAACCCTCAGGATTATTCACAGAGCCACCCGCCATAAAGGCACCTCGTAAATATGCTCGCTTACAACATTTCTTACGGATAAGTTCAGAATAGATCTCTTGTGTGAATAGAAATCCTTCAGAAACAATATGTAGTTCCATTAGAATTTCCTGCACACGAGCAGGTATCCGCACGATATAGACATTATTCTTCTTTAATCTCATCTTTTTACGCACGAGTAGCTCTGTATGTGCCTGAAAATACTTTTTGATTAAGGTATAAATCCGCCTTGCTATCGCGGCATTTTCTGTCGAGATATCCAAAATGACTTTTTTGTTCGATAGTTGGACGGAACCATTCATGCGAATAAGCGCTGATAATTCAGCCTTCTCGCAACACGGATGTCCTTCTACCCTAGTCAATTCTTTCTTTGTCTCTGCCGCAAACGACAAGTGACTCACCTCTCTCGTAAAGTCCAATTTTGTACGAGCTGGTATATATGCTGGCTTAGCTTTTCAGCATCATGCCTTAGGTATGTCCGGAACAGAACGAGTGTGTCAGCAATGACCTTATAACCATGTCCCGTCACTGCATCCATGTCCAAATGGACAGGTTTTGCTCCCTTTTCAGCATACTTATCTTGAACTCGGGTCGGAATTTCACCATTATTTACAATGACATAATCAAAAAGATGTACTCCGACATGATCATAAATCGCATTAAGATGATCACTCACGCTATAATTATCGGTCTCCCCTGGCTGAGTCATGACATTGCAAACAAAAATCTTAATCGCTTCTGAAGCACAGACCGCTTCCACAAGCTTAGGAACGAGTAAATTAGGGAGTATACTAGTATACAGGCTTCCCGGCCCAATTAAGATAGCATCTGCTTGCTGAATCGCTTCAACAGCCTCTGGCAATGGCTCGACCTCAGCCGGATCAAGAAAAACACGTTTAATCCTTCTCCCAGCTTCGGGGATTTTGGATTCTCCACTAACGACGCTGCCATCTTCCATCTCGGCATGTAGTGTAACGGCGACACCCGCAGCAGGCAACACACGACCACGAACAGCAAACACCCTACTTAACTCCCGTACAGCGGATACGAAGTCACCCGTAATATCTGTCATTCCTGCTAATATTAGATTACCTAAACTATGTCCAGCCAGTCCCGAACCAGTCCCGAAGCGGTAGCTTAACATTTGTGAAAGTAGTGGTTCAACGTCAGCAAGCGCCGTCAATACGTTACGAACATCTCCCGGCGGGGGCATCTGTAATTCATTTCGAAGAATGCCTGAACTTCCACCATCGTCGGCTACCGTGACAATAGCCGTAATATCAAGCGGCTTCTCTTTCAATCCCCGAAGCATGACGGATAATCCAGTGCCTCCACCCATCACAACAATTCGAGGACGCGCACTTGTCTGTCCTGCTACTTCCATTACACTTCACCCCATTAATGCCAATCACGGTCTCGATCAGAGTCGCGATGGATAACTGAGACGTTCTCCGTCTCACTGGTACCCAGCATCTTCCCTAAATACTCAGAAATAGCAACAGAGCGATGCTTGCCACCTGTGCATCCGATGCCGATAACGACTTGGCTCTTACCTTCTTTATGATATTGCGGAATTAAGAAATGGAGCATATCCAACAGCTTACTAATAAATAATTGGGTTTCAGCCCACTTCATCACATAATCATACACTTCATTGTCTTGTCCCGTACGTGGACGCAAGTGATCAACATAATGCGGATTCGGCAAAAACCTAACATCGAATACCAAATCTGCATCAATCGGAATACCATATTTAAATCCAAAAGATGTAATATTGACAGACAACGTATTAGGTTCCAGGTGAGAGAAACGAGAAATAATCTTCTCTTTCAATTTCCCAGGCTTTATACTACTCGTGTCGATCAACTGTGTTGCCGAATTCTTTAGTTCCTCTAACAGCTTACGTTCCAGTCGGATTCCATCAAGTGGCATCCCCTCTGGAGCCAATGGATGGCGCCTCCGACTCTCTTTATATCGCTGCACTAGGACAGAATCCATCGCATCTAGGAAGAGAATCTCGCATCCCATCGTGAAATGCTCTTTAATATAAGCCAATGATTCAGATAGAGCGGTAAAAAATTCACGTCCACGTAGATCAATCACTAAAGCAACCTTAGCTATCTTCCCATTGGATTGCTCAATAAGTTCTGCAAACTTCGGGATCAATACGGGTGGCAAATTATCCACGCAGAAGAAACCAAGATCCTCCAAGCTTTGTACAGCAAGTGTCTTTCCCGCACCGGACATCCCTGTAATAATAATCAGAGTTGCCGTCGCCGGTGCAGTTATGTCCTTCTCCAGCATCAGCTTTCCCTCCCTTGTCTATGAGTTTAACAAGCTTATGACTGGTAATAAAACAAGACAATGCCTATGAACGAAGAAGCAGACCTGCAGCCCCAACGACGCCCGCATTATTGCCTAGTAGAGCTGGTAGGATGGACACACCCCGTTGTAACGGATCCGGTGTTAACTTGGCATATACCTCACGTATCTCATTGAAGAGGATATCCCCTGCATAAGCAACGCCTCCACCCACAATAAACACTTCTGGATTTAATACTGCCGCAACAATTGCCATCGATTTCCCTAAATAAAAGGCTGCACGTTTCACAATACGAACAGCGACTTCATCCCCTGCCTTGGCTGCATCGAACACTTCCTTTGCAGTCATATGTTCTACAGTAGCTAGTGTGGTACGATCCCCACGTGCTACCGCATCGTTAGCCATACGAATAATTCCTGTTGCCGATGATACTGTCTCTAAACAACCCTTTTTGCCGCATCCACATTGAATAGCTTCCAGATCAGGCACTACTGAAATATGTCCAATCTCTCCTGCCATCCCAGAGAATCCCTGATAAATATTTCCGTTCAGAATAATGCCTCCGCCCACTCCAGTACCAAGTGTATAACAGATACAGTTATCTACCCCACGTCCCGCACCGCTCCATACTTCTCCTAATGCTGCGACGTTAGCGTCATTATCTATTTTGACTGGCTTGCCTAGACGCTCCTCTAGAAGAGAACGTATTGGAACATCTCTAAAGCCTATGTTGGGTGCAAGGATAATAATTCCTTCAACGACATTCGTGAAGCCAGCAACCCCTGCTCCCACACCTACAAGCTGATCCCAATCATATGGAGATTTCTCTACAATTTCGTGCACATACTTTACAATATTGTCAACGACGATATGAACACCTTTTTCAGTCTCCGTGGGTCCTTCATGTGTTAGTAGAAGCTGCCCCTCTTGATTACAAATGCCCACTTTAATCGACGTACCGCCTAAATCCACACCAACATAGATACTTTCAGACATGTTACAAGCCACCTTTATCAATCTACAATATTTTTGAGCCTACGTACCCACTATAATAGATGCCTTCTATCTGGTCAAGAGAAGTAAGCTACTATCGAAACGCTTGTTGGTAGGTTATTCATGACAATTGTCATCTTCAATAGGTGACAGTTTTTACTAACCAGAGCTCGAATAATTCCCTATCATTAAATAAAGCGCAATTCTGAATGCCAATGGAGGGATATCAAGATGGATATTATTATGGAAATGAATCATGTCATCAAGTTATTTGGAAATAAGAAAGCCGTGGATAATGTATCCCTTACTATTGAGAAGGGTTCCATCGTTGCCATTCTCGGTCCTAATGGGGCAGGTAAGACAACCGTTCTATCTATGATGTTGGGACTGATTAAACCCAGCCAAGGATCCATACGTGTGATGGGTAAGAACCCTAAAGATATAGAGGTGCGTAAGAGAATTGGGGCTATGCTTCAAGAAGTTAGTGTTATGGATGGCCTGAAGGTGCGCGAACTTATTACATTAATTCGTAGTTATTATCCAGATCCTCTTGATATGAGCCAATTGACACCATTAACCGGTCTGAAAGAGGAAGACTTAAATCGATTCGCAACGAAGTTATCTGGTGGTCAGAAGCGAAAACTCGGCTTCGCCCTCGCTCTTGCTGGAAATCCTGATCTAATCTTCTTCGATGAACCCACCGTAGGTCTAGATGTTACCGCTCGTCGCTTGTTCTGGGATAAAGTTCATACACTGACTACACTAGGAAAAACCATCTTATTTACTACCCATTACCTACAAGAAGCTGAGGACTTTGCAGATCGAGTCATTTTATTTAATCAAGGTGTGATCATTGCTGACGGCAGCCCTGACGAGATCAAATCCAAATTGACGACATGCTCTGTCTCTTTTAAATCAGATGATCCTCATCTACGTGAAGCACTCCTCAATTTGCCTCATGTTAGTGATGTTTATGAAAAAGAGGGTCGGATATATACAGTTACTGAGGATACAGATAGCGTTCTAGCATCCATCTTTGAACACAAGTACGCGGTTAAAAATATTCGTGTCGAGCAAGGTCGCCTTGACGATGCCTTCGAACAGTTAACGTCACAACCTGAATTTGATATTAAAGGGGAGGCTAATTAATTATGTACATGATCATCATGCAGTGTAAGGCTGAAATGAGAAGAATTCTGCGTAATCCCTATTTTGTAGGATGGTCTTTAATCATGCCTATTTTGTTCTATTTCATCTTTACTCGGCTTGTAAACACCAACACCGATGATAATCAGCTATGGCAAGCTCATTACTTGATGTCTATGACCACATTTAGTGTGATGGGCTCATCTATCATGACTTTAGGGATTCGAATCGTTCAGGAACGAGTTCATGGTTGGTCCACCTTTATGCGAATTACTCCACTACCCGAGGGCGTCTATTTCTTCGGTAAAATGTTCGGGCAATCCGTTATGCATTTACTCTCTATTGTCGTTATCTTTGGTGCAGGATATTTGATCAATGGCGTGTCCTTATCTCCGTCACAGTGGATTTACAGTGGACTATGGATATTAGTAGCTTGTGCGCCATTCCTAGCGCTAGGGACATTAATCGGGACAATGAAACGAGTGGACACAGCTAGTGGCGTTAGTAATGCGACCTATATGATACTGGCTATCGTAGGGGGAATGTGGTTTCCTATGGATTCTTTCCCGCAATTATTACAAACGATTAGTCATTGGCTCCCTGCCTATAGCTTTGGGAATGGAGCTTGGGAGATTATACGTGGACATCATCCTTCGTTAGAAAACATACTCATTCTGCTAGGATACCTCATATTCTTTATGGTACTATCGACATATATTCGTAAAAAACAGGAAGTGGTGTAGACTTTATTATGCAAGAGAAATTTCAGCTATTTCCTAAAAAACTAGGATTCTATCCATACGTCTGGCTGATCTACATCTTCCTACCTATCATCAATACCGCACAGGAGCATGGGTTAAAGATGATACTGGGCTATTTGATGATTGGAGTGTTTGCACTCTCCTATCGACAACTCTATTTCGCTTCAGAGCATGGCTCCTTTTCATATTGGATTGCCTTACAGATGGTTATTATCTTTATTCTCAGCTCCCTTTATAACCCTTACAACTTATTCATGGGTTTCTTCACCGCTAATTTTATTGGATATTACACCAATTCGGTCAAGTTTAAGATATCCTTAATTTCTTTGGCGATTATCGAAATTGTACCGATAATATTAAATATAGGTGAACGTCACCCTAGGGAATACTTATTCCTTTTCCCTTTTATTGTCATTATGATCATGTCTCCTTTTGGAATAAGGTCGATGAATAAGCACCAGCAACTTGAGTTGAAGCTAGATGAAGCTAATGAACATATTAAAGAACTCGTTAAGCGTGAAGAACGCATGCGTATTGCTAGAGATCTACATGACACATTAGGTCATACGTTGTCTTTGATTACATTGAAAAGTCAGTTAGTCGACCGGCTAATTACCAAAGATCCTCATCGTGCACAATTTGAGGCCAAGGAGATTGAGCGAACAGCAAGAGCGGCTCTCCGACAAGTTCGCGAACTTGTGTCGGATATGCGCGCAGTTACAGTCGCCGAGGAACTACTGGAGGTACAGGTCATCCTAGAGCATGCCGATATCATCTCTTATTTCGAAGGGGACGCTAAGCTTGCTGGGGTACCAGATCTAACTCAGAACATTCTCAGCCTATGCCTTCGTGAAGCAATAACCAATATTGTAAAACATAGCCGAGCAAAAAACTGTACAGTACGTATTGAACAAGAGGTGGCTTACGTCACACTCATCATTAGTGATGATGGAATAGGTTTACGCGAAGATCATCATGATGGAAACGGATTGAATGGGATGGCTGAGCGGCTATCTTTAATTGAGGGTTCGTTAGAAGTATCTTCTGTGAAAGGCACTACTTTGACCATCACTATTCCTATTATAATCAAGGATCAACAAGAGGAGGGGAGCGCATGATACGAATTCTTCTAGCCGAAGATCAACAGATGCTCCGCGGTGCATTAGCCTTACTATTAGATTTAGAAGACGATATCGAAGTAGTAGGCCAAGCTTCCGATGGGAAAGAGGCACTGTCACTCATCGTCTCTCTTCAACCAGATATCTGTCTGCTTGACATAGAAATGCCATTGATGACCGGTTTGGACGTTGCTGAACAGTTGAAGGGGCAGGGTTCGCCCTGTAAAGTTATCATTCTGACTACCTTTGCACGTCCCGGTTACTTCGAGCGCGCAGTAAAGGCAGATGTTCAAGGTTATCTATTAAAGGATGGACCTATCGATAAACTGGCAGAGTCCATTCGTCGTGTCATGGTCGGTCATCGGGAGATTTCCCCGGAACTTATATTCGGAACGATAAAGGACAAGAACCCTCTTAATGCTCGTGAACGAGAGATTCTATCGCTGTCTGCCCAAGGGAAGTCTGCCCATGAGATATCATCTATGCTTCATCTTTCCTATGGAACGGTACGCAATTATATCTCCGAATCCTTGAATAAACTTGATGCTAGAAATCGGATCGAGGCCATTCGGTTAGCAGAGGAAAAGGGCTGGTTGTAGATTAACATCAGCCTTCTCCGTTCACTACAGTAGTTGCACAGAGTACACTTATATCCGATTTATCTTCGTTAGTGTTGGGTTTAGTTGTACAGAGTACATCTATTTACTTGAAAACCTTCTCTTTTCATCATATCCCCACTTTTAACTGTCCTTTTTGCAACTATTCTCCTTTCAGATCACTTTTCCCTCTAAATAAGTGCAGTTTATGCAGCTATTTCTCCCTCAGCCCTTCCCTCTCATGAGTGAAGCGCTTGCCAACTTAACACAAATAACCCGACGGTGAAATCCCTCCGTCGGGTCATTGCTGTCGAATATACTATTTACTTACTTAGAGACTCGCTCCAGTCATGAACCATATTACCTTCTATGAATTTCTCTGCATCCATCGCTGCCATACAGCCTGTACCCGCTGCAGAAATGGCTTGACGATAACGAACATCCTGAACGTCACCACATGCGAATACACCCGGTATATTCGTCTCTGTCGTACCTGGCTTAACGATGATATAACCTACGTCATCTGTCGTGATCTGATTGTCCAGAAATTGTGTGTTCGGTGTATGTCCAATCGCTACAAACACTCCGTCTGCTTCAATTAATTCTTCCTGATTGGTCTCATTGTTAAGAACTTTCAGTCCTTTAACACCCATACCTTCAGTAACTACTTCCAGTGGCGTACGGTTCAATGCCCATAGAACCTTCTCGTTCTCACGTGCACGATCTTGCATAATCTTCGAAGCACGCATCTCTTCACGACGGTGTACCAGCGTTACGCTCGAACCGAAACGAGTCAAGAAGTTCGCTTCTTCCATAGCAGAATCACCGCCACCAATGACAATAATCTTCTTCCCACGGAAGAAGAATCCGTCACATGTTGCACATGTGCTGACACCGCGTCCGATGTTCTCCTGTTCACCTGGAATACCCAAATACTTCGCTGAAGCTCCTGTGGAAATAATGACAGTCTCAGCCAATAACTCTCCCATTCCATCAACTTGAACTTTGAACGGACGTTTAGACAGATCTACCTTCTCTACCCAACCTGACTTAAACTCGGCTCCGAAACGCTCTGCTTGCTTCCGCATATTGTCCATCAATTCAGGTCCCATAATTCCATCTGGAAATCCTGGGAAGTTCTCAATTTCAGTTGTTGTTGTCAATTGACCCCCTGGTTGCATCCCTTCAATAACCAGTGGTTTCATATTCGCGCGAGCAAGATAAATAGCTGCTGTTAATCCAGCAGGACCTGTTCCAATAACGATTGATTTATACATTTATATAACCTCCTATAAAATAATATATGACGAATGATCAGGCTCTATCGCCCTAGGATTTGATGATACATCATCCAAATAGTCCTCTATCCGTTCCTACCTTTCATATGACAAATGCTATCCATACGACGTGCATACCGACTAACGGTAGAAGCTGAAAGACCGTAGCGTCGAGCAACTTCCTGATATGAGGTAGGATGCCCCAACATTTTGGATGCCCAATATTCAAGCGCCGCTGACCAAGCTTCCGTATGATCAAGTTCCGGCGTATCGGGATAACTTTTATGCAAGAACTCCGTCCATAAACTCTGAACATCCTGCTGCTGAGCTAAATCCCCTACATAATCCATCATTTCGAGCGTTCGATCAACAACCGTACTTGAAGGATCATTCCAGTCCGAAGAAGAAAGCTCTCTTACAATGTGTAGAGATGGCATTAACCCCTCTATAGCAGAAGATGAATCTATTACAGTCTCTTCATTCATCCCTTGAAGAACAAGCTTAGCTGCCTCTTTTATAACGATATCCTCATCCGGCTCTAGCAACAGAGCTTCCAATACCTGCTTTACCTCTTCATCAGCGATCAAAGCGAAAGATTGAATAACTTGCAGTTTAGTCGCTGTGTCGCCATGTCGGAGTGCCCAGAAGAAGGATGATCGAATCAATGGATTCTGTATAATTTCTTCCGTTATTCCTTCATCGTTCTGTTCCCATTGCTTCATCTGCTCCTCAAAAGGGAGATGATAATGGTAACTAATTTTCGGTTGTTTCGTTATTCCTTCTTGAAACTCTTGCAACTGGGATAAATAAAACTCTGGAACCTCAGAAAGAGGATCTATCTTGATAGCATGTCTCCAATATCTCTCTGCATCCACATATCTTCCACAGTTAAAAGCAGCTGTAGCCGAGTAGTGGTACAAGCTTGGGTCCCAGTTCAATTCCTCATCCTTCAACAAACGACGAAAGTGTCTATAGGCTTGCTCATGTTGACCTAATATACCCATCGTTGTGGCAAGTTTAAACAAATGCTCCTGATGGAAGGGAACCGTGACCGACAGCATATGCAAAAGTGGAAGCAACTGCGTCATATCGTTCTCATGCTGGTAGAAAATGGCCAAATTACAAAGCCCATGTAGATTCCCTGGGTCTTGTTCTAACACTTCTTGGATCGTTATCTTAGCTTTCTCAAACAGGCCTACATAATAATAGGACAATGCTAAATTATTACGAGCTGCGAGGAAATCCGTATTGCTCTCCACTATTTGCTCTAATAATTCTACAGCTTGAGCGAACTTGCCTTCTTCCAGAAGAGTACGAGCATGTTCATGCTCCACCATTCCTTCACGACTCTTGATCCGGGTCAACTTCGTAGGACGATCTAATTCATGAAAAAGCAGATCCATCATTTCTTCTGCTTCCTCCAGAAATTGACCAACACCATCTTCCTCTAGATAGCTAACTATTGCTTTCTCGGCTTCTTCGAAATTTTCCATATTGGCAAAGTTGTTGGCCATATAGAAGTAGCATTCCGTCATATTTGGATCAATATTCTCAATAATTTGAGATAACACGATATTAGATCCCGCATAATCACCCATTTCCGACATGACTCCGGCTACATTGCAATGATTTACTGGATTATCTGGTTCATACTCTACTGCTTTTCCGAAATATCTCAATGCCTTGTCATAATGATTGCGATCTAACGAACGTACAGCCCTTTCGAAGAAAAAGTTCGCATCCAGATGGACAGGTATTATTTTATTGTACAGGACTTTAGCCCGTTGTTTATCCTCATTCATTGAACCAAGGCACCTCCTTTTCCTTCTAACCTTTTACCTATGATATTATACCATAAGTTGATAAAACGAAGAAAAGACGCCGCATATTTAAATGCCGGAGTCTTTAAACAACGTAGCGATGGATCCACCTTCTATAATAATACGAGTCGCCTGAGAAAGCATAGGTGCCACAGATAGAACCTTTATCCGATCTACGTATTGTTCCGGAAGTGCTATGGAGTCTGTCACGACAACCTCCTTAATATTAGGATGCATCAATCGTTCTAGCGCATTACCTGAGAACAGACCGTGCGTAGCACAGACATACACATCTTCTGCTCCACGTTCCTTCAATCCTTCTACCACATTAATAATCGTTGTGCCTGTATCAATTAAGTCTTCGATAATGATCGGTGTTTTCCCCTTAACATCACCTATCACATGTGTGATCACAGATTCATTGTGTGAAGGGCGCTTCTTAATCATAATAGCAAACGGAGAATCTAATTGATTCGCTAATTTCTCTGCCATGGAAGCACGTCCAGCATCTGGAGATACAATAACCGGGTTAACAATATTCTTCGTTCTCAAGTACTGGCTAATTAGATCTAGTGCAGTTAAATGATCTACTGGTATATTGAAAAATCCCTGAATAGCTGGGGCATGTAAATCTATCGTGATGACTCGATTAGCTCCAACTGTTGTTAGCACATCCGCCAGCATCTTAGCAGATATCGGTTCACGAGGAGCCGATTTGCGTTCCTGTCGTGCATATCCGTAATAAGGTATTATTATGTTAATCGTACGAGCCGAGGCTCTCTTCGCTGCATCTATCATGACAAGCAATTCCACAAACATATCGTTGATCGGATGTGAAAGCGATTGGACTAAGAATACATCACAGTTACGAATGCTTTCCTCATAGTTGACATAAATCTCGCCACTTTGAAAGCGCGAACGCTTGACACTTCCCAATTCCACGCCTAATTTACTACAAATATCCTTTGCTAATTTCGGATTCGATGATCCAGTAAACACAAGCATCTTATGCTGCATAGTATCCTCCCGATTTCAAGCCACTTATAATGAGCATTCAAAAAGCCAGCTTTTCAACACCGGCGTGATCAAAAGATGACTTTTTTGAATGACCTCTTATAGACTTGAGTTAATCAATATGTATATGTAGTATACAGGATTATGCTAGATTTCAAAAGGTACCTCTTTCCGTCTCCTCTTATCGAACACAGATAATTGTCGGTATCCGACATCCCATAGTAAAGCACGAGCCTGATCTAGATGCTCGCCAAGTCGCAACGGATCATGTGCATCAGAACCGATCGTTAGTGGAATCCCAAGCCTAAAGGCCTCCGTCACCATCCGTTTACTTGGGAACATCTCCTCGCAAGCTTTAGATAAGCCAGAGGCATTCAGTTCCATCACCATCCCACTGTTCAACACCGCCGTAAGTGCCGAATTCTCCAACGCTTCTACCTCGCTTTGTTTATCCAGTGCAGGGCGATAGCCGAATCGCTTAATGACATCTATATGCCCCATAATGTCATATAATCCGGTTGCTGCTGCTTTCTTCACAGCATCATAGTATTGTTCATAGACAGTAATAATATTCTTTCCTTCCCAATGATGGGTTTGGCGATAGTCACTAATATCCCATTCTCCGAGGAAATGGACAGAACCAATCACATAATCCCATGGATAGGATGTAATGATATGTTCGATCTCTGCTTCATATCCTTCGATATAGTCACCCTCAATGCCGATGCGAATATCGATCTGATCCTTATAACGTTCCTTCAGGGCAAGACACTCTTCTACGTAGCGTGGGAGTTCGTCCATAGGCATCGCCATCTCTGGATAATACGTGGCAGGATCAACATGAATCAGCGGCATATGATCGGATAGACCAAGCTGAGATAGACCCATCTTGATCCCTCTCAGAACGTATTCTTCCAGTTCTCCGATCGCATGTCCACAACGGGCATGGTGTGTATGATAATCGATCAACATGATCGAATCCCTCCTCTAGTCGCGTCTTGGCCGCTCATGGCGCAGGCTAAGCTCGGTCATGATGTCATCTAACGGCAGCTTACGTTCTTCAAGAAGTACAAGCAGATGATAGATCAGATCACTTACTTCAAGGCGTAGTTCATCATTATCTTTATTTTTCGCAGCAATGATCGCCTCTGCAGTTTCTTCTCCTACTTTTTTAAGGATTTTATCGACACCCTTATCAAATAAATACGTAGTGTATGCACCCTCTGGACGTTCTTTCTCACGATCCGAAATAATCTGTTCCAACTCCGCCAGTACAGCGAAACGATCAGAAGTTTGATTAGCACTTGTTGATGGAAGATCTTCCTTCTTCTCCATTGGTACTTCATTAAAGAAACAAGTTACTTTGCCTGTGTGGCAAGCAGGACCTTCAGGCTTCACTAGAATCAGTAAAGTATCACCATCACAATCGTAGCTTAACGAGGTAATACGTTGTGTATTTCCTGAAGTTGCCCCTTTATGCCATAGTTCCTGTCTAGAACGACTCCAGAACCATGTCTCTCCACTTTCAACTGAAAGCTTAAGCGATTCAAGATTCATATAGGCCATCATTAGCACTTCTTTGGTCGTTACATCTTGTATAATAGCAGGTACTAGACCCGCTTCGTCGAAGCGAATATCATTCTTTATTTGCTCCCAGTTTAGGCTATTACTCATCGAATCTCCACCCCTTTTTGCTTTAAATCCATTTTTAAATCATGAATCGTCATTTCTTTATAGTGAAAAATAGTCGCTGCCAATCCCGCATCAGCTTTGCCCGTTGTAAATACGTCATAGAAGTGATCTGTCGTACCCGCTCCACCTGAAGCAATCACAGGAATTCCTACAATTCCAGATACAGCTGACGTGAGAGGAAGATCGAATCCATCCTTGGTACCATCAGCATCCATACTCGTGAGTAGTATCTCACCTGCACCCAAAGATTCCGCTTCTTTAACCCATGATAAAGCCCGAATACCCGAAGCTGTACGCCCACCGTGCGTGTATACTTCCCATTCGCCCCAAGACTCATTGTACTTGGCATCGACCGCTACAACGATACATTGAGATCCGAAACGACGTGCCCCTTCAGAGATCAATTGTGGATTGAGCACCGCGGCCGTATTAATTCCGATCTTGTCCGCTCCAGCACGTAGAATTCTTTTCATATCATCCACATGTGAGATTCCTCCACCTACTGTGAATGGAATTGAAATTTCACCTGCAGTCTGCCTAACGACTTCGACCATCGTTGCGCGACCTTCCACTGAGGCTGAAATATCCAAGAATACAAGTTCATCTGCTCCCTCACGGTCATACAGCGCCGCCAGTTCCACCGGATCACCCGCATCACGCAAGTTGACAAAGTTAACACCCTTCACTACCCGACCGTCCTTCACATCCAGACACGGAATGATACGTTTAGCTAGCATATTTCTCTTCCCCTCTACCTATAAATTCACTGTATCCCATGCCCTTAATCTCTTTACTCACTAGCCCTGCTTCTTAACTGCTCGCACCGCTTCTTCTAGATCAATATTGCCCGTGTAAAGTGCCTTACCTACGATAGCTCCGCCAATTCCTTCATGATAATAGGCACTTAGACTAAGAAGATCGTCCAACACCGTAACGCCTCCTGAAGCAATCACCGTACGACCGCTGCTCACAGCTAAAGAACGAATCGCCTCAACGTTTGGCCCCTGCATCATGCCATCCCGCGAAATGTCTGTGAAGATAAATGTCTCTGCACCTTTAGATGCTAATTCCTTAGCCAATTCCTCAGCTTTCACTTCGGATGTTTCTAGCCAACCCCGAGTAGCTACATACCCATCTCGCGCATCAATTCCGATAGCTACTTTATCACCGTACGTACCTAGAACAGCTTCTGTAAAAGGACGATCCTCAATCGCTGCGGTTCCAATAATGACCCGACTCACACCAAGCGCTAACAACCTTTTCACGTCATCAAGAGTACGTAATCCGCCTCCAACTTGAACAGGCACATTCACTCCCTTGACGATAGCGCCAATGATGTCGTCATTAACAGGATGACCCGCCTTCGCTCCATCCAGATCCACTAGATGTATGTACGTTCCGCCTTGTTCCTCCCATGCCTTGGCTACCTTCAATGGGTTATCATTATAGACCGTTTCTTGATTGTAATCCCCTTGTATCAGCCGCACACATTTCCCATCACGTATATCAATCGCTGGATAGATAATAAAAGATGACATCTTTCGTGACCCCCATTTTTCTCTTGTAATCTATATTGGTGAAACTTATACTTTCTTATATTTCAAAGAATAGATCCCTTCAAAGGGCTCCCCGTAATCTTAAGGAAATTCTGCAATAAGTTCATTCCAAAGTCTCCGCTCTTCTCTGGGTGAAACTGCATGCCAAAGACCGAATCGCGGCCTACAATAGCCGTTACTGACTGATTATAATCCGTTGTTGCTAATAGATCGCTCTTCACTTCCGGGAGAACATGATAGGAATGTACGAAGTAGACATAACCTTCATCAAGTCCCGTGAATAGCGGATTATTCTGATCCTTATACTGAATCTTATTCCAACCCATATGTGGTACTTTATAATCGCCCCCTGCGAACCTCACCACGGAGCCAGGCAGAATACCCAGACCCCCGTGGATGCCATGCTCTTCACTTGTGCTGAACAGCAGCTGCATGCCTAGGCAGATGCCCAGTAGCGGTTGCTTACTTGCTGCAACCTTCTGCATAGTCGCATCGAGCGAGCTCTCCTGCAGATGCTCCATAGCGTCAGCGAAGGCGCCGACGCCAGGCAAGATCACGCCATCTGCAGCTAGAATCTCACCTTCATCACCGCTAATGAGCGCCTCATAACCGAGACGCTCAACAGCCTTGCTCACACTGTGGAGGTTGCCCATCCCGTAATCCACAATCGCGATGGCCACGGATTACAGCACACCTTTCGTGGAAGGTACACCCTTAACCCGCGGATCAATGCTCGTCGCTTCATCAAGCGCACGTCCTAGCGCTTTGAACACCGCTTCGATCATATGATGCGTGTTCTGTCCATAATGAACAATGACGTGCAAGGTTATACGAGCTTCAAGCGCTAACTTCCATAGAAATTCATGCACTAACTCTGTCGTGAAGCTACCCACCTGTGTCGAAGGATACTCCGCGCGGTATTCGAAATGGGGACGATTGCTAATATCAATAACCACTTGTGCCAAAGCCTCGTCCATCGGTACGAACACGCTAGCATAGCGCTTAATGCCCCGCTTATCACCCAACGCTTCCCGAAGCGTCTGACCTAAGCAAATGCCAATGTCCTCCACGGTGTGGTGATCATCAATCTCAATATCTCCCAGCGCTTTCACCGAGAGATCGAATTGTCCATGCTGCGCGAATAAATCTAACATATGATTCAAGAACGGAACATCCGTCTCTAACTCCGAAACCCCACTACCATCTACCGAGAAAGAAAGCTTGATATCCGTCTCATTCGTCTTTCTACTGACACTTGCCTCACGTAAGCTCTCACTCATATTATTGTTCGTCATGTTCATTAACTCCTACCTTTCCTTCCTTCTCAAGCCGTACTTCGATCGCTCGTGCATGGCCTTCAAACCCTTCATGTCGTGCCAGTTCCATAATCATGGCACCGTTCTTCAGCAATGCTTCCTTACTATAATAAATCATGCTTGATTTCTTAATGAAGTCATCGACATCCACAGGTGAAGAGAATCTAGCTGTCCCATTCGTCGGTATAATATGGTTAGGCCCTGCGAAATAGTCACCCACTGGCTCGGAGCTGTAAGGACCTAGAAAGATAGCCCCTGCATTCTCAATACGACCTACATAAGCCATCGGATCCGGCACAACGATCTCCAAATGTTCAGGAGCCAAACGGTTCACAACAGAGATCCCCTCGTCTATAGATTCCACCACAAGGATCGCCCCATTGTTCTCAATCGATGCACCTGCGATATCTCGACGAGGCAACAAAGCTAATTGCCGTGTTACTTCTGCTGACGTCGCTTCCGCAAATGCCTGTGATGGCGTCACAAGAATGGCTGAAGCCATCTCATCGTGCTCTGCCTGCGATAACAGATCAGCGGCAACATAGACAGGGTCAGCCGTCTCATCGGCTAATACGACGATCTCACTCGGTCCTGCGATGCTGTCTATATCGACTACGCCGTACACTTCACGTTTCGCAAGAGCAACATATATATTGCCGGGCCCACATATTTTATCAACTGGAGCAATCGTTTCCGTTCCGTAAGCTAAAGCAGCAATCGCTTGCGCCCCTCCCACACGGTAAATCTCATTCACACCCGCTTCAGCAGCAGCAACAAGGATATGAGGATCGATTCCCTCTTGACCATTCGTTCCCGGTGGAGTAACCATAACAATCTCCGGCACGCCAGCCACTTGAGCTGGAATCACATTCATAAGTACAGATGATGGATAAGCTGCCTTACCACCCGGCACATAGACACCTACACGTTTGAGAGGACGGATAATTTGACCCAATATGCTTCCGTCTGGTTGAAGGTCCATCCATGAATTTCTCTTCTCTCTCATATGAAAGGCCCGGATATTCGCCGCCGCAGCTGCAATGGCTTCCACAAAGGATGGCTCCACACGTTCATATGCCGCGGTAAGTTCCTCTTGCGTCACTCTAAGCTGTTCAGTAGATAATACAGTCCGATCATGCAGCTCCGTATAACGTAGTAACGCGGTATCTCCTTCATCCTTGATATCGCTCACGATTTGCTTGACTGCTGCATTCTGTTCCTCGGTACCGTAATCTACTTCCCGCTTTAAATTAAACTCCTGAATCGGTACAATTCTCATCCCAAGTCTTCCCTCCCCACCACTAACACACGATTTATTCATTTCTCCTAGATGAAGTTCAAAAAGTCACCTTTTGATCACGAGGTATACCAAGAAGTTTATTCGACATCGAATATTGAATTCAGCCGGTCCTAGCAAATGCTTTCGAGGTATGTTTCCTTCGGAAACATTTCAGGTGCTCACGTAGGTACTGCCTACGCTCCGCTCCTCACTCCCTTGCTTCATCCAATCTTCTCGGTGCTGAAAATCTGACTTTTTGAACTCGAACTTACATCAGTTACTTTATCTTTAATTCTGGCACAGGGATCACTTTCTCGAGCAGATCGCACAATGCTTGAATTTGCGTGTTCTTCATCCGATAACTCACACGGTTAGCGATGAGTCGACTCGTAATTTCAAAAATACTCACCATCTCCACCAGGCCATTATCCTTTAAGGTCTGTCCCGTTTCTACCATATCCACGATCCGGTCAGCCAATCCAATCAAAGGTGCTAGCTCAATCGATCCATTCAGCTTAATAACCTCAACTTGTTGCCCCTGTTCACGGAAATATTGCGAAGCAACATTAGGATACTTCGTAGCTACACGTTGCTGTATACCTGGTTGCCAATTCGGTAGGCCAATAACTGACATGCGACAACGCGCGATACCTAGGTCGAGTAACTCATATACATCCCTGCTATCTTCAAGCAGAACATCCTTACCTACAATACCAATATCGGCCACACCGTACTCAACATAGGTAGGCACATCCACTGGCTTGGCTAATATAAACTCCATCCCGAACTCAGGAAGTGGAACTACCAATTTTCGTGATTCATCCACTTCTAGCGGAATAGCTAATCCAGCTTGGCGAAAGAGCGTAGCTGCCTTCGTATAGATGCGCCCTTTCGGCATCGCGACTTTTAACGTTTCTCCCACATGCTCACCTCCCGTTATCCTCAGCTATGTTAGACTCATCTTCAGAACGCTGTCCGAGTTGTACTAACTTCGTAATGACGGTATGTCCCGCATTGCGAAGTCTAGTCGCTTCCTGTAACCCTTCTTGACGTCCAGATGCTTCATATTCAATAATGATAGGTTCTATCTCTGGTTCTTGAAGGCCATGTACACCATCTAAGATTCGATTCGTTTTGAGGGCAAAGCCCGTTGCAGGAATCGACCGACCGAATTGTTGCAACAGATTATCATAACGCCCACCGTTACACACAGGGAAGCCCAGCTCAGATGCATAGCCCTCAAAGGTCATGCCCGTGTAATACGAGAAATCACCAATCATAGTTAAATCAATCAGTACATGCTCCGAGACACCATAGGCTTCCAGCACCTCCCACACCTTAAGCAAATGATCAATAGATGCTCTAGCTTGTGGATGGTCACTTAATTGTAACGCTTGCTCACAGGTCTCTTTACCACCACGTAGTCGAACGAGCCCATCCAGTATATCTCTTTCTGCATCAGACAAGTCCAGCTGAGTAATCGTATTGCGAAAGCCCACATAATCACGAAGCAGTAGTCCTTCTTTCAGTAACTCCTGTGCATCGGCACGATCCGGAACAACTTCTTCGAACAATCCATGCAAGAACCCAACATGACCCATTGCGATTTTAAAAGAGGACACCCCTGCCGATTTCAATGATTCAATCGCAAGCGCCACAACCTCTGCATCAGCCTCAGCTGAGTCGTCTCCAAGTAATTCAACACCTGTCTGGAAGAACTCTGCCTCTCTGCCCGCTTCCTCTTCAATCGAGCGAAATACATTCGCATGATACGATAATCGAATAGGTAGCGATTGTCCCTTCAACAGAGAAGAGGCAACCCTTGCAATGGGGGCAGTCATATCCGAACGGAGCACCAACGTAGTCCCCCGATTATTGAGCAACTTAAATAATTTCTGATCTGATGTGGAACTCGCTACGCCTACAGTATCGTAATATTCCATTGTAGGTGTCATAATCTGCTGATATCCCCAACGATCCATACAATCTAGCACATTCCGTTCGATCTTACGTAATTTCTTAACTGCATACGGTAGATAATCCCGAACGCCAGTCGGTTTCTCAAAGCCTTTTGGCTTAAACATTCACATTCACCTCTACTTAAACATTACTATGGATTCACATCCAATTACTTTAATACATTAAAGTTATACCGTGCTAATAAGATAAAGAATTTCTGCTATTATAGCATGAGTAAAGGTTGATCGTCAACGAGAGAATGACACTTTAAGATTTCAATCCATTGCTTCGCTTCACTTCATGTACATCGGGTTTTTTAGCTTTGAGCGATACCAAATCTGGATTTTTTCCAAGAAAAACCCACGACCAAGATATTCTTTTGAAACAAACATGTACCATCGCCCAACTCAGAAATAACGCAACGAGTAAACCACCGACGATAAATAAGAGATACCCTATCGACTCTGGCTGTACATAGTAACGGAATCGACGATACAGCACGAGAATAATAGGATGTAGAAGATATATGCCAAAGGAAAGCGCACCCATTCTAGTTAGAATGGCCACCACTTTTCGAGATGCCTTTCGATAAATTAGAAATGTAGCGTGCAACAGAACTAATGCTGATAACATGGTGTGTATATTCCACACAAGTTCATACCATAAAGTGTTAACGTAATTGCCCGTTGATCTCAATTCATGCCATAACTGTACATGAATACAGGCTATAACAAACCATACAATCCATAGTGTAATCGTCCATCGTCTTTGTCCCTGCGTCAGTCGATCCCAAGTATTCAATAACCATGGCTTTATTCTGGTGAAATTTATAGCTATATAAGCACCCATCATATAATAAGCTAAATACGAAATAGAGTAGCTCCCCTTGTTCGATAGCTGAAGACTATACTTATTAATGAATACAAAACCCCACTGTATGGCCAAACCTAGCGGTATAGCCCATTTCACGATCCACTGCTTCGATTGCAACAGTCTGAGGATCCATGGAAATAGGATGTAGAATTGAACACTAATAAACACAAAGTATAAATGTGTATGCGCTGTCCCCGTCAACCAAGTATAGCCGAATCTTATCCCAAGTTCACCGAAAGGAACACCTATTAATTTTTGATTTATGTATTGATTCACTATAAAGTAGCAGAGCGAGACAATCGTGTATGGAAGTACTATGTATTTCAGCCTTTGCCGATAAAATCTAGAAATAAGTCCGATATTTACAGAGCGGTCATAATAATTGTAGAACAGCACAAAACTACTTAAAAAGATAAATGAAGGCGTCCCATATTTGAAAAATATATTCATGAAGTTATATACATAATAAATTGGTGAATCCATAGCCTGTACACCAGCGGCATAAGAAGATGCGTGAACATTAAGAACTCCCCATATAGCTATCGCTCGAAACACATCAAGTTGAGGTAACCGTTCCCTTTTGTTTATTTTCAAAAAGATTCCCCTTTACATTGAAGTATAAAGGAAGGGACCTAACGGAGTAATCACCATCAGATCCCTTCTGTCACAGCAGCAATTCTCTACCCTTTAGATTTCAACTCACGCAATGGATTCCCACCTACGAAAGTTCCTGCAGCTACATCCTTATGTACAACAGACCCCGCTGCAATAACCGCTCCATCCCCGATCGTTACACCAGGTAATATCGTCGTATTCGCCCCGACCATGACATGATTCCCAATCGTAACGTCACCTAGTCGATATTCCTGAATCAAATACTCATGAGCTAAGATCGTTGTATTGTAGCCAATAATTGTGTTATCTCCGACAGATATTTTCTCCGGGAAAAACACATCTACCATAACCATCAATCCAAATGCCGTGTGACGGCCAACCTTCATTCCTAATAGATTTCTATAAATCCAGTTCTTCACTTGAAGAACTGGACAGTAACGAGCAATTTGAATACATATAAAATTTTTGATCCCTTTCCAGGGACTAACGGTTCGATAAATCTGCCACAGCGCATTGGGACCTTCCACTGGATATCGGGTAACCTTTCTCACTGTATCTTACCCCTGTTCTAACACAAGATATAAATCCTTCATCGTATGCAACATATATTCTGGATTGTACACTCTAAGTGCTTGCTCACCTTTCAGCGACCAAGAGACACCCGCAGATAACACTCCTGCCGCTTGAGCAGCCTGAATATCAGCTGGGCTATCCCCTATCATTAGCGTCTTACTGGGATCCGATCCAAGCTCCTTCACTGCCTTAAGCACAGGTTCTGGATGGGGCTTCGCATGCTCGACATCGTTAACAGTCACAATCGAATCCATATACTTCATAAGTCCGAACATCTCAAGTACTTTTAAAGTACCTGGTCGATTCTTTGTCGTTACAACACCCATAGCGATTCCCCGTGCATGTAATTCTTCAATCACTTCCAACACCTGTGGAAAGGGACCTACATTCCCATCATGATTACTATCATAGTAACTTCTATAGTCCTTTACAAAAGGAGTTACATCCTCCGTACCTGTGAAATGAACAATTTGCTGTTCTAATGTCATTCCCATCCGCGGAATAATCTGGTCTCTCGAGAACGGAGCAGGGGCATGGTCTTGTAATGCATGTATGAAAGAATTAATAATATGTTCGTTAGTGTCAATAATCGTTCCATCAAGATCAAATAAAACGGTGTTAATCATGTAGTAGTTACTCCTTTTTAGTATCCTTTGAACCTTCTTCTTCCTGTGCTATACGTTCTGAAGATGGTGTCTTCTTCGGTTGCCTGTGGTTTAATGATGCTTCTGGCATCGTATCTACAGTTACCTTTGTACATATAATGGGATCGAGATATCTCTCTTCCGCTCTGCTTGTTACACGTCGATAGATAATAAAAGCTACGGCACCAATAATAATCAAGATCGGCAATAGCTGTGATATTCTCACATTTCCATAATCAACATCCAGATGTCCATAATCGAACCCCAACCCTTTCATAGGGCTCCATAGACCATTGATCATAGACGCTAACCATTCTGGGCCTTGAAAAGCTAGACTATCCGTACGCAAACCTTCAATGAAGAACCTGCCAATCGAATACCAAATGAAATAAGAAAGAAACAACTCAGCTGCACGCAGAAATTTCTGCCGACGTAGAATGAGTAGTAGCCCTAGACCTACAAGATTCCATAGCGACTCATATAGAAATGTTGGATGGTGAAATACCCCTTGAACATTCATTTGATTCACGATAAAATCCGGTAAATGTAAGTTATTTTGCAAAAATGACTGTTCCACTGGTCCACCATAGGCTTCTTGGTTAACGAAATTCCCCCATCGCCCAATGATTTGTCCAATAAGTAATCCAGGCGCACAAATATCAACGATCCGCCAAAATTTATATCCTTTATAACGTGTAAAGAAGATGGCAAATATGATCGCAGCTATTAAAGCTCCGTAGATAGCGATACCACCATTCCATATTTTAAATACATCCCAAAGGTTTCCTCTATAATCTTCCCATTTAAAAGCAACATAATAAATGCGTGCACCAATAAGCGCCGAAGGAACACCTATCAACAACAGATCCATGAAGAACTCTGAAGAAATACCATATCTCCGACCTTCACGAATCGCAAGCAAAATCCCAGCCAACGCACCCAATCCAAGAATTAGGCCATACCAATGAACCTGTAGCGCTCCAATCGATATTGCGATTGGATTAAGTAATAAAGTAGCCATCTGATCACTCCTAATCCATATCATCGCTTTCTTCCGCAATCGTTGCTGTCAATTTATTTGTGAATTGAAGAGCCGCATTCAGACCCATTTGTTTCAGTCTATAATTCATTGCAGCCACTTCAATAATAACAGCAAGGTTCCGTCCTGGTCGCACAGGAATCGTCACCAATGGAATATCCGTGTCAATGATCCGTGTCGTTTCCTCATCTAATCCCAGTCGATCATATTGTTTATCCTGTTGCCAATTCTCTAGCTTAACGACTAACGTGATCCGTTTATTGTTACGTACGGCGCCTGCGCCAAAGAGAGTCATCGCATTAATAATACCTACGCCACGAATTTCAAGTAAATGTCTAATCAACTCAGGTGCTGAACCATGAAGCTGGTTGTCCGATGTTTGGCGAATTTCCACCGCATCATCTGCCACAAGGCGATGCCCTCTTTTGACCAGTTCTAATGCAGTCTCACTTTTACCAATACCACTAGAACCTGTAATAAGCATTCCTACTCCATAGACATCACACAGTACACCATGAATAGTTGTTGTAGGTGCTAATTTCTGCTCAAGGAATCCGGTGATCTTACTAGACAGAATCGTCGTAGCCATACTACTACGTAGCACAGGTAGATTCCTCTCATTACTAATATCAATTAGCTCTTGTGGTACTTCTAGAGACCTTGTCACTACGATACAAGGAGTCTCATCCGTACAGATTTTCTGCATACGGTCTACTTTTTCCTCATCGGTCAACATTTCGAAGAACGCTAATTCCGTTTTCCCAAGGAGCTGCACTCGCTCTTGAGGATGATATTCAAAATATCCTGCCATTTCAAGACCAGGCCGATTTAAATCATCTACCGTAATGGTTCGTTTAAGACCTTCTTCACCTGCGATGACTTCCATGTGGAATTGTTGAACTAGTTCTGAAACTTTAACACGTTTAGCCATGTCTTATCTTCCTCTCATCAAGTGTATCTATGTACCTACAATAGTTGAGTTCATGTTCAAAACAATTAAACCCTTTTTCACTATATCTATCGTAAATGAAATTGCTATTGAATGCAATCACTGCCAGAATTTCAAAAAGACCACCCTTTCGGGCGGTCTCTGTATGCATTAATGATATTGTATTACTCTGCAACTAGAACGTTAAGTTCAGTTTCTTTATCAAAGATATGAACTTTGTTCATATCAACTGCCAAGCGAACTGTACTACCATCACGAGTTGTAGAACGGCCATCTACACGAGCAATAACGGTATCTTCACCTAAACCACTCAAGTAAAGTAACATTTCATGTCCAAGGTTCTCAGTAACATCAACATTTGATGTAAAGATCGTGTTCGGTGATGCTTCTAAGAATACAGGCTCTTCATGAATATCTTCAGGGCGAACGCCCATAATTACTTCTTTACCAATCAAACCTCTACTCTTCAAGATTTGAGCCTTACCACCAGGAACTTCTACATCTAGACCACTTGATTTGAAGCGAACATTACCATTGGATTCACTTAGTGTACCATGGATAAAGTTCATTGTTGGTGATCCGATGAAACCAGCTACAAATAGATTAGTTGGGCTGTTATACAGCTCTTCTGGAGAAGCAGCTTGTTGAATGATACCATCTTGCATAACAACGATACGATCACCCATTGTCATAGCTTCTGTTTGGTCATGCGTTACATAGATAACAGTTGTTTCTAGACGTTTAGCCAATTTAGTAATTTCCGCACGCATTTGACCACGTAGTTTCGCATCCAAGTTGGAAAGAGGCTCATCCATCAAGAAGACTTGCGGATCACGTACAATCGCACGACCCAAGGCAACACGTTGACGTTGACCACCAGAAAGTGCTTTTGGTTTACGATCAAGCAAATGCTCAATATCTAGAATTTTTGCTGCGTTACGTACTTTCTTTTCGATTTCGTCTTTTTTCACTTTACGCAATTTTAGACCGAAAGCCATATTCTGATATACGTTCATATGAGGATACAAGGCATAAGATTGGAATACCATCGCAATATCACGGTCTTTAGGCGCTACATCATTTACAACACGATCTCCGATATAAAGTTTACCTTCTGAAATCTCTTCCAAGCCAGCGATCATCCGAAGTGTTGTAGATTTACCACAACCAGATGGTCCAACGAGGACCAAAAATTCCTTATCTTTAATATCAAGATTGATATCGATAACTGTTGCTTTGTCTGCACCCGCGTATTTCTTGTAGATATGCTCTAAGCGTACACCTGCCATTATATTTTCCCCCTAAGTAATATGTTTGTAATCGTAACCATTTGATATTCTTATTCTACCTAACATCATCAAGACTGGCTATCCACAAACTGCACAAAAAAACTATTTCCTTTTCGTCACTTTATACAATAGCATTGTGAGTTTAATCAGAACGGCATCTCCAAAGTTCCGAACATCAAGACCTGTCTCATTCTTGATCTTATCGAGCCGATAAATGAGTGTATTCCTATGAATATACATTCTCTTTGCTGTCTCACTGACATTACAATCTAATTCAAAAAAAGTCTCCAACGTCAAAAGTGTTTCTGTATCTGTCAATAGAATCGAGTGATCTCCCACATGTTGTAGGAACTGAGTCCGTTGACTACTAGGTATACTAAAAACAAGTTGTTCTAATACCAAATCCCAGGGAAGGTGAATATAATCCGTAATGTGAAAAGTCTTTCCAAGAAGTATCGTCTCTCTCAACATAACTACGATTGCAGGTAACCCATTCCTTATATCTAATGGAAGTGCAACCGACAAGTGAAATACTCCTACCCATTCATTGGCAACTAGCTCATGTAAACCAAGGCAAAATGCAGATAGTATCTCTTCTACCGTCTCCTCCTGCTCGTCCTCTCGCTCATCCAAGCTCCCCAAGATTAGTTCTTGACGTGCTAAGATTAACCATTCATGATTCTTTAGTGGAATTAATATGATCTCCCCATCGAAATAGCTAATGAGTAGTTTCTTTAATTGTATGTACGATATGTCCGGCAAATGAGTGCCCTCACTACTTAGTACAAAAGGTACCATTTCCGATATCATTTGTTTCTGGACTAAAAGATGTTCTGGAATACGTACCTCTAGCTGTCCTAATTCAATCTGTTCCTGAATCCACAGGCTCAGATTATGAATATCTCTCTTCTCTTCCTCTTGAGGGGTTATTGATACTTGTGATTGATCCCTCATGTTAGCCAGAATAAGTTCCATGAATTGAACTTCCTCTAAACTTAACGCATTTAATTCACCTGCTAGGACCGACATTTTACCATCTTTGTTATACAGAGGAAACCATACTTCGCCCTCGTTCACAACTGAATCCATCAGCGTACTGTTTTTATAATTGAAAAAAGAGTCAGTGTCCTGCTTATTTAGTTCTTTAATCGTGAGGGGTATACCTACAATTTGTTGTAACTTCTGCCGTAATGATTCCATCCTCATTATCAAGTTAACCCACCTACCACTTCACCTATTTATTAATATACTAACATATCTAGTCCCAAAAGAAGAGTAAACAAAAAGTCATCAACCTCTAGAGGTTGATGACTTTATCGTATTATGAGATGAGCCATGAAGGATTCGAACCTTCGACACCCTGATTAAAAGTCAGGTGCTCTACCAACTGAGCTAATGGCTCATAGTAAGAATGGAGGATGATGGATTCGAACCACCGAACTCGATGAGAGCAGATTTACAGTCTGCCGTGTTTAGCCACTTCACTAATCCTCCGCAGAAAAAAGGTGGCTTGGAACGGAATCGAACCGCCGACACAAGGATTTTCAGTCCTTTGCTCTACCGACTGAGCTACCAAGCCACAATATATTATTTAAACAAAAAAATGGCGGAACCGACGGGATTCGAACCCGCGATCTCCTGCGTGACAGGCAGGCATGTTAGGCCAACTACACCACGGTTCCACACTTTTTAGTAAAAATGGTGCCGTCGAGAGGACTTGAACCCCCAACCTACTGATTACAAGTCAGTTGCTCTACCAGTTGAGCTACAACGGCAAGTGTATGAGTACACTATATATAAGTGCATCCATCAAAAATGATGGTGGAGGCTGAGGGGATCGAACCCCCGACCCTCTGCTTGTAAGGCAGATGCTCTCCCAGCTGAGCTAAGCCTCCTGGGTATGTATGGTAGCGGCGAAGGGGATCGAACCCCCGACCTCACGGGTATGAACCGTACGCTCTAGCCAGCTGAGCTACACCGCCACATATATATTCCTTACTTATTCATGATAGATCAATGGCGGAGAGAGTGGGATTCGAACCCACGCACCGTTTACACAGTCTAACCCCTTAGCAGAGGGTCCCCTTATAGCCACTTGGGTATCTCTCCAAATGAATCATGAATCAGAGATTGATTCCCTGAAAACTAGATACGAACGAATTTGTGTTAGAACATTATAGGATAAGCCCTCGACCGATTAGTATTGGTCAGCTCCGCACATTGCTGCGCTTCCACCTCCAACCTATCTACCTCGTAGTCTTCAAGGGGTCTTACTAATTGGGAAATCTCATCTTGA
>NZ_JBXCIZ010000005.1:0-321807 GCF_056786405.1 Paenibacillus sp. Y859 | reverse complement strand
ATAAAAGTAGCTCGTATTCATGAGAAGATTACCAATGCACGAAAAGATTACTTAGACAAGATTTCAACCGAAATTGTCAAAAACCACGACATGATTGGGATGGAAGATTTGTCGGTATCAAATATGCTTAAAAATCACAATCTAGCTAAAGCCATCAGCGACGTATCATGGTCACAATTCAAGAGTATGATTGAATACAAAGCGAAATGGTCGGGAAAACAAGTCGTTACCGTTGCTAGAAACTTTCCTTCGAGCCAGCTCTGCTCAAGTTGTGGCTACAAAAACATAGACGTTAAAAATCTCAGACTACGTGAATGGGACTGCCCAGAGTGCCATACCCATCATCAAAGAGATATTAACGCAGGAATCAATATTAAAAATGAAGCCATAAGACTTCTAACCGTTGGAATGACGGGGATCGCCTAATCAAAAACCAACCGTTAGGTTGGTGTTCTTAGGAATCTCCCACTTTAAACAGACCGTAAGGTCGGTTAAGTGGTGAGTAGTTCAAAACTTCACGCGTTGTAATCGTAGTGCATTTAATACAACGGATACCGAACTGAATGCCATCGCTGCACCTGCAACCCAAGGTGCAAGTAGCCCCATTGCGGCGATCGGAATACCAATAATATTATAGGCAAACGCCCAGAATAAATTTTGTTTGATATTGCGCATCGTTTTACGACTCATCATGATCGCATCGGCAATGCTGTTTAAGTCACCACGAATCAGTGTAATATCGGCAGCTTCCATCGCTACGTCAGTCCCAGTACCAATCGCCATCCCAATATTCGCTGTTGCAAGAGCTGGAGCGTCATTGATACCATCACCGACCATCGCCACTTTTTTACCCGTTGCTTGTAGTTTCTTCACTTCTTCCGCTTTGCCTTCAGGAAGGACTTCGGCAATAATGTGATCAACACCAACCTCAGTACCAATGGCTGTTGCTGTTCGTTGGTTATCACCTGTCATCATAATGACCGTAATCCCCATGTCTTTCAGGCGGCGAATAGCTTCCTTTGATGTTTCTTTAATTGTATCTGCAACGGCCACTAGACCTGCGTACTGCCCATCAATCGCAGCCAGCATCGCTGTTTTACCGTTTTCTTCGAGTTGTTCCATCTTTGATAACACATTTGAAACATCAATACCATATTGTTGCATTAATTTACGCGTCCCAATAACGACACTTTGACCAGATACCGTTGCTTGTATTCCGTAACCAGGAATCGCTTCGAACAATTGAACATTGCCTAGTTCAATTCCTTTATCTTGGATACCTTGAACAATAGCTTCTGCTAATGGATGTTCAGATTGTTTCTCTGCTGCACCGATAAGGGATAAGAAATGTTTCTCATCTTGCCCATCTGCTATAACCACATTGGTTAATACTGGTTTGCCATGTGTCACTGTACCTGTTTTATCAACAACAACGATATCAATACTTTGTGTCTGCTCTAAATGCTCGCCACCTTTGAACAAAACTCCAAATTCAGCTGCACGACCAGAGCCTGCCATAATCGACGTTGGAGTTGCAAGACCAAGCGCACATGGACATGCAATCACAAGTACGGCAATTAACACTTCTAACGCTGGTGTAAATTCACCTGGTTTGACCCATAGAAACCAAATGAAGAATGTGACAACCGCAATCCCTACAACGATAGGTACAAAAATACCTGAAATTTGATCCGCTAAACGCTGGATCGGTGCTTTCGAACCTTGCGCATCTTCTACAACCTTAATGATTTGTGCTAATGCTGTATCACGACCAACTTTAGTTGTTTTCATTTGTATGAAGCCGTTCTTGTTAATTGTTGAACCGTATAATATGTCACCTTGTTTCTTATCAACGGGAAGGCTTTCCCCTGTTAACATCGATTCATCTACCGCTGTATTTCCGCTTAACACTTCACCATCAACGGGAATCTTTTCACCCGGTTTCACTAAAACGGTGTCACCAATGATAACCTCTTCTAATGGAATTTCCTTTTCAACCCCGTCACGTATAACGATCGCCGTTTTTGCTTGTAAGCCCATTAATTTTTTAATCGCTTCTGATGAACGACCTTTTGCTTTTGCTTCAAATAGTTTACCTAGAATAATGAGCGTAATTAGTACCGCACTTGTTTCAAAATAAAGATGTGGCGCATGACTTGACCCCATCGTGATCAGCGCTTGGTATACACTGTAAAAGTATGCTGCGGATGTACCCATAACAACGAGTACGTCCATGTTGGCACTTCCATTTCGTAATGCTTTGTATGCACCGACGTAGAACTGTTTCCCGACAATGAATTGTACAGGTGTTGCGAGCGCCATTTGTAGCCATGGATTCATTAAGATATCCGGCAGATAAAGGAACGATGTAAATGAAAAATGTGCTACCATCGTCCAAAGTAATGGTAATGATAAAATGGCTGATATTATAAATTTACGCTTTTGTGTTTGGATTGCTTTTTCACGATGATCCACCGTTTCCTGCTCATCCACTTTTTGATGCGCACCAAAACCTAACTTTTCAACTTTCGCAATGATCTCTGCAATGGCTACTTCGGATGGATTGAATTTAATCGTTGCTTTTTCAAGTGCTAAGTTGACGTTTGCAGATGAGACTCCTTCGATTTTGTTTAACCCTTTTTCAATACGTATGGCACACGCTGCACACGTCATCCCTGTAATGTCTAGCTCTGTTTGTTGTTTCACAACACCATAACCAAGTGCCTCAATTTTCTTCTCGAAATCCGCTTCACTAAGTTTCGTCGGATCATATTTAATCGATGACTTCTCAAGCGCTAGATTGACATTGGCTTGTTCAACACCATCCATTTTATTCAGACCCTTCTCAATACGTATTGCACACGCTGCACACGTCATCCCTGTAATTTGTAGATTAGCTTCTTTAACTTCTACACTCATGTTACTAGCCACCTTCACAATACCCCCATGGGGTATATATTTTTGAAAATAATAGAGTGCTACTAGAGCACTCCGTTTATTTATGCTAAGTCATAACCTTGTTCTTCGATTGTTTCTTTAATTTGTTCTAGTGTCACTTGCGCTTCATCAAATGCTATATCTACTTGGGCTTCCGCTAAGTTTACCTTTACTTGTTCAACACCCGCTAATTTACCTACGTTTTCTTCTACGGATTTAACGCAATGTCCACAAGACATACCTTGTACGTTTAATGTTACATTCTGCATCATTATGATCTCCTTCAAATAAAGTATTCTTTCAATTTTCATCGTTCGTTCTGCTAACTTAAATTAATCATACCATACCCACCTAGGGTATGTAAACTAGAAGATTTACTCTTACAAAAAATATATGCGTCACGCTCTTATCCATTTTAATGAAACATGATTCTTAATGATCGTGATCATGTGCCGGTTCGTTTTTTATCGTACAAAGGATCGATTCGTCATGTTTATGTGCCGCTGTCTCCAGTTGGATCGTCACATGCGTAATCCCTTTATGTTCAAGTTCATGTTCTATCTTACGTAACAACTTTTCACTTTCGGCAATGGTAAGCCCATCATCAACAACAGCATGGCAAGAAAGGGCATTTAGTCCACTCGAAATCGTCCAAATATGTAAATCATGGATGCTTTGAATGCCTTTTGTTTGTTCAATGGTCTGTATCACATCGCTGACATCAACATTGGATGGCGTTCCTTCCATCAATACATGAATCGCTGCCTTCGTTACATAGTAACCACTTCTTAATACGAGAATCGCAACAATGACACTCGCAAGTGGATCTGCCCACCCCCAACCAAAGAACATGATTAGTAATGCAGCCGCAATGGCACCAACAGAGCCAAGCATATCACTTAGTACATGTAAGTATGCCCCACGCATATTTAAATTATCCTCAGTATCGCCACCACGCATCATAATCCACGCTACAACAATGTTGACCAATAATCCAATGACACTAACAATAAGCATCCCTGTGGTTGCAACTTCAGGTGGGTTCGCAAAGCGTTTAATCGCTTCATAAAAAATAAATAGTGCAATCACAATTAATGTAACTCCATTTAACACAGCTGCTAAAATCTCAAATCGTTTATAACCAAATGTCTTACTATGACTCGCTACTTTTTCTCCTAATATAAATGCAACTAAAGCGATGGCTAATGCGATCGAGTCACTTAGCATATGCCCAGCATCTGATAAGAGGGCAAGACTATTTATTAAAAAACCACCAATGACTTCAACGATCATATAACCTGTAATGATGATGAATGAGATCAATAATACCTTTTTATTGGCACCATGCGTGTGATCGTGGTCATGCCCATGATTGTGTCCCATATAAATTCTCCTTTATTAGAGGAAGTTCAAAAAGTCATCTTTTGATCACGAAGCATCTCAAGAGGTGTATTCGACATCGAAGATTGAATTCAGCCGGTCCTTCCGGTGCTCACGTAGGTACTGCCTACACTCCGCTCCTCACTCCCTATCTTCATCCAATCTTCTCGGTGCTGAAAAGTCGACTTTTTGAACTCTCACTTATATCTAATTATGCGTCGCATGTTCAATCGCTTGTACTAACAGATTCATAACGTGATCATCATCTCTCGAATAATATAACGTCGTACCTTCTCTTCTAAACTTAACGAGTCGTAAGTTTTTTAAGAAACGTAATTGATGTGATACGGTGGATTGACTTAAATTTAAAATTTCTGCGATATCATTAACGGAATGCTCATCTGAACATAATAAGTTTAATATACGTATTCTTGTTGGATCACTCAACGCTTTAAATGTTTGTGACACAACAAATAATGTTTCTTCGTCTAAATGCCCCTCTTTACTAACGTTCGTTTCACCTTTATTCATATCCTCGTTCATTGTAGGATTCACCTCCAGTAATAGATTGTTTGTTATATCGATATATGAACATGTGCTCATATATACATTAATTCATTTATCTACTCATTGTCAACTTACATTTGTAGAATTGAATCTTTTTACACACTTCGCATAGTGTAGGGGGGTACCCATTGGACTGGCCCAAAATAATTTAAACATGCCGTGCAACCCAATTTGGGTGGTACTATCGATATCAAAGCTTAGTAAGTAGCTGATTTTAATTAACAGTATCTTTTAAAAGAATCGGCTATCTCATCAGTCTGAGCGATTCCACTCTGGGATCAGCTCATCGCGCATTCCGGTCCAGTTATCCAGCTCCCTCAGGAATCCGTTCCGATTGATTTATTGTGGAGTATTTTTAAAGATGTGCAGGTTCATGCAGATAGGGATTTGCAAGTTATAACAGCAAAAGTTTTTCAATGGATTTTATCAATGGAAAAACACCTTAAGAAACCGATGATAATGCCAGTTATTTCGGAAAGGTGTTCCGTTCCTATTTTGGGGTCAGTCCTCTAGCTTACAGACAGCAGGATTTGGAGTTTCTGGCCAGGCATGTGTACTTCGAGAACTAATACAAGAAAAGGACTCCCCATCTACCAAGTGAACCTCAAGCGCAGGTTCCCGGAAATCCCCATTACCATAAGAGGGAAATCCGTTATACCTTCTATGTCACTAGAATACATATTTCCCATAACCAGCCCCCTTTCTCAATCATAGCGGATATGAAGTTCTAATATCAAACCGCATAAGAACATAGATTTTATCTGCAGAAAGTCGCCCGTGCTTCATTCTCCCATGACTAACGAAGTGCTTCAGTCAAGTAGGGGCTGCCCCAAATGTCAATGTTGACAATGGTACAGCCCCAGTATGTTATGGTTTATCCCGTTCGTATGCTAGTATGTTTCGTTCAGGATGATTTTTTCTTATTAGCTTCTAATGGTACCGTTTTCTTTCTCCCAATTAGATACAATAACAAAATAACAATCATAAAAGCTGACGAACAACTAAAAGTCATGCCGTACCCAATACTTTTTGCTAAGAAACCAAGTCCTACTGATCCAATGGCCAAACCAAAATCTATAAAAATAAGAAGCATAGAATTGGCTGTTGCTTTTTTCTCGGGTGGAACAAGAGTTAATGCCCAAGCTTGGATAATTGGATGGATCACCGCAAAAGCGATTCCGAATAACCCCCCTGAAACGAGAACCATCCACATACTAGTTGAGAAGCCTAATAAGATCAAACCTACTGCCCCTGAAATGGCGCCAGGAATAATAAGAACTCTGTGACCGAATCGATCGAAAATTTTACCAGAGAAAGCACGAATTAATATCATTGTAATTCCTTGTGCGATAAAAAACTGTGAAATTCTTCCGCCAACATTGATTTCTTTACCAAACGCCCCCATAAAGTTGACAGTTCCAGCAAGTGCCATGTAATTGAAAGCTACTAAAATACTTGGAAGAAGGATACGTTTATCGAACATGTACTTATAGAAAGGTTCCTTTTTTGTCGCCTGTGGACTTTCTCTTTCTTTTTTAACCGTATTTTTTGTGAAAAAACTGCACAGAAATGCAACAAACATAAGGCCCAGAGTTAACATCATCATCGACCGGAATGAATAATTTGCAAGATAAGAAATAGCGATTAGCGGCCCAAGTGTCGTCCCAACGCTTGTAGACATTGCGAAAAAAACAATGCCCTCACCTAACCGAGATTTAGGAACAATATTACTTGATATCGTAAAGACTAAACTCGTAAGCATACAAAATCCAACACCTTGCAGTGCTCTAATGAATATTAAAAATACGACGGAGTCGTTTACAAATGTAAGACCGATTGTGCCCAAAAAATAAAGGAGGGAAATAATGAGGAGCAATTTCATATTAACTTTTTGGATAATCACACTTGCAAAGAAGCGCGTAATTAGTGATGCTAACATTAAGGTCGTCGTCATGATTCCTGCAATCGCAGGATTATCACTAATGGTTGATACAAAAATTGGGAAACCCGCTGTAATCATATAAAAAGAAGAAAACATTACTAAAGACAATAATATAATAATTAAATATTGGCTTGTCCATAATTTAATTTTTTCTTTACCCATCGTATATAAGCCCCCTTAAAAACTTATCCTTCCCTTATTTTCAAAAAATATGTAGAGTTACTTTTAGTTGATTCGTTCATGTTATCGCTCCTTTATGGTCTATATATTTGTTATAATCCTTACGAGGTGGTGAAACTAATGAACGGTAAGACAGCAAACAACAAGCGCTTGGGTTCATAATAGTGCAACGCTTGTTGTTATTAAGATATGGTGTAGATACACTTAGGCTTCTACTCCTATTTTGTCTGCAGTATCCAGGTATTTATTAAGCAAATCTGCTCTTCAGGTTAAGTTTTGATTCTGACCGATAACCGCTGTTTGACTTTGATGATCCAACCTGTAACATATACACGCAATCACACATGCCGATATCGCTAGGATGGCAGCAGCTACAGGAAGGAAGGTTAATCCTCCATGTTGGATTACCACACCACCAATCGCAGATCCACCTGCGATTCCTAAGTTAGAGGCTACTGGATTCAACGTTGCAGCGAGGTCCTTCGCTTTTGGTGAGGACTGCTTGGCCAAATCAATCAAATAGAGCTGGGCGGGTGCACTCACAATACTTGACATTGTGGCTAGAACAATTAGTACGATCATTCCTAGAATTGAGATCGATGCGGTCATACTAAAGAGGATATAGACCGAAGCTTGTACAAGAAATACGAATCTAAGCTTACTTACCGCATTCCCAGTCGCAATCTTGCCTCCAATCCAGTTGCTGACAATCGTGGCAAGCCCATATACTAACAGGACACCGCTCACCGAGCTCTTAGGAATATTCATCACTTGCACCAGTATCGGTGTAATGTAAGTGTACACCACAAATACGGCTCCCACTGCCGTAACCGGAATGAGAAACGCAAGAATAATACGTCCATTCGTGAACAGTGCGATCTGATCCTTGAGTGAGCTGGGCACAGGCTTCTGTAGTTTGCGTGGAACATAGACATAATTTAGCACTATGGCAATTCCAGCTAATATTCCATTAAGAACAAATGCTGCAGGCCAAGTAAAAAACTGCCCTACAAAAGTGCCGATCGGCACACCTAATACATTCGCGACAGCGAAGCCGCTCAACATTGTAGCAATCGCTTTACCTCTCTTCTCCCGGTCAACCACTTCATTCGCTACCGTAATTGCTATAGAAAGAACAAAACCACATAGTACGGCAGTAACTATTCTAGTCACCAGTAGCATACTGTAAGTTCCAACAATAGCACTCCATAAATTCAGCAGCAGAATCAATACAAGCGATACAAGAATCATAATCCGCTTCGGAAATCGGCTGCACAAGGACATCATAATGGGTGTGCCAATTGCATAAGCGATCGCGAAGCCAGATATCAAGGCCCCAGCTGTCGCTAGCGTAACCCCGAAGCTCGCGGATATCTCCGGGAGTAAGCCAACAATAATATACTCCGTCGTACCCAGAATAAAAGCCATAAAAGTAAATGAGAAAATTAATGCGCTCTGATGTGTTGTCTTCATGGTGCTCTCCATCCTATTTATCTCTATTTTATATTGAACATACCTTACTCATATTACTCATTGCGACTATATTGAGCAATACTATTTATCGCACAATATTAATGATCTCCCTCACAATTGGCATAAAAAAGAAGCCTCCCACAAGTTCAATGAACTCATGAGAAGCTTCCTTTTGCATCATACCGCCCATATTAGACATACATGTTTTTTCTGGTTCTCGCTTATCAGTGATTACTTCACGGGCTACTTACATCTGAGCACCCGTCTGATAATTAAGTAGCTGTCTGAAGGTACCTTTACTCTCCTGCGATAGTTGCTGATATCCGCCTTGTTGAATAACCTGACCTTCCTCCATGACTATCACCTGATCCGCATTGCGAATCGTAGATAGTCGGTGAGCGATAACGATAATTGTCATGCTTCCTTTCAGATGTTCCAGCGCCTCTTGAATCAATCGTTCATTCTCACTGTCTAGCGCGCTTGTCGCTTCATCTAACACAAGAATGGCAGGACGTTTCAATATGGCTCTTGCTAACACAATCCGTTGCCGTTCTCCTCCAGACAATCGGATCCCCCGGTCACCGATTACCGTATCCAGTCCTTGAGGAAGTTTACGTACAAATTGTTCGGAGGCAGAGAATTTCAATGCTTCCCATAGCTCGTCATCATTAGCAGAAGGATTGACCAACTTCAGATTATCACGAATACTCTCATTGAAGAGAAACGGATCCTGTGCTACATATCCGATCGAACTGCGTAGAGACAGAAGCTGCTGATCATCTTTAAGTGACACACCGTCAATCATTACTTGCCCATTCTCCGGATGAATTAGCCCCATCAACATATCAATAAGCGTGCTCTTGCCTGCACCTGATTTACCAACGATTGCCGTCATGCGGTTAGCGGGTATATGTACATTAATATCACGCAAAGCATATACGAGTTCTTTGGAATCGTACCTGTAGTTCACATCCCTACATTCTATTCCGTATTTCATATTCAATCGAACAGGCTCACCAATGGATACAATATCTCCGAGTTCCTTCTCTGCCTCGTATTCTATTTGTAGCTTGCGCATCGCTTGAAATGCTGGCAAATTAGTTACAAGCTGCTCGGTGTTCGCTTGGATGCCAATAAACCTCGGCCACAGTCGTGAGAAGATGAGAATAACGATAATTAATTGTTCGGCTGGAGTATGAATAACCTCAAGTGCCAGATAGACGAAGCCGGCAACCAATACTACAGAGGATATTCGATAAATTAGCTGAGACAGGGAATTAACCTTTCCCAACTGGATAAAGTTATTTTCCATTCTTTCAGACAAATTTCTGAACCAGTGTATATGAGACTGCTCCAATCTATTGCTCTTAATATCCTTAATACCATTGAAATGATCGCTGATCCCTGCGAAATAATACTTAGACAGTTCTGTTGTATCTTCACCAATACGCTTCGACTTCTTAATAAATTTACGTGAATAAAGGGCCAATAGCCCGCCACTGACCAGTACGACCACCGTTAGTATCGGTGACAGCCACAAGGCAAGAGCGATCTGTATTATTGTGAAAATAACGGAAGAGATCATCTGTAAGAATAAAGAGGTGCCGAAATTCACACGCGCAAGTTCATTAGACATAATATGGTTGAAGTCTGACTTACGCTTGCGCAGGTAGAACTCCCATTTCGCTTGTATCAATCCTTGATACGTCTCGATCCGGAGTGTACGGATAAAGCTTTGCAGAATTCTAGAATTCAACAAAATCTGGCTTCGTTGGAGTAGTGCTTGCCCCCCCACAATGACAACATATATAGCCAGTACAATCGGTAAATTCAACTCAAATGACCATGACTCTATTAAAGATTTTAGTGATGAGACCAGCGGTATTCCATCCATATTCATATCAAATACGCCTATAGTACTGAGAAGTGGAACGATCAAATAGATACCAATGCCGTCCAGTAAACTTATGATCAACGTCATGAACATATTGAAATACAGTTTAAACCCTGCGACACGCTGCATTTTACGAACGAAATACAATAGATCTTTCATTATAAATAACTCCTTATGCGGTTTACCGCTTCATAGACACTAGAGCTTTAGAATGGTTGCTACTCCCAAATATCCCTACGACAGCATACCTCTCGTGTCCTTCTTTACCTGTCACAATGTAAGAGCCGCTACGCAGCCAAGCATGCGCAACCATCTGTCCCTGGTCATCTCGGCCACTTCCCAGATATAAGGTACTCGAGATTCCTCTTCGCTCTAGCATCTTCATCGCTGCTATGGCCTTGACCAAGCACTGACTCTCCCACCATGTTACACGACTCATCGCATGGACGGCCTTCGACACTCTACGTAACAGAAACAAGTCCTGCTCCGTACAAGTCGTATTTGGCGTTTCCTTCATACGCTCCCCTAAGGAAGGGACCACTTTGGAGAAAGGTAATAACTTCATCACCCTTCCCCACGCCAGGTAGAAATAAGCTTCTACGAACATCCACTTCACAACAAGAGGATAAGAACTAAATCTGCGTACTTTCTTATACCAACTCATTATTGCTTACTCACCTGCACGAGTCCTTCGGATGCAAGATGCTGCATGAATGTATATACTTGCTTCTCGCACACATCATGTTCGATCTCATACTCCATCACTAATTGCTCTACCATGCTTGCAATGGTAACAGGGGAAGCCAGAAGTTCCCAAATCCGGCCACCGATCTGCCCGAGATTATAATATTTGCCGTTCTCGATGCTCAGCATCACTTTCTCGCCATCCATATCGCTTACCATGAAACCCTCAGATTGTACGATAAGATCATCCGTTGTGATTAATTCAATGCTCATGAATAGTAACCTCCTCTATTAAGATAAGACACAGTTTATACGGATTGATGTTTCATTCGACGCAAGAACCAAAGAATAGGTCGAAGTGGGAAGTAGAGGAAATGAAGTGTTTTAGGCAATGGCAATAATAAAGCATCTTGTGAGCTGGGAGAAAGCTTGTTAACAAGATAAGTACATTTCTGTTTTCCCGACATTAACTTAAATAAGTAGCGATTATAATGCCAAGCCACACTTTTCTCTGGTACCGGATTTAATTTAACGATTCTTGTTATATAATAGAGGGCCATTTCTGCTAGTCGGTGTGATTTAGTGCTTATCGTCAATAATTCTAAATCATGAGGGATCTTCGTTGATAGCAGGTGCGATAATAGGATAAATGCCTGCCCTACGTATTGCTGTCCGCCATATTGATCGAAATGAAATTTCATATTTCCACTGTTTATTGTAGGTAGCAACCTTTCAATATCCATTAACCAACGTAATCGGAACCAGCCATGCCTGGCACCATGGTCAGTAAGATAGTGGAGCAGATCTTCATTGCCTAAATTGTGAAACGTTTGATTGGACAATGTCACATCATTCTTACGTTCCCATAGGTGATCGAACGAGAATGACTCACTGAAATGAGGATTCAACCGCCAGTGAATTTCAACTTGTGCAAAATGCTTACTATGCTCGAAGGATAGGTGATGTGATTTCTTCTTCCAATTGTCCAATATATGCTCATCCTTTGACTCGTAACCAAGCTGTGCCAGTATTTCCTCAGCCTTCTCCACATCTTCTGCGGGAACTAGAATATCTAGATCTTTGGATGTCCTGTGCGCCAAATCTCCATAGAGCTGTATTGCAAGAATAGGACCCTTTAGTAAAAGAGTACGTATTCCACTCTTGGCGAATGCTTTGCAAATATGATTCATTTCCCTGCTAAGATGTAGCATCTTCATTGTGTTGTTATGATATTGCTGTTGAAGTGCTTCCATAACGATAGTAGGAATAATGAGGGGGTCAAGTCCTTTCAACTTCAAATATACAAGAGGATATACCCGATGATGCATAACGAGCTTCACAAATAGCTTCCAGTCTACATCCACTGTATATTCCTTAATGCTAGTCTCATCGAGCATATCTTCACGTAAAATAAAGAGTAAAAAAGATAATTCTTTGGATACTTCACTCAGGTCCAATTTAATTGCATCTAATATCAATGTTCTTACCTCACGATCGCTTCGATATTATCAACATATATGACTTATTCATGAAATCCTCTTTCAGACCGAAACAATATCAATTATTTCCTCCCAATTCATGGCCAATCTCACGATGTCATTTTCAATCAATTCACTGCCTGTCTGCACCTCGATGATTTCGATATCGGTCATAGCTCGTAAGCTATGCTTCTCTTCAGGTGAAATAACGATCACATCCCCCATTCCGATCATACGCACTTTGCCATCCAATATCATTTCGCCTTGTCCGGATACCACCGTCCATACTTCCCGACGTAATAGATGGTATTGATAGCTCAAACTCTTCCCTTGAAGAATACATATACGTTTGGTCAACACTTCATTGCCATTCGGATATTTAATGTAGTCCAACACTCGATAACGTCCCCAACGGCGTTCTTCATACATTGGTCGCTGATCCCCAAATTGCATAACATCCTTAATTCGAATACTGGCGTTCTTGTCAGATACAAGAATCCCATCTGGGCTAGCCGCAACGATTAAATTCGGAGCACCAATGACTGTTATAGGAATATCCAATTCATTAATAACATGCGTATTCAAGCAATCGTCGGACAATGTACCTCTTCCAATGATGGACGTGTGTATTTCCTCTGTTAACACATCCCAAGTCCCCAAGTCTTTCCACATTCCTTTATATGGCATAACAATAATATTCTTTGCTTTTTCCACCACGGCATAATCGAAACTTATCTTTTCCATTCGGTTGTACTGATGAAGCAATTCGTCGTATTGAATGGGAAGTGACTGCTCTATGAGATGATTAATGACATATTCGAGGCGAAAAGCAAACACGCCGCAATTCCACAGGGCAGACTGCTCCATCAATTGAAGAGCAACTTGTTCTTCAGGCTTCTCAACGAAATGGCTAACTTCGTAAAATTCCATCCCATTGTCTACATTCGATGTTGATTGGGGAACGATGTAGCCAAATTTCGAGGAGGGGTTATCCGGTGAGACACCTATTAATCCCAGATCAGCTTTAGTTTCCAGCATTAGAGCTTCTAACTCCTTCACTTTCTCGAAGAAATGATCCTCTACATACGGATCAACTGGAAGTACGATGACAATATCATTTAGACTCACACCTTTAACGGAATACAGGTACCCTGCCGCCAGTGCAATAGCAGGAAACGTATCTCTTCGTTCAGGCTCGACGACCATTTCCACTTCAAGTCCAAGCTGATTCTGAAGTTGCTCTACCTGTGATCTCCCGGTTGCCACTACCGAGGACTCTTGTAAATTCATCTTGCCAAGCTGGCCCCATACTCTCTGAACCATCGACTCCCTCTGCCCAGTTACGCTATCCAATATTTTCAAAAACTGCTTGGAACGTGTCTCATTCGATAAAGGCCATAATCGGTTTCCGCTTCCTCCTGACAATAGAACGATATGCATGTTAATAGCTCCCTTCCGCTTCCGTAATCTTGGAATTGATCTCTCTTGTTCCCAACAGACCATCAATGCTGGACTGAAGCCGTTCTATAAATATTTGCTCACTGAATTGCTCAGCATGCTGCCGAATATGTTCTGGATTCCACTGATATTGATCGAACTGATCGATCGTTGCCATTAACGAGCTTACCGATTGCTCCTCGAAGAATAATCCTGTCTGTTCATCTACAACCGTGTCTAGGGCTCCACCCTCACAGTAAGCAATGATCGGCCTGCCACATGCATTAACTTCAAGTGGTGTTATACCGAAATCTTCAATCCCAGGAAAGATCAGCGCTTTGCAATGTTGCATGTATTGGACGACCTCTTCATCACTACTTCTCCCAAGAAAAATAACGGAATCGCCTGCTAGCTGTTCAAGTCTCTGCCGATCTGGACCATCGCCAACTACGAGTAAAAGCTGACCCAGTCGGGTGCAAGCCTCCACGGCCAAATCAATTCTTTTGTACGATACCAACCTGGAGACAACTAGAAAGTAATCTTCCGACTTCCCTTTACTGATGCTAAACCGGCTAATCTCAACCGGTGGGAAAATAAGCTGAGCATTCATTCCATAACATTCTCTGATTCGCTCTTTCACAATGGTAGAATTCGCAACCAATCGATCAACCCGCTTGGAGTTGTGCTTATCCCATATCTGAAGAGGTTTAATCAACCATTTCGCAAGTCTTTTCACGGTATTAGGCACTTGAACGCTTTCCATATACGCTTCATAGTTCCATGCGAAGCGCATAGGTGTATGACAGTAACAGATATGGATGCTCTCTCTGTCTTTGTGTACCCCTTTCGCATACGCACTACTGGAGCTGAGAATAAGGTCGTATCCCTTCAAGTTCATTGAACTTACCGCGAATGGGTATAACCAGAAGAACATTTTGAATTTCCCTAATATTCCTGGAATTCGCTGCATCCAAGACGTCCTGATGTCAGCATCTCTTAATTCGGGAAACAGTTTATTTCGATCTACAATTGTTGTATAAATAGGTGCTTCAGGGTACATTTTGTGGAATACAGCCACTACCCGTTCCGCTCCTCCCATTTGATTGAGATAATCATGCACAATGGCTACTTTCAGATCTCGCATTACATCATCTCCCTAGCACGCTGATGTTCCGGCAATTCGATGCCCGGTCTCGCCAATAACTGCTGATAAATCAGTTCAATCTTTTGAGTAGTCTGTACGATAGAGAACCTCTCTCGGACCTGCTCAAGTCCATTGTGACTAAGCGTATACCATACGATCTCATCATCGAGCACCTGCCGGATACAATGTGTAAGTTCATCGACATTCCCGATCTCATACATCAATCCATTCACACCATGTTGGATGATCTCAGGTACGCCACCTCCTCGCGTCCCTACGACAGGCGTCCCTTGTGACATAGCTTCAATAATGACCCTTCCGAAGGGTTCATGGTCTGAACATAATAAAAGGAGATCTGCTGAACAGCAGATCTCCAATACATCTTCTCTGAATCCTGTAAATAACACTTTATCTTCAAGGTGTAGCGATTTAACCTTCTCTTTCAGTTTGTCGAGATATTGTTCATTCTCTTGCCTAAACTTGGCTTCTCCGACAATCCATAGAACTGTGTTCCGTTCCTCACGAACAAGTCTGGCGAATGCTTCTATGGCATCTTCTTGTCTCTTCCACGGAGCAATCTGACCTATAATCGCCAACACTCGTGCTTCCTGCGGTGTTCTTAATTCTAAACGGATTCTTTTTCTTAACCCTTGTCTTACCTCGGTATTAAAACTCCTTAGTTCCACACCGTTATGCACAAGATGACACCGTCCTTCTACAGAAGGATGATCTATCCCTTGAATGACAGATTCGGAAATACCGATGAGTGCCTGAGCGCTACTCCCTGCGAACTTTCGGATAAGCTTGCCAATGTAGCCCTGCGGAGGCATGTCTCGCAAATGCCATACAACTGGCAGTCGGTGGTACCATCTGAATAAGCCTGCCATAATGCCCGCTCTTATTGAATTGGCATGTATGAGATCCACCTGACTTTTTCTCATAAGAAGCGCTAGTCTCCATCCTGCCCACAACATTCCCATAACATAGAGAACAAGAAGGAGCGGATTTCTAGTTATTCTCGCTCGGAAACTGGGCAAAGCAACGACTTCTAGTCCTTGGCTGCGCGCTCTCTGTAGCAACTCTCCCTCTGGTGCAAACAATATCGGATGGGCATTTTCTAAATGTTTGGCAGTCAACAGCAGACTAATCTCCGCTCCGCTGATTGTGCTCGTATGGTTATAAAAGGCGATTCTCATCTTTTGAATTCCTTCCTTTTTCCAATTTCTTCTGTGAATACATCGGTCACAGCTTCCGCCACTCTCCCCCATGTATAGCGATTCAGCACATGCTCTCTGCACGCTTCCCGGGAAGGTAGGAAAGAATCCTTATTCAGGACATCAATAATCTTCTTACTAATAGATTCAGATGTTCCGTCTTTAAACATTAAATCGTCAGATATTTGATGTAAAATCTCTCTCGTTCCCCCATAAGGAGTTCCCAACACTGGTGTTCCACAGGCAAGAGATTCTATAGTAATAAGTCCGAATCCCTCTAATGTGAGGGTTGGAACTAAGCTGACATCCGCTGCTTGGTAATACTGCACGAGTTCCTCATTCGAAATTCTACCAAGCAATTTCACATTGGAAGAAAGTCCGAGTTGAACGATGAGTTCTTCATATTCCGTCCGCATCGGTCCATCTCCCCCTATGAACAGTTGGACGTTTGGCTGAACACGAACTACTTCGACCATGGCATGTATCAAACGGTCAATTCCCATTCTTCGAACTAACCTTCTAATACAGAACAGCAAAGGTTGATTTGAGGAAATACCTAGTTGTGTCCTTAGTTCCTCACGATTATGATGAGGTCGGAAGCGATTATGATCAACCGCACCGGGTATAATGTTTATCTTTCTCTCATCTACTCCGTACGTTTCAGTCAATACGTCTCGAAAGTACTCACTTAGGACAATGAAGCTATCCGAACGGCGGTAAGTCAATTGTTCTACTTGCTTCTTGATCCAGAACTTCGTTTCTTTGATTGCGCCTGCATTCGTCTTTTCTTCTACTCTAGATTCCATTGCCCATGGTCCATGGAAATGAGTAACAATCGGGATATGGGCGGGGATATGACCTCTTGTAACCATTGTTGTATAGAAGGCAAAATGAGGATTAAATACGTCTGGATGAAAGCTGCTTATAGCTTGTTTAGCATGCTGTTGTACTGATCTCATCCGAGGTATGAAATGGTTAACCTCTACTTCATTTGTTGCATTCTGAATATTCCTGTCCGAAGGGAGATCAGCTCCTTTAGGAGCCACAATTAACCCAAGTTCAGAGTGTCCGTGTTCTTTCATCGCTTTTGTGTAATCGGCAAAGTATCGGTTTAATCCGCCATGCTGGATATCTATCCATCCCATTCCGGTCGAAAGTACTTTCATAATTATCTCTCTTTTCTTTAGTAAGAATTAACTGATACGTAAATCCTCGTGATAGCTACTAATAATTTATCTAGGGCTTTAGGTGGTATTAATATATCCGTCTACACCGGTTATGTTATGACACACCCCGCTTACCTAACTTCGACTACTACTAACAATTGGATCTTTATGTAAGTGGTGTAGACACACCCTTTTGAACTTCATATTCACATGTTTTTTTATCATTGAAACCCTCTCAAATGTCTTGAGAGAAGCAATCATGACTTCATATATGTGTAGTTATTCCCTTGTTTAATTGACTATTTTCCACTAATCAAAAAAAAGCCTGCATCATTTGCCGGCTTTCTCATCTGATCGATTATAAAATGTTTATTAATGCTCTTTTGCAGTAGTTCTAAATACTTTCCAGCCTATTCAACCCATCATCTTGTTTCTTATTGGATTGTTCTCATTGTCTATAAGTACAATTTTCTTATAAGTGTAAAGATATTTTAAATCCTTTATGAATTTGTAATTTCCTTTCAACCACGCACGAAAAAATCTAATTATTTCACCGAAATCATTTCTATACTTCTTCAATCCAGCTATAAATCCTAGAAATTGATAACTTAAAGCTCTCATGATATTAAAGTTTGCAACAATAGCATCAAACATATTCACATAAATATGGGATTCTTGATGTTCCGCTCCGTAACTTGTATGTTGGTGGTCATGGAATGCCCTCGCATTTGGTTCGTATAACATCTGTATTTTTTTACTCCGCCATAATGCCCCCATGAACCTATCATCCGATGTGCGTACTCTTTCATTCCAAGGTAGGGTATCCGCTAATATTTTCGGATAAATAAAGAAAGCACCTATAATAAAACTCGGTCCTTCATCAGGATTTGCCTTACGTGCATAACCAATTGGTCTCATTACAACTGGTGTGCTCCATTCATTGTCCCAGGCAACACTTCCCGCAACCACTCTCCAACCACTCTCAGAAATATACTTGCTATAAAGTTCGAGAATAGACTCTGGTTCAACATAAATATCGTCATCAACATTAATGATTAAATCTCCTGTTGCAACTTTAGCACAAAAATTTCTAGCTGCCGCAACGTTCTTTCCAGAATGTCTAAACACTTGAACAAAACTAAAAGAATTACACACATTGACAACACTTTGGTAAATCTCATCTTCCATGCTTGAATCACATACAAATACAGTAAACATGATATGTTCTCTCGCAATCTCCAATGCTTGAAGACATTTTAGTAACTTATCAGGTCGGTTCCTTGTCGGAATAACAACTGAAATTTCCATTTCCATTTTCCTTTCTAGTAAATAATTTATTTATTCATTATTATCTCATTTAATAGTTCGTATCTTTATGAATCGAGATAGATCATTTTTAGAAATGCTTTATGCGGAGAGTGAATCATATAATTATCTATATTAGTATTCCAGTCATCATATGTAGATGGACTATATTGCTTAAATAATTAGATCCGGTTTCTTGTCTGATCATGTTAATAATGTTCGTCCTTAGCAGTCTCATATCCCTCGAATGCAACCGACACATAATGACCCAATCTTGCCTGCTCAAATGCTAAATTAATCATGATGTTACAGGACTATTTGACATGATTGGGTCTATCAAAAATATTCAATCTATTACTTCATTTCTGTTTTCCTATTTAATATATCCTACTACATAGATTCTTTACTTCACTCATTCTGAATAGGGATACGCTGAATTACATTTAGTCCAAGTGTTGCTATTCGAATAATCGTAACAAATGTATTCTCGCCATACGATATCCTTTCAGGCCTGGTTATCAGCAGATAATCTGACTGCATTTGTAGTCGCTCTAAATATATCTATATATTTGATTGCCATCGTTCCCCACTCATTTCGGAGCGCATCTTCCCTCGCTCGTAATGCCATTCTCTCCAGCCTTTCTGGGTTCGAGGCTAGCTCCCTAAGCACGATAATCAGGGCCTGGACATCGTCGGGATCTTCCATAACAACAGCGGAGTCCTTGGATAGAATCTCAACTACACCGCAGCGATTGCTCATGATGATGGGCAAGCCTGACGCCATCGCCTCCAGAATCACAAGCGAGAACGACTCGTATCTTGAAGGGAAAATAAACAGGTCGGCAAGTGACATAATTTCCGCGATATCTTTCCTGTAGCCGAGAAAATGGACGCGATGCCCGATCCCTGATTGTTCGACGAGTTTCGGATAGGGACTTTTCTCAGCGGATCCAACCACCAACAAGTGGATATGCTCCACCTCGGTTAACGCATGGATTACGGTACCCAGATTCTTTATCCCAGAATTCAGATCTCCCACAAACAATGCATAGGTCGTATGCTGATCCAACTTATAATCTTCGCGATTGAGTTTCCGCGGATAGAACTCAGTAGTGTCAACACCATTGTGCACCACCGAAATTTGCTTATCTTTTATCTTCGCATCGCTTACAAGTTCCCGCTTTACTTGATCAGATACGGCAATAATGTGTCGGGTTCGCTTCAGTGCAACTCGCTCCAGAATTGCATTAATACCATTGTATACGATATGGTAAAGGGTTCTAATATTCTTCTGCTCCCGAAACGGATGGTATTTGGATTTCACCCATGTGCTATGAACTAAATGTACGCAGTTAATGTCAGACCTTGCATAAGTAATAAATCCGTTGACCACAACCAAGTCGATACTGCGTTGGCGAAGACAGATCGAGATCGAAGAGATAATTGCAAATAACTGATTCCTCAACAAATGAGTCGGTATTTTTTTAACATTAATCCTGATCCACTCTACTTTAGGATGATTCTGGAGGTCCTCTGACAACTCTGAAGACATCACAATTACTTCGTGGTCTTGCTTCAAGGCCTCTATAATGACTTCATAGTTGACTCTGCCTTGTCCGTCGCCCTTCTTCACCTTGTGCGTAACAAAACAGATTTTCATTGGGTTACCTCCTGCTTTGCATGATCAGTAACCATCGAATGATCACGAATCGTGTTCATAAGCGCTTTGGCAATTTTGCTATGGCCCAGTTCGTTCGGATGGAAGCGATCTTCCAAATAATCATTCCATTTATGTAAAGATTGCGACGCGTCACATAGAAATATTCTGTTCGTCTTTTTCCCATTCTCGCAAATATCGTGCAGTACTCTTCGATATCTCTGCATCGAAGCCGGTGATCCCGGAAAGTACTTCTCATCGATATCGCTTGGTGTAAGCAATATAATTTGGGTCTGCACGCTATTATTCAGAACGTACAGAACAAAATCCGTTGTGTGCTGTCTAAATTCTTCTAAGCTCATCCACTGCCTGCCACCAAACACTTTAATCAGGGCCACCTTCACTCTCCAGCGAAGCCCCGACTCCAGCTTTTCCAGCCATCTCCGAATCTTCCGATTCGAATAATAGGGTCTCGGATCCAGCCAACCAGGTCTTCGCCATCGATTGGGCATCCATTTCAAATACTGCTTCTGTTCCCTCACGATCGCTTCAGTAATTCCATGAGCAAACACGATCAAGTCGGGCTGTAATTCCAAAATACGCTGTTCATATCTCTCTCTCGACTCGTTTACCCGCATAGCACTAGCACCCAAGTTCATAATGTCGACAGGTTGAGAAACTATAGTCTTTAACTGGGTTTGTAATAAGTTTGCATAATTGCTGTTGGAGCGAATGACGCCCAATCCTTCAGTAATGGAATCGCCTATAAAAACGATTAACATACTAAACCTCCCTCCGATTCAAAGGTGTTTTCGCAAACGCGAGCGAAATAATCAGTAACAGAATATAACCACTTAGCCCACTCAGTACATTGCTACCTAATAAAAGAAATAGCGTCGCACTGATAGCTGCAAATGAAATCGGGGCAAAGCTTTTCTCTATTTTGCTGATTTTAAAAAGAATCAAAAAGAGATATCCCAATAGCAGTATTACAGCAAGTCCCAATGGAAACCCGAATAAGTAAAATAGATTTAAATAACCATTATCGAACACAGCCAAGGTATCAGAACTCTGAGATAGTTTGACTCCTAGTCCCGAACTGCCTAGTCCTCTTCCGACAGGATGAGCTATCACATCTGAAATGATATATTTAGCAAAAACCAATCGTTCGTTAAAAGAGTGATCTTCCTCCAATGATTCGAATGAACTAAAACGCGATGTCACCTGATCCGCACCCGGCAGTATCGGAAGGACAAATACATACGCTAGCACCATAATAATACTCAAAGTGAGTAGCTGTGTTTTGCTCTTTAGTCGAGAACGGGCAAAGTATGCAACAATCATTATTACACATGCTATCCATCCAACCCGAACCAAAGTAAGCAGCAAGGCGAACGCTACAATCATGATTCCAACAATACCAAACGCTCTCCATTTTTTCTGTACGATCATAACCGCCAGTGCAAATCCCAGAAACATGCCGGTAGGGCCAGGAGAGTTCAGCAGGGAAAACACCCGAAATTGCTGGGGTTCCGGAATCCCCACTGAGTTTATGTCAGCACTAATCATCCAGAAATGATCCCAAGGTGGCAAAACCAAGTATTGGTAGATGCCGTAGGCTCCGACGAGGACCGCAAGGTAAGCGAAGCTTCGCAACCATTTGTCCAATACCTCGTTATCGAATTGACTGACATTCACGTATACCAGAACCAGAAATGGAACAAATAAGTTCAACAATTCATACACAGAAGACAGCCCATACTTCAAGGATCCCAGGATGAACCCATATATCAATGCCGCCCCTATGATCTTTATTATCATTCTTATATTTGGGTCGATCCGATTGTAATGCTTAAGCGTTGGTACCAGTAGAATCAAAGAGACACAGTACGGTGTCAGCATGATAATAGACGTATTACTATATGACTGAAACAACCAATCAAGCAAGCGTCTTACCTCAGGGCTTATCGTCCATATCAAGAGCGTATAAGGAATAAAGATATGGGGGATTTTGGTCTGAATGTGAAGTCCAATCAGCATACTAAAGAGTAGGAATGCCAATTCTATAAGTTTCATATGCATAGAGTCGACGGAACTGACGAATCCAATCAGAACACCTAGTGTAGTGATTAACCCTATTTGTGTTAGTACATTTACCCTTCGGTAGACTTCCCTCTTCCAATATCTTATTCCAAAGATCCTCTCCATGTTCTCCAGCCACCCCATCTTCCTTTAAACGCTATAATTAATCTCTTCAATGCCACGCCTTTTTCACGGGGTAGCATCCTGATGCACTGCACCACCCCAGGTGACGACTTACTTCCTACAATCAACACCCAAATTAAATACATCGATCTATTAATCAACCCAAAATGCTTAGATATCGCATATGTTTCATTATGTGACATATTAAAACAAGCTGTTTCATTAAAGCTATTTCTTTTATCCTCATCAAATCTCTCCGCTGGATAATGATCCACGCACACCATTGGGTCATAGATTAAGTTCCATCCATTATTCTTCACAGACAAACTGAACTCCATATCATTATGAACTTGCGCACCAGTTCCCTTAAGCTTCGTATCAAATTCCAGTCCTTGTAATGCTTCTGAACGGAAGCTCATATTCGCTCCCTTCAGTATGTGTACCATCCGTACGTCACCCATTCCGATATGATGATTACCGATTATTCTGCCGAAGGACGTGATCCTACCCACGGTCGTCTTGCTAGCCTCTACCGGTAGACCACGATGATACACGATATCTCGCCCTCCAATTCCGCCTATTGAGATATCTCGTTCGAAATGTCTAACAATCTTCTCAAGCCAGTCGGGATGGGGAATAGTGTCATCATCTGTTATGGCAATTATAGAGCTAGAAGCCGCTCTGACCCCTACGTTCAGTGCTGCCACTTGCCCTGGCATATCCACAAAGATCACTTTCAAATTAGGAACAGACACCGTTGAAAGACATTTCAGTGTGCTTATATCTTCAGCTCTTACGACTACAATAATTTCATCCGCTTGTGTTCTTTGATCTGATAGTCCTTTTAAGCAATTCGATAGGATATCAACTCTGTTATACGTTGGAACAATTACACTAATGGTCATATTCATTCTTTAAACACTCCATATTTTATATACTGAATTCGGGAGTAACCTTCATTTCGAAACGCTGTTTCATCATCACCGATTTATTCTAACAAGATTTTCTCGGTTGAGGATAGACTCCATACCTTGCAACAGCGGTATACGTAATTCCTCATTCTGTAGCACAAAACTGAACATAGTCATAATTAAGTCCATCTTCTCGCCAACATCATAACGGATTCCCTCGAAATCGTATGCATCACACCAGAAGATATATAGAATCAAGAAAAATATCTAATATTCCTCCTTGTTCACAATCAATTGCACATTTAAGACCTTGCTAGTCCAAGCATAATAATAATTCGAGTTCTTTCCATATGAGTTATCAAGAAGTATATTTGGCTTATCCATTAAGCAAGACAAGATATGACCATGCAGTCTTGAGGTATGTATCGTCTGATACCTACTAAATCGATTAACTGCTTTATATACCAAGTAATCTGAATACTTACTCCAAATGACTTGCATTAGTATCGGAATACTCCCTTTTTGTATTGCTCTACTAATTAGATAAATTAATTTTCTCTCAATACGATTATACAAAGAAACCCAATCCAAAATATCGACACTGCCTTGCGCTTCGATCGACTCCTGTTCTCTCGTTTTTTCGATATCTGTCCGGAAAAAGCTAAGTATCTCTTTATTGGGTCGATTCTTCTCTCGAATTGGCCATAGTTGATGGGCCATGTCAGGCGATAAATAAACAGAACACTCATTCAGTTTTCTGGTTGCTATCTCATAGGACAACGAATCCCGGACATAGAGGTGAATATCTTTATGTCCATTGAGTATTTGCATTGTTGCTTCTAACTCAAGCTCATTTTTATAAAATATTGTCTGTGGTAATATAACAATGCGATGATTGGGATATGTCATAATGACCCTCTCGCGAAGTTTCTGATGCACGGGATACAGATCCCCAAAATTCCCTCCTCCCTGGAATACTATAATATGATCACTAGGAATCTCTAAGTTTTCGGGAAAATCTAGTGCACTGTAACGTGCTCGGACATGAATTTTATATTCTCGGAAGAACGCCTCCGTACCTTTCATAATTAGCAGGTCGCCACCGTTGCTATAAATAGGATAATCAACATAACAAACTTTAGAACCCGATGGGATAACGCTTAAGATTTGACAAAGTTGATTTTTCAGTACATTCATAGGATGAATTTTCTGTTCACTACTTACCATATTAACTTTCTCCTTTACGCTGTATTTTCACTTTCATCTTATCCATCAAAAACTGGAGATCCTCTCGATCAAATATCATTTTCTTCACCTGAACATTAAATACAATTCTCATGGATGCCATTGTCACTACCATTCTAATGAGAGCACCTATTAGTAATGCAATTGCAATTCCATTTAATCCGTACAGGGGAGTTAACACGAATAGTAACCCTACAGTTATTGTCAAAGCAATGATTTGTCGTATTAAGATAAGCCCCGGACGTCCTAATGCGTTGAAAGAAGAAGCTAATATCCATGACCCCCCTCCTAGGATACATTCAACAGAAAGAATGTAGAATGTATTACTAGCTTCCAGAAACTCTGTTCCGAACAAAATCCCCATAAGATAGCGGCCTATAAACATACTAGGAATCAAGATAATTACCATTAACATCATAGATAGTCTAAATGTCCGTCCGACCATAGCAATGACTTTATCCTTTTCCATGCCCGCTACTGTAGGAAAAATCACATTTGTTATCGCCATTTGGACAGAATTAAATACACGGGATAATGCAAAGACAACTGTGTAAAATCCTAAATCCCTTGCACTTAACATAGAGATAATTATGATCTTATCAAATTGATTATAAAGTGTTCCGAGCAATTCAACTCCAAACACTTTACTGCCATATCCAAACAAATACTTATATGCTGTTTCATTCACAAAACCTTTGAACCAATTAATTTGTAATGTGTCTCTTACATTGTATAATGACCATGTAATGATCAATAAATTGGTTGCTAATAAGGTTATAGAAGCAGAATAAATACTTAAACTACCCAACATCCAAAGAATAATTAATCCAGCTAAATTGCAAAGTGGAGCAAATAATTTCACTCCATTATAAGTTCTAAAATCGCCTTTACTTTGTGCCAACGCAGAAATTAAATTAAAGGCAAGGATAATAGGTACCGTAAACACCGCATACCATTGTGCTATTCTAACTATATCTTCTGGATAACTTCCGAGCCACGTAGGAATCCATATCCACGCAACAATTCCTACTATAATACAGACCAGTAATTGAAACAAAAAACCAGCCCGTATGAAATCCCCCCCGTTTCCCCTCGATTGCTTTAAGTTATAAATCAGGGATGTCGGAAGTCCAAATCCAACAAGTCCGGCGAGCATAGTTGGCCAAAACTGAATAGCAGAAAACTCCCCTTTTCCAGCGACTCCAAACAAGCGAGCCGTCAATATGGAGATTAATGTTCCAATAATAATGACCAGTAAATTTGTTGTGCTAGTTCGGAATATTGTCTGAAATAGCCCATTCCCTTTCAAAACTTTTTGTATCGCTAATTGTGACATAACTTTTATCAACCCCTACTTATAGTGCGGGATACCAACAAGAGATCCATTGCGGTAATACATTTTTTTATTGCTTGAATAGAGAGCTTAAAATAAAATAATGCCTTCATTAGCGAATTGTTTTGACATGATGTTCTCGTTCGAGAATACTCTCCATACCTTGCAGCAGTGGTATACGAAGTTCCTCATTCTGTAGTGCAAAGATGAGCGTAGTCATAATAAAACCCATCTTCTCGCCTACATCATACCGGATTCCCTCGAAGTCGTATGCATACACGCCTTGACTCTCATTCAGCTTTTGTATAGCATCCGTCAGCTGAATTTCTCCACCGGCTCCTAATTCTTGCTGTTCCAGAAATCCGAATATTTCCGGAGTCAATATATATCTGCCCATGATCGCCAGGTTTGACGGCGCCTTGCCTGCCGGTGGCTTCTCTACAAAATACTCCACCTCATGTAAACGACCGTACTTGTGCAATGGAGCTACTATTCCATAGCGTTGGGTCTGGTCATGCGGAACACTTTGAACGCCAATCACAGACTTCCGAACTTGATCGAACTGCTCTGCCAACTGCTGGATGCAAGGTGTCTGGGACTGTACGATATCATCTCCGAGCAACACAGCGAATGGCTCATTACCAATAAATTTACGGGCGCACCATACCGCATGTCCAAGTCCCTTTGCCTCTTTCTGACGTATGTAATGAATTTCTACATTAGAGGAACGACGAACTTCATCAAGCAGATCAAATTTCCCTTTGCTGAACAAGTTATTCTCTAACTCGAACGCATGGTCGAAGTGGTCTTCAATGGCGCGTTTGCCTTTTCCGGTCACGATGATAATTTCTTCAATTCCTGCTGCTACCGCTTCTTCCACAATGTATTGAATCGTAGGCTTATCGACAATCGGAAGCATTTCCTTCGGCATCGCCTTCGTTGCAGGTAAGAAGCGTGTCCCAAGGCCTGCTGCCGGAATAATTGCCTTTTTCACTCTTTTCATCATTCATCCACTACCCATCTTTAATTATTCTTTTAACGAAATACCAATATGAATGTCTTAGTTGTAGAAAGGCCTAGCTATGCACTCTTCATTCAAAGAAGAGCATAGCTAGACTTTCTAATAAGGGCATTGAACCCATCCTCACATCACACCCTCGACAATAATGTCTAAGGTCCTTAAGACCCACAGCGTGAACGAGTGCCTACAGTGATAGAGGTGCAGTAGACATTACCTTTACTTACCTGAACACCTCTCTAGTTGTTTATCCCTTCATTCCGTAATAACCCATGTAGAAGTCCGGTTGGTCATCTTGATCGATCCGATTAAGTACAACACCCAGCATTAGTGCATTAACATGACTCAACCGTTCTTTGGCTTTTTTCAAATGAATTTTCTTCACCTTGCCTACGGCAACCACCATAACAACGCCATCGCATAATGTGCTAGCTATGACGCTATCTGTTACAGCTAATACCGGAGGAGTGTCCATGAGAATAACGTCATATTCCTGCCCTAGTTGCTCCAGCATTTCCCGCATTATTTTTGAATCAATGAGTTCCGATGGATTAGCGGGTACCGGTCCGGAAGGTAGTAACGATAAATTACTGACCATGGTTTCCTGGATCACGTCTTCTACACTTATGAGTCCTGTTAACACGGTACTTAAGCCTTTATGATTCGACTGGGAGAAAATATGGTGTAGTGACGGCTTACGCATATCCATATCAATAAGAAGCACATTCTTGCCTTCCTGTGCATAGGTAATAGCCAAGTTGCTTATCGTTGTGGTCTTACCTTCTCCTTCCTGGGATGAAGTGACCATGATGGTCTTCAATACCTGATCATTAGAAGAATAATTGATATTGGTTCGAAGTAATCGATATACTTCCGATATGGGAGATTCGGGATTCATTGAAACAATTAAGCCGTTATTATTGATTGATCGTCGCATACTTGCTCTCACCTGCTTTTTGTTTTTGTAATGCTTTCGTCTTCCGGGAGATCTTCTGATCACCCTTGGTGATCTTCCCTACAGCCGCTAGTACCGGAACGTCCAAGATTCCAACAATTTCAGCTTCTGTCTTCAACGTATCGTCAAGATAATCTAGTAGAAATATCAGTCCAATCGCCAGCATAAGCGAAATGACAAGGCTGATTATAATGTTCATCATCGAATTAATATTAATAGGAGCAGGGGATACAGTCGTGTCTGCCTCGCTTAAAATGGTGATGTTGTCTACATTCATAATGTGTGGTATTTCATCTTTAAATACCGTAGAAACTGCATTTACGATCGCGGCGGCCTTGGCGTACGAACTATCCTGATAGACTAAATTCATCACTTGTGAATTGTTCGCTGAAGTAACAGATATCATTGAAGATATCTCTCTGGAAGTAGCTCCTAATTCAGGGAATCTGTCAACAACTTTATCCATAATGGCAGATGACCGGATGATCTCTTTGTAAGAATTAATAAGGCTAATACTTGTTTGTATAGTACCCGTATTAAGTAATGCCACTTCCCCCGCCGAAACGGACTGATTAACGATAAGCTTGGCGTTCGCCGAATAGATCGGTGTTGTAAAGTACATGCTTTTGACTCCTGTCGCTGCGATTGCAATGACAACAATTGCTAAGATCAGCCACCATTTCTTCTGAATAATTCTAAAGTACTGTTTGAGTTCCATTCCCTTGCAATCCCTCGCTTCATTTGTAGAATATGTGTAACAGACAAAATTCTATTACTAGAGTTCATTTTTGAAGTTTTTATGATACAATTCGTATCATTGATATTCCATACTTTACGATACAATATGTATCATGTCAAGACTTTATCTATAATTTCGATCTTGAAATGGTTCTAGATCTGCTATATACTAACTCGAATAGTTACAATTTGTATCGAAATTTTCATCACTTTATAATTCCTGAAAACAGAATATATAATAGAAGCGCTTTCACAAAGGGAGATGTTATATGCGTATTATTCTTACTGGTATATGGGCTTTCGTTCTGTTCGTTTTCACTTGCTCGGTTAACCTACATCTACTCATCAGATATCATGTGGTTGATTTCCAGTTCAATCCGACTCCTGATTGGTCGGAGCTACTGAGGCTTGATTTTCAATGGACAAGTCATGATTGGATTGAGAGGAAAATAGGACATTTTATCGGTTTCTTTATCCTTGCTTTGCTTGCGTCAAACTTCGGAAAAACTAAATCCGCCTTCTTCTTCTCCATGATCTATGCAGCCGTGACCGAAATTCTCCAGCTATTCTTCTTTCGGGGTGGTCGGATCTATGACATTGCTAACGATTCAGCTGGCATTCTCTTTGCTTATCTACTATGTCTTATCTTGTTATCGCATAAGCTCAAGGTCTATAAGAAACATAATTAATAATCAATGATTTTTGAAATTGCATAAATAATAAAAAAAACACTTGCTACAAATTGTATACTTGTTATATGATAACTCCAGTGATACATTTCGTATCACTCACATCTGTTACTTAATTGATATTAAAGTCAATGGATAGTTCATAACGGAGGAAGACCGAATGAGTGCAATAGCCGGTATTTATCGTTTCAATGGGGAACCGCTTCAGATCGATCATAGCGACCTTATGATGGAAGCTTTGAAAAAGTATCCAACAAATCAAAGCGCAATATGGCATAAGGATCACATTATGCTTGGTTGCCATGCGCAGTGGATCACGGAGCAGTCCATTCACGAAACACTGCCTTACTACGATTCGTATCGCGGGCTTGCCATAACAGCAGATGCCATCATTGACAACCGAGATGAACTAATGGATCAATTGCAAGTCTTACATAACCTTAGGAAAAGCATGACAGACAGTGAAGTATTACTCCTTGCTTATGAGCAGTGGGGTGAACGAATGCCCGAACGACTGGTCGGAGATTTCTCCTTCGTAATCTGGGATGAAGGAAAGAAGCAGCTTTTTGGTGCGAGGGATTTCTCAGGTGCTCGAACACTCTATTATCACCGCAATGAGCAGCAGTTATCTTTCTGCACTGTAATCCACCCTTTGTTGTCTTTGCCTTATATACATAAAGAGCTTAACGAACAATGGCTGGCCGAATTTCTAGCGATCAGCGGTGTGTTCGAGCCACCGACACTTTCAACTACTATCTATAAAAATATTGAGCAGTTACCACCTTCCCATACGTTATGCATCAAGCATAATAAGGTGGTTATTGCTAGGTACGATAGCCTTGCAAATGTAATTCCTCTGCATCTTGCATCATCGCAAGAGTATGAAGAGGAATTCCGGGACGTGTTCAATAAAGCTGTTACGGCAAGGATTCAACGCACTAGCGGAAATATCGGTGCTCATCTTAGCGGAGGATTAGACTCAGGTGCAGTCGTTAGTTTCGCAGCCAAAACCTTACAGAATGATAACCGCATGCTTCATACCTTCAGTTACATCCCTGATGATGGATTCGTTGATTGGACACCGAAGCACAGGCTCGCGGACGAAAGACCACTCATACATCAGACCGTACAGTATGTAGGAAACATAAACGACAATTACTTGGATTTCAAAGGAAGAAGCTCTTTCTCGGAAATAGATGATTGGCTTGACATCATGGAGTCCCCCTACAAGTTCTTCGAGAACTCATTCTGGTTGAGAGGAATCTTTGAGGAAGCACAACAGCAAGGAATCGGTACTCTACTCAACGGAGCCAGAGGAAATTACAGTATTTCTTGGGGGCCCGCAATCGAGTATTATAGCATGCTTATGAAGAGGTTTGAATGGCTTCGCTTATCCCAAGAGATCAATCTATTCAGCAAGAATGTCGGAGTCGGACGTAAACGTATTTATTCCATTGTTAGCCGCAAAGCATACCCTATTGTGGAACGAATAAGACCTACCAACACAAATAATCTTTTTCCGGAATTAATAAATTCAGATTATGCGAGGCAAACCGGAATATATGACAAGCTTGGAGACAGTAAATTCACTGGTATTGGATCCACTCTAGATCTTCCAGCAGATCCACTTGAAGCAAGAAGGCAGCATTTCGACCGCGTGAATATGTGGAGTATCTCAGGGACAAGTACATGTAAGCTCTCTCTTAAGTATTCATTAACGGGCCATGATCCAACCAATGATCTGCGGGTAATTCGGTTCTGCCTGTCGACTCCCATAGAACAATTCGTTCAGAATGGCATGGATCGAGCATTGGTTAGACGGTCTACGAAAGGTTGGCTCCCTGATCCCATCCGCCTCAATCAACGTACCAAAGGGACTCAAGCAGCCGATTCTATCCATCGAATGTCTAAAGAATGGCCTGTTTTTATTGAGGAGCTTGAGCATCTGAGTCGTGATTCTCGAATGCAACAGATCATCAACATGCCTGTCTTCCATGATGCACTAACCCAAGCCCGCTATGGGCTTGATCCTAATCAGGCGTACGACCCTACCATCAAGGTGTTAATGCGTAGCTTAATCGTGTATCGATTTCTCCAAAAAAACTTTTGAAGGGAGGTGACAACAATGAAAAAAGAATGGAACGTACCTGCATTGGAAGTACTTGATATTAACATGACGATGGCTGGCCCTGGTAATAATAGACCTGATGCATTCCAACCGGATCCTGATGAAACGATACATTATACATCCTAAGAAATCATTCTTCTTGAAGAACAGCCCTTATATTCCTGATTGGGTATTAGGGCTTTCCTCTTTTATTCTTATTATAAGCAATGGGGTGAAGACAGTGGTTCATACAATGAGCAAGACCGTTTATAAAGCCTTCGGGTATTCCATACAAAGTGACATCCAACTACCTGAACTGCAACAGATAGACACCCCTGACAGTATTGTCGATATTACCATCCGCTATGCTGACTTAAGTGAAAAATGGTTAGAATTTTCTGTCCCACCGAGAAAATTCGCAGTAACCAAGAATCTAATCATGTTCTGGATCTCGGATTTGGCCATTTTCTCCATCGAGGGTGGGACAATCATCACTATTTCGCCCGAGAAGGGTGCGGACGAGGATAAGATCCGACTATATGTTCTTGGATCATGCATGGGTGCTGTTCTACTGCAGAGAAGGATCCTTCCTCTTCATGGCAGTGCAGTAGTTATTAACGATAAAGCTTATGCATTCATCGGTGATTCCGGCCATGGCAAGTCTACGCTCGCCTCCTCCTTTATTCAAAGGGGATTCCAATTATTAACTGACGACGTTATCGCTGTTACGCTCGGTTCCAACAATATCCCATATGTGACGCCAGCCTATCCACAGCAGAAGCTTTGGCAAGAGAGCTTAGATACCTTCGGCATGAATTCGGATCAATTCCGTCCAGTGTCCGACCGCGAGACCAAATATGCCATCCCCGTCACCTCTCACTTTTCTACCAACACCCTTCCTCTAGCAGGTATATTTGAGTTGATCAAGACAGACTGTAGCCACGCCGAGATTCGAGTAATAGATAAGTTAGAGCGACTTCCGCTCCTTTATCGCCATACATACCGTAATTTTTTCCTTCCAGATAGCAGATTAACCCATTGGCATTTCGATACGACAGCACGTATGTCCGGAAGTATCGACACTTACCAACTCCGGCGCCCATTACATGAGTCTACCGTTCATCAGCTGACCGATATGGTGCTAAATGCAATCAGGAAATAAAAGAGTGGCAAACGGCGATTTCTTCACGGTATTCTATCGGAATGAGGTCGCCTACTTTTTTCTGAAATTGCTTCTTTGTCCATCATTAGCCAAAAGTTTAAATTTGTTCAACTACAAAATTATTGAATCTTGCTGGAGTAGAAGGCGTGCCACCACCACGGTATCTCAACCCAACGATTTGAGACGATCCAACCGCCGCTATATCTGCTGGAGTGAGTCTATAACTTAGTTTTAAATCACCATTAACATACACAGATATAACATTGTTGTTAACCGTTACATTCATCTTATAATAAGTATCATCTACTGGGATTAATGATAATGTCGAAACTATAGTTTCGACTGCAGCTATTCTTCTACATAGTTGCAAAGCATTATTTATGATTTCAGCCCAGAAATGATTGTCTGTATTTATCCATTTAAACATAATCCCAGGTCTACTATAATTGGTGCTACTTGATAATTGACCTTTCATCTTACATCCGATGTTATAATTCGTAGCCCCTACCGTGCTAGAAAGAATAGCTTTCACCGTACTCCCTGGTGCCGTAGCAGAGTAAGCCTCATTTGATGATATGCCCCATATTCCGTTAATAGTGCTCCATGCTCCACCGAGGGTGCTAGCAGTTCCTAAAGATGTTGCGCTATCAGCTCGCTGAAATGAATCATAAACCAAAGCATCTAATGAGGTTGATAAAGTACCGTCATCGGCTACGGTTATTTTATAAGGTATGCCGTTTGGAGAATATACCTTTGTCTTTATATTCATATTTTCAGACTGTATTGATCCATTTGTTAGGTTTATCCTACTCCGGGTTCCGTCCATAGTGTCCGTTAATATTAATCCCTTTTTATCGGCTATTTCAAAATCAGTGTTTGTATAAGCGTGGGGATGTGGTGAGTAAGCGTTAGTATGGTCATAACTTACCATTACCCCAAGTATATAGCTTGGATTGGTCTTGCTTAATTCCATAAAACTAACCTGTATAAAAGACCCACTTGCTCTATTTCCTCTGTTTCGCATTCTTGTCCACTTGAGCGCGGGAATGTTATAGGATTGATCATATAGATAGCCCGATGAGAATTGAAGTCTGCTTCTCATCTTCGTTTGTGTTTCACAGAAAATATAATACTCGTAACAGATGTCCCTTTCGGTATCTACTGCGGAAGTAGAAAGAGATAATAAATTCACAGATGGGGTATTTATACCATTAGGTGTTATTTTTATAATTTTTACATCATTCCCCAAATATAGCTTAGTCTCAGCATTTAATCCCGTGGGGAGTTGTGATATGTCAGTTACTATCGATATCATAGCTCCGTTACTTATAGTCCAACTAGACACTAATTCAGGATTTTTAGCTAGTTGCCCATGGCTTATAGGATTATGTGCTTTTGCATGTAGCACATCTTCCACTGCTCTCGGAGTTGTTAATGTCATTGACGCGGATTCCTTTTTTCTCCTAACAGTGATCTGACTTGGGTCATTTCCAAGTCCATCCAGCATGACATCATCCGTTGCTATATGGTCGAAATAGGCCACCCCTATCGCTCCTGCTGAATAAGGCGATTTATAAGCACCGCCCGCATCCCATTTATCCATGATTAACTTGTTATAGATTTTACCAAAATGAAAGCAATACTTTTGTTTATCTGAGGGGAGCATTAAATCATCAGGGAGAGAATACTGCCATCTGCCCGGCTCGTCTGTGTAGTTAATAGGGGACCAACTTAAACCCATTCCTGAATAGTGACCGCTTGATTCGGATTTCGGTAATAATTTAATACATGCTTCACCCGTCATTTCAAACCGAACTGATTCAAACGCACCGTTTAACCCGACACAGTTAGGCAGTGAGTCATAATCATCAGTATCTTTAACTTGATAGAAACAGTATGGACTAAATCCCATATGAACTCTAATCATCCTTACCGACATTCCGCCACGATGATTAGAAGTGTTGATTATACCCAACATGATACCGCAAAATGAACCACTTACATTCCCACCTTGAAAGAAATAGTCACCACTGTTTCTACGACAATAGACACCAATTAGGCCACTCCAACCACAATCATAGCTTGTTATATGACCTTTCATACTATTTAATAAAAGTCCAACTTTTACCGATTTAGTCGAAATATTCTTAAAGATGGGGGTAGCTGACTCAGATACATCTATAGCAACAACACCCTTAGAAAACATATCGTAGATCCCTGCTTCGAGCTTACTTTTATCGACCCATCTAGATAGATACCGCGAATTATAACCCACAACACCTGATACTCTAAAGTTTTCAAACACCGCATTTACACCTGCGTTTGAAATCCTTATACACGGGAGTAAATCAGTTTCTGTATCCATAGGATCAAACGAGATTAAAGTACCACTGTTTCCGCTATCTACATATGTTGCGACACCTTTTATTCCCCTAGAATTGTTTTCTATGGTGGACTTAACTTTGTACGTTTTCGCACCCAATAGCATTTTTCTTTTTTTTGCACATAGCGTCATAGCATCATTAAATGCTTTTGCATCATCAGTAATTCCGTCACCTTTCGCTCCTGTCCATTCGGGCCGGATTCCATTAACTTTGAAATCCCCTCCGATAACACCACCTAATGACATATCAAATATCCAGTCATCATCACTCGCAACCCAAGTACCATGAATAGTAATCGTCACGCCATTAGCAGGTTTTAATCTAGCATTACGACCAAATACTAGTTTCTTATTTGCAGGAATGGTTATATTTTGCCCTATTAGATAAACTCCTTTGGAGATGAATATTTCATCAGAAGATGCTTGCAGTGCTGATATTACCCCTCCGTAGCTATCTAGTACACCTGTCGGATCAACTATATATTGGCTAATGCTTATCCCATATTCATCTAGCTTGTTCTGTTGTCTTATCTCTGATTCTTGAATTCCAATGCTCATTATTCCATTAGCTACTTCCCTAGCCCTTAAATATAAATCTTCCAAAGCTAACATATCATCTTTGATCGCTTTCGCTGGTAGTGGGGATAGACTCTTCTCGTTCGAGTTATTTGAGTTAACTCCTTGCTCTTCTGTCATTGCAATCCCTCCTGACAACCTGATCGTTATAAATCAACCCTGCTTTCAAACAAATCAATGATATGCCTGGTGTTACTTTACTATATATATTCAGAATAGCTGTTAATTGTAACCACTGGATCTCAGAACAACTCCTTAAGCCATTACTTAAGTACATCTATATCTTCATACCTATTGGAGGGCACTTCAGTTCAAAGCCATCATGGATATGAGTACTACTTCTTCATCAATTCTACATCGTTACACAAATAAAAACGGATACTATCCATTTAAGGACGGTATCCGTTTCAGCGGAAAACATAAAATTGTTATACCTCATTCTTGATGTATGGCTGTTATCATTTTCCTGCTGATGACAACTATTGTACATTTGCTCTAACTCAGTATCATTGAGGTTCGGATGCATTTCTTGCATGAACGGTAGCATCTCAGTTAAAGATCCTGTTCCTAGCCCTGCCTCAATTATCAGTGACTTAAGGCATAATCCCACCTTGTAACTTCTTGAAATTCAAAGGATTACGATTATTATTCACTTAGCTGGCATCTTGAGCAACAGAAAAAAAGCCTCTCATGAAGTTCAATTAGAACTCATGAGAAACCTCTTTTTTAAGAATTAATGTTAACAAGCAGCGCTTACTGCATCTCTTTCGTCGGTCCCATCACGCCCGGCACCGTCAGTCCCGCTTGACGGAGCAATACCGTCATTTGACCGCGATGATGCGTCTGATGATCGATGAGCATCCGCAAAAACTTGCCTCTGATCATCTTGCCTCCAAAAACGTTGATTTCTTCAGTCATCATTTCATCCGTGAATTTTTTTGCTTCGCTATTGTAGGCATCAATAACCGCTTCGTATTTCTCCACGATCTCGCCCATGCGCTCCGGCACTTGAGCCCCCCGCTCGATAGCGGGAGTATTCAATCCGGCAAGCTGTCCGAACCCCCCCGCCGTGCCGACCAAATGCCAAGCCAGCCAGCCCAGTGAGTTATGTCCTTCCACGATCGCCGTGTTCATCTTGTCATCCGTGATCGCTTTCATGACGGACAGCGTACCAGCCGCCGATGCCACCCAATCTGCCAAAAAGTCTTCTGCTTTACGATACATGTTTTTTCCTCCATTGAATGTATTTCTTTCTATTGTATACTCAATGGGACTCTATATTCAAACTGGGTGCGACCCGATTATGAGTTACCCTCTTCTAGCTCCAACCAAGCCACACACTCAACATGAGTCGAGTTGACAGGGAGTACAGACATTAAAATAGAACTGGAATGGCATTTGCCCTTGTCTTTATAGACGCCGATCATTTAGACCGACGCCGATTAGTTCTTCAAAAAACGGCAACCCACCTTTATTTCGTCACGATAAAGTTAGGGAGATTTTTTCAAGATACTTAATTCTTTCTGAATAATCTTGTTTTGCAAAAGTTTCCGAAAGTATATTGTTCGACACTAACACGTCATAAAATGATTTGAACATCTGGGCTGATTTAGCGGAAGTAATCATCATTCTTTGACCGTCAATCATGCTTATTTTGTGGAGTAACGCTTATTTTACCAAAAAATAATCCTTTATTTCATCGAGCAAAAAATCTTCAATAACCTTAACCTCGCTTATATAGCTGCCTGCCTTTATAACATCCCTGCATTTTATAAATGACCAATTTTCCTGTCTGCCTTTAAAATCAGGGTTATTGGCATATACTACACCTTCAAACCCTGCCCAAATTATTGCTGAAGCGCATAGTGGGCAGGGTTCAAATGTTGAATATAGCCAGTAGCCTGACAGTTTATCCGTTTTTAGTTCCATACATGCGCTTCTTATAGCATTTATTTCAGCATGTGCAGTTGGGTCGTGGTCTTTCCAAATTGTTGTTTCGCCTTTGGCAATTATATTACCTAGTGAGTCGATAACTGCTGCAACTATTCCTTTGTCATCCCATGCATCTTTAATCAATTCTCGCATTATCATTTCGCTGGGATGTTCTATACTTGATATCATTATAATCATCTCCTTCTGACCATTGCCGTCCAAAAAATAAATAATATGTAGTTCACATTTCCATACTATTGTACACTAACTTAATTATATATTGGATGGAATAAATTAACAATTAAAGACGCCAGAATGCGGGAAAGCCGATGGCTACGGAGCCGCTTCCTTGTACGTATATGTATGGTACTAATCGTTTGTAACGCCGATTTCCGAAGCCCCTGCATCTTTCTTTTGCTTTGCACCTACTAACGTCGATTTACTGATTCCCGTCATGGATTCGACTTGCGTATACGAATGTGTTACCAGAAGCGAAAGGGCATGTTCGACTTGTTTGCGGTTGAACTTATTCGGACGACCTTCGCGGAAGTCGTCGCGTTGTTTGGCGATCGCCTTGCCTTCTTGCGTCCGTGAAACAATTAGATCGCGTTCGAACTTGGCGAAGGCAGAAAAGATCGTAAGAATAAGGTTTCCATTGGGCGTGTCTTCAATCGTCCCCATATTCATGACGTGTATCTTTACGCCGCGTTTGAATAGTTCCTCTACCGTCGTTAAGGCGTCAATAGTGGAGCGGGCGAAACGGTCAAGCTTCGTCACAACTAATTGATCATCTTACATATTCAACAACATGAAGTGTGATGGATGACAGACACCAAAATGTGTCTGTCGTTCACAATTGATTCTGTGCATCAAACGAAAAAAAATGACACTATGTATGATGGCAAAGGAGGAGTTAATATGAGCAACCGATTGTCGCTCATATTTGGGGTAATAAACCTTCATATTTTGAACAGATGAGTATTGATCTGGAAAAACTTGGTTTTCGTGGTATCGATTTAAACATGGGATGCCCAGTACAAAACGTCGCATCCAATGGAAAGGGTGCTGGATTAATACAACATCCTGAAGTTGCAGCAGAAATTATTCAAGCAGCAAAAGTAGGCGGATTACCAGTTAGTGTTAAGACAAGATTGGGTTACCATGATATTGACGAGTGCCGCGATTGGTTAGGACATATATTGAAACAAGATATTGCGAATCTTTCCATTCACCTTCGTACAAAAAAAGAGATGAGTAAAGTAGATGCACACTGGGAACTAATCCCTGAAATGAAAAAATTACGCGATGAAAATTCTCCAAATACGTTGTTAACCATTAATGGAGACATTCCTGACCGCGCAACAGGATTACAATTAGTAGAACAATACGGCGTTGATGGAGTCATGATTGGCCGCGGCATTTTCACCAATACCTATTTTAGATCAAGAATTAGATTGAAGCATACCCACCTGTGCATGATTAAAACAATGAGAGACCTCCCACAAGTTCAATGAACTCATGAAAGGTCTCTCATTTTTGCACTATGTGATCAAACGGAGTTTCCTCATAAGGAAACTCTTGATGCTACAGACTTCTCAGCCTATATACACATCTATAAAGTTATACATCCACTGATAAATCATATGATAAAAACTCAGGCAGTTTTTGTTCATGCTTGTCGAGCATAATCTGTTCCGGCTTGATGCCCTGCTCACGCAGTACTTCAATGTTCTGCACGAGGAACTCGTCGCTGCCGACAACATAAAAGAGTCCATCCTTGTCCGCAGCAAGACTTTTCACTTCTTCATAGTAGTCTTTACGGTTATCGACAAACTGTGATGTGAACTTCTTGTCAGGTGCGGATTCAAAAATATTAGTGAATAAGAAATCTTTTGATGAATCGATGTTCAAGGAATGAATTTGATTGACGTTGTCAGCACGTTCGAAATAATCAAGTACAAGCGGTCTCAAAGTTGCCAGGCCGACACCTGATGACAGCAAGTAAACATTTTTGTCTTCTCTTTTAAGCGGTATATTCGAATGAGTTTTAAATATTGCAACTTCATTGCCGACTTCAAGATCTCTTAAAATCGTTTTAAACTCAGAGCACTGCTCTCTGATGCGAGTTGTGATACCGATTGAATTTTCGTGCGGTAAAGTAGAGATTGACATGTGACGAATTAGACTACGGTTTGGTTTATCTCCGGCATTAAAACCTTCCAGTGCAAAGTGGGTGTGGGAACCTTCTTCCCATGTAAAGCCTTCCGGACAGTCGAGCAAGTATGTTTTAACCTCAGGCGTTTCTTCAATAATCTTATTTATTTTAGTCCAGTATATTTGCATTATATATTCTCCTTACTCAATTATCTGTATCGTTACGTTCTAGTATATAACAAGTGATAACAATTCTCAATTAAAAAGATTAATTATTTAAGTAAATTTATGTAACTTTAATTCACTGTCAATTTAAACAAAAGGATTGGGTAAAAAACAATTCACCTTAACACATACAGTGCAGGAACGGCAAAACCACTATCAATTTCGTAAGGAGGACACGATCTTATTCGATTACCGCGCCCGATTGTGGAATAACAACAAACTCATATTAGCTAGTATTGTTAAATAAGGTGATACTATTTTATAATTCATATCACATAACCTTTTTATTCTTTTGAAAGTACTTTGCATTTTTAATTCTCGGAATAACTCTATTTATTGCTATTAGCAGAAAACCAAGCATGCAATACACAAAAGTGAAACCTACAATAACTAAAGCCACATTTGCATAGCTGCCAACTCCATCAGGTATGTGACTATTCGGATTTAGAAAGAAATAAGGATAGAATCCATCATACATTCCTCTTATTAATGATATAGCGTCGTAAAGTATTGAGAAGGATAACCAAAACTGTCCCCTTATTGGCTACTGTGAAAATATTATTATTTTATTCTAGTAGGACATCAATGCATCATCTACGTTCTGCAACAACTCAAGCAACTCCCTACCATGATAATCCGTTTTTCTTTGCTCATCTTCTTTGAAATCTGATTCTAATCTATATTCTGACGTTTTGTATTCATCGATATAACGATTTTCACATGTGTTGGGATGCCCAGTACAAAACGTCGCATATAGAACTCCAGTTCCGATCACTCATTTTGATTATACTGGAAAATCTCATTTTTTCATTTTAAAAATCCATTCACGTTCGACAAGGAACAGTAATTTTCACATGGCTTCCGCCTGTATTCAAGTCATTGTGCAACTGAAGCGTACCCTTATGAATTTGTAGCACTTTATTAGCAAAAGCGAGTCCAATGCCATAATGCCCTGTATTGCTTCTGCTCTTATCGCCCGAGTAGAACATCTCCTTTCCTCTTTGGAGCGCTTCTTCTGTAAATCCCGGACCTTCATCCACAATCTCTAAACTGACCATATTCCCTTCAAGATAAGCCGTTAAAATTAATGACAGACCTGCAGGTGTAAAGTCTAAACCATTCATCAAAACGTTCATCAACGCCCGCTGCATTAAATGGACATCAACTTCCCAAGTCGCTTGAATAGGAATACGATTATCCAAAATAAAGGATACCCCTCTGTTCAAAGCGATAGCCTCTGTATCCTTCTGAATCGCCAGTACAAAATCCTGAATTGGTTCCCGCTGAACCTGCTTACTAAACGTCTCATCGCTCTGTGACATTTGTACGAGCAGCTTGATATAATGCTCTACCTGCTGCGATGCAGCGATAATCTCCTTTGTAAACTCTTCTTGCGCTTCTTCCTGTGAGCTCAAGCTCAGCAATTCGGCATTGCCTCTAATGATCGTAATCGGGATTTTAATATCATGAGCTAGAGCGCTAATTTGCTCCTGCTTGCTTCTTTCTTGCACAAGCTGGGCTTGTATTGACTTCTGTAATGCAGTTCGCAAACTATCCAAAGATTCCATCACCTGTTGAAACTCCGCAATCGAAGAGGTCCCTACCACAAAATCCAATTCCTCTACCTTGATTTGCTCTGTAATCGTATTGAGCTTGGAGAACTCGATTCTCATCAATTTGGCGAACCGACGAATATTTCCGAACAACACTCCGAAAAAACAGGCAATAGCCAGAACAGTATAGACAACTGCTGGCGTAGGGATCAACTTACGCAAAATAGGATTTGCAAATTGAACAGCCAAACGGTAACGGATCACGACGTACTCATCGGAGCTTTCAATCGGAGTGTAGACCGCATTGCCTAGTCCGCTAATGTAATTGCCATCGGTCGCCTTTCTGGCCTTCTTGATTTCGGTTTGACTCATATTGCCGCTAACAACGTCCAGATGCTCCTTACTGAGAACGACATAATGCAACCCTGTGGGAATCATCTCAGGTGTCACACTCTTTGCCAGTTGAATCGTCTCTTTCGCTTGTGTAACTAATCGCTCTGAGTAGTTAGCCGGATACAAAACTCCCAACATTAATCCAATAGTAGGAACAAGAACCGTAATCAAACCGATAGCCACTAATGTCACTGATATTTTCAGGGTGAATTTGAATAGATACGTCTGGAATGAAGATGTCTTTACTTCCATATATAGCCCACGCCCCAGACCGTCTCGATCGGATAACAATCGTATACCTTAAATTTCTTACGGATAACGCGAATAAACTCGGAGATAACCTTAATTTGCGTATCACTATCATAATCATACACCGCTTCGAAAATCTCCTCTTTCGTATACACCTTGCCGCGATGAGTCATCAGATACTCACTGATCAAATATTCGTTTTTGGTGAAATCCAGCAATTCGCCCTTCACGCGAACTTCCTTCTTATCAAAATCAAATAAAATATCACCTGAGGCCGCCTTATGCGTGTGTTTGTCCCGATTTTCCCTACGCAAATGAGCCTCAATCCGGGCATTCAGCTCCATAATGCCAAACGGCTTGGTGATATAATCATCGCCGCCCGACATCAACCCCTGCACGATAGCTGCTTCCTCCGTTTTCGCCGTCAGAAATAGGATAGGGCAATCAACGCTATCCCGAATTTTCCGGCATAGCTCAAAGCCATCTACTTCTGGCATCATGACATCGAGTAAAATTAAATCATACCCACAGAAATCCTCAATCGCTACACCCCTGACTGATTCCAGCACTGTTACCTCATGGGCCTTCAATTGTAATGCACTTTTGATAATCTTCAGAATGCTCAAATTGTCATCTATCGCCAATATTCTGGCCATCTATTCACCTCAATTATCCTGTCAAACGTCGTCCTTCCCAATTACGAAACCAGAGCATACTAATCACAAGTATACAGAAGGTCATCGTTCCCATCCAGATCAAACCGCTCTGAATCGCTGCTCCATTTCCGATTCGGATCGCCCAAGCCCATGGCAGATAGATCCAGACCATATCACCCAAATTGGTTTCTGCCAAAGCGGCCACGATCATGCCTAGAAATCCAACCAGGCTACAAATCCCGATCCCGAATAAATAACCGAGCACTAAGGACAAGCAGTACATAAATATAACGCTAATGAACATAAGCCCACTTGTACGAAGAACAGAGCTATAGTCTATCCCCTGTACTCCAAGCATCCATCTCGCGGATGCTGCAAAACCGACTACAGCGAGTACAAGCGAGAATAATCCCATCGTAAGCAGCATACCCAACTGACCCAAATAACTAGCAACCTTACTAGAACCCTTCCCCAACATGATCTGAAACTGTCCAGCCTGCTCCTCCTGATTGGTTATAAGACCGCATATAACGGCGATGACTAAAGGATAGGAGAACCCCACCAATTCAAATAAAACTCTAAACAAGTAGCTAGCCTCAAGAGCACCTATTCTGCCAACATACAATAAATCAAGCATGATCACCAGTATGATCGGTATCCCCACATGCAACCAGAAAAACAAGCTATGCTTTTGCTTTATAAATTCAGCTTTATAACTACACCAGAATCTGTTCATTTACAGTACCTCTCCACGCTTAAAGCTCTGACTAGTTAAATACAATATAATACCTAACAACATCAGGCTTAGTATAATTCCAACCGGGAGAACAGATCTGTCAAGCAGAGGACTGTTTTCTGGGAGAGGAATTCCATTAGGATGAAGCTTCAATAGACAGGCCTCCAGCCGCAATGACCACCCCCATGGGTTGGCCCACCACCATTTTTCTGGAGCTGAGATAGCTCCTAGACCGACACCAAGCATGCAGTTAACAATCATCAGAATAAAGAAGTTCACTTTTCTAACCAGCCACAGATAAAAAGGGATCTGCCACAACGTCAACAGCCAACAGAGAAATAGTGCCGCGACAATATTCATAATCGTGGCTAACTCCGCATTAAATACTCCTGTTAAGCCGAGCAGAAAAAGGAAACATCCAAGCAGTAAAGTTGAAAATAAACTATAGATTGCGAGCAGTGCATTTTTAGAAAACCAGCTTATTTTCAGGTCGATCGCAAAACTGAAAATCGTCTTATATTCCGTCGATCTTTGCTCAAGATTATGATTCAGCCCAACCAGTAAAGCAATTAAGGCTGGCATCCACATCAGTGCCCAGTGATTCATCATCGTCAACAGCGTCCATTTTATAACTTGCGGACCTCCCATAGAGCTGAAGCCGTATGCAACCAAAGTACACAGAATCGGGATGAAAATCATCATTTTCCGCAGCGTCGTTCGTCTTGTCTTCAAATGCTCGGATAATAAGTATCGCTTCATAAATTCTGCCTCACCTTCTGCTGATTCTCAGAGACAACGCTCATGAACAGTCCCTCCAGATCCTCCTCATGAGAGACCTTACCTTGATAACCCAAAATACCGTGACTTACGATACCAATATCATCAGCAACATGCTGAACTTCGGATAGCATATGGCTCGATAAAATGACCGTAATGCCCTGATTTGGAAAGGACTTGATCAGTTCACGCAATTCTTGAATCCCAATTGGATCAAGACCATTCGTTGGTTCATCAAGAATAAGCAACCTCGGATGATTCAATAAGGCGATCGCAATCCCAAGCCGCTGCTTCATTCCCATAGAGAAATGCCCCACCCTTTTGCTACCTGTCTGTGTTAAATCAACGATTTCCAATACTTCATCGATCCTTCGTCTAGGCAAGCCTAACAAAGTCGTGTGTACCTGCAAATTTTCTCTAGCCGTCAAATTTCCGTACAGCGGAGCTTGCTCAATCAATGAACCGATTTGGTTCAAATCCTTACGGCTCCAAAGGTGGCCTCCAAACATAATTTCACCTGACGTTGGCTTAATCAAGCCAGTCAGCATTTTCAACGTCGTTGTTTTTCCCGCTCCATTAGGGCCAAGCAGGCCATAGATGCTATTTTTACGTACTTGCAAAGATAGCTGATTCACCGCTTTTTCTTTCTTAAACAATCTAGTTAGATCCTTTGTCATTACTAAAAAATCTTGATTCATTTTGCCTCACTCCTTCTCTGGAATCGATATTAGCAAAAAGATTTCAAGAATTTATCAAGATCTATTGATTGTCATTAAAAATCACCAAATAAAAAGCCCCTCATCAGTACAAACACTGACGAGAGGCTTACTTTATTCACAACAAGGAAATTGCATTGGTTAGTCGAAAAGCATTGATGTATTAAGGGGCTTCCCTTATTACATCATGCCGCCCATAAGATGAAAAGCTGTAACATCGTTAACGGTGTGTCCTAAATGTGCGATATATCAGCTTTTTTCAAATTTCAATCTGTAACATCTTGCACATTAGTTAACGATTTTAACTTGATCGCGTTAGCAATTGTTAGCATACAACTCCATGTACGACAAAGTTTTTTGATCAGAGAGGAGATGCTTTATAAATAAGTATCGCTTTTCTGTTGTTTGATCTCACAGTTCACATGCACAGTATGCGGGAACAGGTCGACAGGTTGCACGGATTGAAGCGTGTAGCCGAATGGCAGCAATTCAGTTATGTCCGTTGCGAGTGTGTCAGGATTGCATGATACATAGACGATCCGTTTTGGTTTGGAGCGTCCAATGCGGCGCATCACTTTCCCGCCAGCTCCGTGAATTTAGATTTTACGTCGAAATGTTTGCGAAATCAATACGACTACATCAAAAATAATGAGAGACCTCCCAAAAGTTCAATGAACTCATGAAAGGTCTCTCATTTTTGCATTACAGGCTTCTCAGCCTGATTACGCACGGAGCGTTTTTCTGCTCCATCGACGATGAAATCTACCGCTTAAGCGCGGTCGCTCATCATCGAATTACTTCGATAATGATTTCATCACATCATTCCACCCATTCCACCCATGCCGCCCATATCAGGCATGCCTGGCTTATCTTTTTCTGGCTTATCAGCGATTACCGCTTCAGTTGTCAAGAACATAGCCGCAACAGATGCTGTTGTTTACTTTATTTTTTAATCAGATCGGAAATTTGAAGTTGCCTTTGTATAATCATTGCTACTTCTGCTCTAGTAATGTTAGCTTTAGGTACTAACAAGTTATTATTTCTGCCTGAAATGATACCTGAGCTCACGCTGTCTGCAACGCCATCCAGCGCCCATTCAGATACAGTGCTAGCATCAGAAAATGAACGAATTACATCGAGATTGGATTGATTTGTTGCACTTTCTTTTAGCCCTGTAATTATCATCGCTTTAGACACAATTAACATTGCTTGCTCACGCGTAATTTTATCATTCGGACGGAAAGTTCCATCTTCAAATCCATTAATTAGATCATATTCATATGCAGTCTGAACTGCACTGCGGTACCAAGCTGTTGTACCTACGTCTGTGAATAAACTATTTCCTTGTGATAAACTCAGTCCTAGCCCACGAACAATAATAGCAGCGAACTCGGCTCTAGTAATATCCTGATCAGGATGATACATCCCATTTCCTGTTCCGTTTACAACCATCCTAGATCCCATATTATTGACTGCTGCCTTCGCCCAATGATTCTCGACATCAATAAATGATAACGGATTCCAGACAACAGAGTAAGTACTATTGGTCAAGCTTTGAATGACCGCATAATATCTGTCACCGACTTTAGTAATTTGAGTCGGTATATGTCTAACTGAGCCATCTGGTTCTACAACTATACCCGTTGTTATTTGGTTCGGATCGGTCCCTTCTGGAATAGCTATCGTACGCTCAACATAGGCGTTGAATCGCAATATCTCTACTGTACGCCCGTCATACTCCACGCTAACCTTGAAGTTAAGCGGTGGAGCAACTTGTGTTAACCCTTCACGATTAACTGCAGCTTCGACAATTTTCAACATGTCCTTGAGCGGTTCAGCAATTTCGATTAACAATTTCATATCCTCTAATGCCACATTTGCTCCAAGCTGAGAAGAAATTGCTGTAATATCAATTTGTTCTGCTGATATCGTGTATGAAGCATTATTCGTTTGTAGTACAATAATCGCTTGCTGCTTTTCCATGTTTTTAATTATACGCCCATTAATCTCACCAATAACGACATTACTATCTGTTGTAACAGGAATCGTAATGACTGCTTGCTTACCTTCCTCTTCTAACCGTTGCATCAACTTTTGATCATGTACTGCAACTGTAATCACTTTTTGTCCATTTATTTCAGAAATCGTTGCAGTACCTGCGTCCACAACCTTCCCGTTAACTAATACATGAACTGCATTTCCTGAGGGCTCAGGTAGACCGACATCAGTATACACTGCTTTTACAGGTGCCGCATTCACTTCGTTAACGGTAACCGTAATTTCCTCGCTGTCACTAAGCACTCCATCGCTAACAACAACTTCAAAGGTGTAGCTTCCGGGACCTTGTGCTTCCGTTGGTGTCCATGTAAATACGCCTGTCGCTGAATTAATACTAGCTCCTGTCGGTGCATTAACTAAACTGTACGTTAGTGTATTCGCTGGCAGGTCTGTATCTGTTGCCGTTGCCGTAAAGGTAAGCAGCGTTTCTTCATCTACCGTTTTGTCTCCGATTGCAGCTAGTACTGGTGCTGTGTTCACTTCGTTAACCGTAACCGTAATTTCCTCTTCATCACTTAGCAAACCATCACTCACGACTACTTTAAATGTGAAGATGCCGGGACTTTGTGCTTCCGTTGGCGTCCATGTAAACACACCAGTCGTAGCGTTAATGCTTGCTCCTGTCGGCGCATCAACCAGTCTGTACGTCAGCGTATTCGCTGGCAGATCTGCATCTGTTCCCACTGCCGTAAACGTTAACTGACTTCCTTCATCTATCGTTTTGTTGCCGATTGACGCAAGCATTGGAGCTACATTCACTTCATTTACTGTAACCGTAATTTCCTCTTCATCTGTTAATGCTCCATCACTTACATGAACTGTAAACGTATGGCTAGACGGGCCTTGTGCTTCCGTTGGTGTCCATGTAAACTCACCAGTTACAGCGTTAATACTTGCCCCTGTCGGCGCTCCTACTAGGCTGTATGTCAAGATAGCCGAATCCGAGTCTGTCGCCGTTGCCGTAAACGTAAGCTGACTTCCTTCATCTATCGTTTTGTCGCCGATTGCAGCAAGCAATGGCGCCGTATTTACTTCGTTAACCGTAACGGTGATTTGCTCTTCATCAGTTAACAAACCATCACTTACATGAACTCTGAACGTATAGCTTCCCGGACCCTGCGCTTCCGTTGGCGTCCATGTGAATACGCCCGTCGTAGCGTTGATGCTTGCTCCTGTCGGTGCATCAACTAAACTGTACGTCAGCGTATTCGCTGGCATGTCAACATCCGTTGCCGTTGCTGTAAACGTAAGCAGCGTTTCTTCATCTACCGTTTTGTCTCCAATCGCTGCAAGTACGGGTGCAGTGTTGACCTCGTTGACCGTAACCGTGATTTCCTCTTCATCACTTAGCGCGCCATCACTTACGACAACTTTAAGTACAAAGCTTCCGGGACCTTGCGCTTCCGTTGGGGTCCATGTGAACACACCTGTCGTAGCGTTGATGCCTGCTCCTGTTGGCGCATCAACCAGGCTATACGTCAGCGTATTCGCTGGCAGGTCTGTATCTGTTGCCGTTGCTGTAAACGTTAACGGACTGTCTTCATTAACCGACTTGTTGCCTATTGGAACTAACACTGGTGCTATATTCACTTCATTCACCGTAATCGTAATTTCTTCTTCATCTGTTAAAGTTCCATCACTTACGTGAACCGTAAACGTATAGCTAGACGGACCTTGCGCTTCACTTGGTATCCATGTGAATACACCCGTCGTAGCATTGATGCTTGCTCCTATCGGAGCGTCAACTAAGCTGTACGTCAAGATAGCCGAATCTGCATCTGTCGCTTTTGCCGTAAAGGCTAGCTCACTTCCTTCGTTCACCGTCTTATTACCGATGGCACCAAGTATTGGGGCTGCATTAGTCTCGTTAACCGTAATGGTAATTTCCTCGCTGTCGCTAAGCACTCCATCGCTAACAATGACTTCAAGGGTGTAGCTTCCCGGACCCTGTGCTTCCGTTGGTGTCCATGTAAACACACCTGTTATTGGATTAATGCTCGCTCCTGACGGCGCTCCTACTAGGCTGTACGTCAACGTATTCGCTGGCAGATCTGCATCTGTTGCTGTTGCTGTAAAGGTAAGTAGTGTTTCTTCATCTACTGTTTTGTTTCCTATTGCACCAAGTACTGGTGCCTCATTTACCTCATTGACCGTAACTATGATTTCCTCTTCATCTGTTAATGCTCCATCACTTACGATTACTTTAATTATAAAGCTATCTGGTCCCTGCTCTTCCGTTGGCGTCCATCTGAATACACCCGTCGTAGAGTTAATACTTGCTCCTGTCGGAGCGTTACCCAAACTGTACGTTAATGTATCTCCCTCCGCATCTGATGCTGTTGCTTTAAACGTTAGGAGATCTCCTTCGTTCACGTACTCGTTGCCTATCGTCTGCAAATTAGGCGCAGTGTTCACTGACGCTGCATAATTAATTTCAAGTCTAGGATCAAAATCTGTCGGATTCAACACATCTGAGGCTGCCTCCATACGAGATGGGAAAACTAGAAATAAAGAAAAAATTAAAACGATCGATAGAAAAATATGAATACCAATTTTATTCTTCATGCATTTTTACCACCTAACCATTTAATAGGATTACAACATGAAAATTTCCTTGAAAGTAAAACTACAAGGCAGTTTTCAGAAACTACTGCTTCGGCGGAAATACACCTTCCAATTGCAATAATTCTCCACCATAACTATTGCCTATAACACTGTATAAAGCAGCATTTGTTGAATATTCTTTATTTGCCCATTGCATAGTGCCCAGACTACCGGTGCATAATTTCCAGCAAATAATTTTCTCCTACATATGGATCCATGACTACACCTCCTAATTTCTTGACGGTTAAATTCCTTGCAGCGCAATACAAAATGAAACAGCAATATATGGCTGCATGTTGTTGTAAGCTTGACTGGCACCCGTAGTTCCAATAGCTGCCGCATTCATCGTAGTATTAGCAGTATCTGCATATATTGGACGTGTTGACACGGTCACTGCCCATGTATTGCCTTCTGCCTTAGACTTATCTGCGTTTTCCAAGCTTTCTAGCGCCTGATGTGTCGCCGTCGAAGGAAGTTCTTGCTGTTGGTTTTTGGTGTGCAAGCAATCTTGCTTGTGATTTCTTTTATTATATATCAAAACGAAGTGGAATTTTGTAATTCAGATTACATTACCCTTTATTTATATCAAAACAAATCGCATTTTGAATTTTCCATTCTTCTCTGGTCAGTTCATTGTCGTTGAGTAGGGCAAACAAGATGATCTACTTTTTGTCAGTTGATCCATTCGCTTTTCTGCCCGTGTAACCTTGCGACTTGACTTCATCGCAGATGTCAATTGCATTCGCACAAAATATTGGCAATGGGTACTCAATCCCATGGAATAACTACCGGATTAAACATACCCGTTGCAGCCAACGCACGACTTCTGCTCGTGTACACAGCTACCGTAACTGCCGGACTTGACGTCGCCACTACGATACAAGGCTACGCAAGCGCTGGAGTCAATATCAAATAAGACGCTCCACCCACGAGCATCATAATCTCATTCAGGATGCGAGCCTACAGGCTCGTCTCCTGATATTCATCCTATTGTGATAAAGACGTTTTAGTTTTATTCGAGCATCGACGGTAATAAATCGCTGTGTCTTCGGTTAGCATCGGCTGACTGTATGGGGCACCTAAACAAGTTTGCGCCAATTTGACGACTTCGCCGCCTTGTTCTCCCTCAGGGCAAATGCTATTGAACATCCTCAAGCTGCCCCAGCGTCAAACCAATATCCGTTTCTTCTGTAGTCGCCGAATGATTTCCAGCCTAGTTCAGAAGGTGCGCTGTGCTTGGCTTTTTTATCGCGTGAGGTTTGGATAAAATGCTATTTTCAAAGTTTATTAATATGTGATTTACAATAGTGTGATGCGACCTGGTCATTCACCCTTGATATCGGTCGAGATCCACTCACGGGTAAACGAATCCAAAGACAATTGGGCGGGTTTAAGACTAAGAAGGAGGCTCAAGCTGCATGCGAGGTGATGCATACGGAGCTTGCGGAGGAAACCTACATAGCAGAAAAGGAGATGTTATTCTCCACTTTAGTTGAAGAATGGCTGAAGCTCTGTGAAGCCACTGTCAAAATTAGTACCGTACGTGTTCGAAAGCATGAAGCATCTCGATTGCTCGATTATTTTCAAAATCATCAGGTGAAGAGCATTACCCGGAAAGCTTATCAAAAGGCCTGCTAGACTTGTATGAGCGCGGCTTTGCGTTAAATACGATTGCCGGCGTTCATTCCACAGGACAAATGCTATTTACCAAGGCAATAGAGTTAGAAATTATCAAAAACGAACCAACACAATATGCAAAGTTGCCTCGCCCCCAGAAAACAGTTGAGGAAATTGAAGCGGAAGAAAATAAAGTAAAATACCTCTGCGCAATAAAAAAGAAAGATTTAGAATTAAAGGAACATGCGTTGTCAGTAACGAAAACTTATTATAATCCAACTAATCGAGCAACTGAGTATCATTTGCTGACACCTAAGACAAGCACATCGAAACGAACCATCGAGCTAGACCCACTGGTAGTTAAAGAGCTAGAAAAGCTAAAAGCTCATCAAAACGAGCTTAAGATGCTCCATCGAGATGTGTATTACGATCAAGATTTCGTATTTGCCAAAACAGAGAAGGATATGGGCTATTCTGATTTCATTAAAACGAGCCAAAACCGCATGAGAAGACTTCTAAGGCTCGCTGGATTGAATGAGACACTAATTCTCCTCATAGTCTACGTCATACGCATACTTCGTTGCTTGCTGAGGCCGGAGTCGGCATTCATGAAATAATGGAAAGATTAGGGCACCAGAACGAAGAAATCACAAAGCGTATGTATCTCCACATAACAAAATCAATGAAGAAAGAAGCATCACAAAAGTTCAGTGATCTGATGAAAGGTGTTTAATATAAATACTGTCCTAGGAAGTTTAGGACAGTATTTATATTTCTACAATGAAGCATCTCCTGCCGTCCAACAATATCCAAATCAGTGTCTCCTCCTTTTCTTAAAAACAAAAGACACCTTAGAGCAATTTCCATCACTCTAAAGTGTCTTCATTTTACACAATGTGGGCAATCAGTGTTGCCCCGAGGAGAAACCCTTGCCCCACAAGGCTTTGCAGCTCTTATTACATCATGCCGCCCATTCCACCCATGCCGCCCATATCAGGCATACCTGGTTTTTCTGGTTCTGGCTTATCAGCGATTACCGCTTCAGTAGTCAAGAACATTGCAGCTACAGATGCAGCGTTTTGCAATGCGGAACGAGTTACTTTAGCAGGGTCAACGATCCCAGCTTCGAACATGTTCACCCACTCATCGGTAGCAGCGTTGTAGCCAATGCCGATAGCTTCTTTCTTCAAGCGATCCACGATAACGGAACCCTCTTGACCAGCATTTGCTGCGATTGTGCGGATTGGTTCCTCAAGAGCGCGCAATACAATGTTCACGCCAGTTCTTTCGTCACCTTCTACATCAATAGCATTTACTGCATTATATACGTTAACGAGTGCAGTACCACCACCAGATACGATACCTTCTTCAACCGCAGCGCGAGTTGCATTCAGGGCATCTTCGATGCGTAGTTTGCGTTCTTTAAGTTCTGTTTCAGTTGCAGCTCCGACTTTGATAACTGCTACGCCACCGGACAATTTAGCCAGACGCTCTTGCAATTTCTCTTTGTCGAACTCGGAAGTTGTATCTTCCAATTGAGCTCTAATTTGGTTCACACGAGCATCGATATCAGCTTTGTTACCAGCACCATCTACGACGATTGTGTTTTCTTTCGTAACACGCACTTGACGTGCAGTACCTAATTGTTCAATCGTTGCCGTTTTCAGATCAAGACCAAGTTCTTCTGTAATCACTTGTCCGCCAGTCAATGCAGCAATATCTTGAAGCATAGCTTTACGACGGTCACCGAATCCTGGTGCTTTAACAGCAACTGCGTTGAATGTACCACGCAATTTGTTAACTACCAGCATAGCTAGTGCTTCGCCTTCGATATCTTCAGTAATCAATACAAGTGGTCTAGCTTGTTGCACGATTTTCTCAAGCAATGGCAAGATTTCTTGTGTGTTCGTAATTTTCTTATCTGTAATTAGGATGTATGGATTTTCAAGAATAGCTTCCATTTTATCCGTATCTGTAATCATGTATGGAGAAATGTAACCGCGGTCGAATTGCATACCTTCCACGACTTCCATTTCAGTTGCGAATCCGCGGGATTCTTCAACAGTAATAACACCGTCATTACCCACTTTTTCCATTGCTTCAGCGATCAATTCGCCAACTTCATCATCACCAGCAGAAATCGATGCAACTTGTGCAATAGATTGTTTGCCTTCGATTGGTTTAGCAATGTTCTTCAATTCGATAACAGCAGCTTTAACTGCTTTCTCGATCCCTTTACGAATAACCATTGGATTAGCACCAGCAGTTACGTTCTTAAGACCTTCGCGGATCATAGCTTGAGCAAGAACAGTTGCTGTAGTTGTTCCGTCACCGGCTACATCATTCGTCTTCGTAGCTACTTCCTTAACAAGTTGAGCACCCATGTTCTCGAAAGCGTCTTCTAGTTCGATTTCTTTAGCAATCGTTACACCATCATTGGTAATAAGCGGGCTACCGAATTTCTTCTCAAGAACTACGTTACGTCCTTTTGGTCCCAATGTAACTTTTACTGCATTTGCCAAAGCATCCACACCGCGGAGCATGGAACGACGAGCGTCTTCACTGAATTTAATATCTTTTGCCATCGTGATATAAACCTCCCTTTAAATTATAAATTACTGTTTTTCACTTCGTATGTTTTAGCTAAATTAGCCTAATATTGCATGGATGTCGCTTTCTTTCATAATCAAATATTCTTTACCTTCATATTTGATTTCTGTTCCAGCGTATTTAGAGAAAAGTACCTTGTCGCCTTCTTTTACTTCAAGAGCAACATGCACTCCATCTTTTACCGCACCTTTTCCTACAGCGATAACTTTGCCTTCTTGCGGCTTTTCTTTAGAGGAGTCTGGAAGGACAATCCCAAATGCCGTTGTTTCTTCTTGCTCAATTGGTTCTACCAATACGCGGTCACCTAATGGTTTGATCATGAAAAATAGCCTCCTTAAAATAATATAGTATGTTGTTATGCAGTAACATCTGTCGAAATATGTATTAGCACTCGACAAGCATCAGTGCTAACAACCAATTTTTATGATACTCAACTTGGGCACTTTTTTCAAGTCCCTTTGCTCATTTTCTCAAAAAAAGTTGTGTGATCTCTTTCATTCTATCCATTCATCCCCTAATTATGCCTTAATTAGGTGTATCGTCATTATATTTTATCGGTCGATTGTGAGTACCTCGCCTCTATTGCCGCATCCGCTGCTAATTGTTTACGGTATATAAGAGACGACAGAAACACACTGAACTCATATAGTGCAACGAGTGGAATTGCCACAAGAAAATCAGAGATGAAATCTGGAGGAGTAATAACAACGGCAACGAATACGAGTACAAAGTAAGAAATCTTGCGCATTTTTCGTAAACGAAGAGGATTTAAAATTCTAATCTTGGTAAGGAACATGATCAGAACAGGTAACTCAAATAATAGTGCTAAAGGAATAACGAGTGCAAACATAAAACTAAAGTATTGTGTAATTCCGTACGTTTCCGTAAGTCCCATACTTGCAGTAACTGCTCTACTAAAAGATAAAGCCATCGGAAATACAATACAATACGCGAACGTTAGACCCACTAAGAATAGAATGAATACATACGGTACATATCTCAGGGATGCCTTCCGTTCCACTTCCCTTAAACCTGGACTAACAAAGGACCATAATTGATACACAATCATGGGGATGGATAGAACCAATGAAACAGCCATTGCTATTTTCATATAAATACCAATACCGTCCCAGAAGGAGAACGCATTAAGCACATAATCCTTAGCATGATCTGCATTCACTAAGTATTGATAGATCGGACCAGCGAGAAATAAGCCAATAATAAGACCGGCAATAAAAATGATCAATACGTAAATAATCCGCTTACGTAGCTCACCTAAATGTTCGAATATAGACATTTCATCACGCACTTCTGACATGTTACCACCTCTGATCCCTAAGCAATTTTGGACAGAACAAAATCCCTCCCCACGAGGAAGGGATTCAAGGCTTACGAATATCCTTTGAAAACCTATTCTGGAAGACGCTTATTGTCCTGATCATTACGTGTTGCATCCGTTTGTTGGACATCGCTATTCGACTTGATCGGATCTTCCATAATGTCACGTGCTCCTGCTTTAAACTCACGGAATGTCCGACCAACAGCACGACCTAGTTCCGGTAATTTATGAGGTCCGAACAGCAACAGCGCTAATATGACAAGCAGAACAATTCCTGGTGTTCCAATTCCCATAACATATACCTCCTTATTGTAAACCATTTAACTCCAATGGTAATCTAATAGAACTGATGTCATTCAACATTCCAACATAGTGCCTAATGAAATTATTATACCATAACATAAATCACATAAACACAATGATTTTGGAGCACAATCTATAGGAATTAGATAGACTTATTGACGATATTGACCTGTTACCATCAGTAGCGCTTCAGGGAGCTGATCCATTAGTGCTGCTAAACATTCATGTACACCTCTAGGGGTACCTGGTAGATTAACAATCAATGTTCGACCCCTTATGCCACAAATCCCTCGAAATAGCATAGCTGCCCGATTCCGTTCCATCCAAGCACTACGCATCGCTTCCGACATTCCAGGTACTTCGCGCTCAATAACCAGACTCGTCGCCTCTGGAGTTACATCTCGAATAGCTAGCTCCGTCCCACCCGTTGTCAGAATCAAATCTGCCTTGAAATAATCCGTTAGTTCAATGAGTGATGCCATGATTTCATCTTGTTCATCGGGCACAATTCGGTATTCCACAATCTCCCCACCCAATTCCTCTTCTACCAACTCCCGGATGACCTGGGCACTTGTATCTTCGCGTTCTCCTCTAGCTCCCTTGTCGCTGGCTGTTAAGATCGCAGTTTTCCACACCATATGATCACCCCACCTGTCCATTGAAATAAATTACTTCTATTTATTTACAATCCACAATACCTTTCTCAGTGACGAGCATGTTGAGCGCTACATCATGTTCATCCATTGGCACCTTGTCCACGACCTGCATGTTGTAGCCAAGCCCAATCAAGATGGGAGGCTTAGCAGCCTCAATCGATAGTTGTAACCGCTCATAGAGTCGGTCATAGTATCCGCTCCCGTAACCTAATCTTCCTCCAACCCTATCAAATGCAAGACCTGGAAGGACAATAGCCTCCGGGACAAATTGATATCCTACAGCAGTAGTACGTATGGGGTCGGGTTCCTCTATACCATAGGCACCTGGAGCAAGCTCATTCCAATTTCGAAGGCGATACATCTCCATAGAGTAATCACTGGGATCACATCTTGGAACGAGCACTTCCACTCCCTTGTTCCAGCCCCATTCAATTAAAAGTCTCGTATTCAGTTCTGAGCGAAAAGGTATGTACACTAGAAAGTTCCTAATTTCCAAAGTTTCGAATTCTTCTATAATATACCCAACGGCCTCGTTAGACCACTGTTCGCGCTCTTTCTCGGATAGTTCATTTCGCGCCTCTGTCAACTTTAAACGCATCGTTGTTTTATCGATAGATAATGGAGATTTATTTCCATTCATTCGTATGCAACTGCCTTCTTCAATGAGGTTGTTCAAAAAGTCAGGTTCTGACCCATATAACTTGACAATCTGTCACATATATTTTTTATATAGTGTACCATTGTTACTTTCTTTTCGCCAAGATTAAGCAGAACTCCTGCTAACAAGTCGCCTATTGGATTGTTTTAATGTAAAATAGCTATTATATAAGGACAAAGATGGAGGTTTCTACTGCATGTTGCTTCAAGCTACTGGAATAAAGAAATTGTACGGTGTCCAGCCCGTTCTTGATGGAATTAATCTGCAAATTCTTGAGAAGGAACGCGTCGGACTTGTAGGTGTTAACGGTGCCGGAAAGTCCACATTTCTACAGATTCTAGCAGGTGAAATATCCTATGATGGGGGACAAATCTTCAAAGCAAAGGAAACAACCATTGGGTACCTCGCTCAGAATAGCGGCCTTCAATCGGATGGGACCCTGTGGGAGGAAATGCTCAGCGTATTTACACCATTAATTGATGCTGAACAAGAACTGAGATCTATGGAGAAGCAGATAGCAGATCCCGTGTCGATGGAGAACCCGAAGAAATATCAAGATTTATTAGAACGATATGCTTTTCGCTCCGATTGGTTCAAAGATAATGGTGGCTATGAAATGGAGACGAAAATTCGCAGCGTTCTGCATGGTATGGGCTTTGGAGATTTCGCACCAGATACTTCAATTAGTACACTCAGTGGTGGGCAGAAGACTCGACTGGCATTAGCACGTATCCTGTTGTTAGCTCCGGATCTGCTCATGCTCGATGAACCTACGAACCACTTGGATATTGCTACGCTAACATGGTTAGAAGATTACTTACGTTCCTATTCTGGATCTATATTAGTCGTATCTCATGACCGTTATTTCTTAGATCGCCTAGTGACCACTATTGTGGAAATTGAGAGACACCAATCTAAGCGTTACACAGGTAATTATAGTCGCTACATTGAGCTCAAGGCTGCTGAATATGAAGCCGAATTGAAGCAATACGACAAACAACAAGGCGAAATTGCCAAAATGGAAGAGTTTGTCCAACGCAACTTAGTACGTGCTTCCACAACGAAGCGAGCACAGAGCCGTCGTAAATCTCTCGAGAAGATGGATCGACTTGATCGACCACAAGGTGAACTTAAGAAAGCGTCTTTTTCTTTTGAAATAGAATATTCGTCTGGAAAAGAAGTCCTACAGGTACGTGATTTATCTGTCGCATTCGATCCGTTATCCCCCTTATTTCAGAATGTATCCTTTGATATGCGTCGTGGGGAGACAGCTGCTCTAATCGGTCCTAACGGTATTGGGAAGTCAACCTTATTCAAATGTATGCTCGACACTCTCACGCCTGCTACAGGTCAGATTCATTGGGGAACGAAAGTAAAGATTGGCTATTATGATCAAGAACAGACCAATTTAAATTTTAAAAATACCGTCTTAGAAGAACTCTGGAGTGAATACCCCCATATGGAAGAAGCGCGGATTCGCACTGTGCTCGGTAACTTTCTATTTAGTGGTGAGGATGTCCTGAAGAAGGTTTCTGCACTCAGTGGTGGAGAGAAGGCTCGCGTAGCGCTTGCCAAGCTCATGCTCCTCGAAGCTAATATGCTTATTCTAGATGAACCTACCAACCATTTGGACTTATTCAGTCGAGAAGTACTTGAATCTGCTTTGATCGATTTCGAGGGTACCCTTCTATTTATTTCTCATGACCGTTATTTCCTAAATAAGATGGCTGAGCGTATTGTAGAGCTTTCTTCTAATGGGACAGAACATTTCCTTGGCAATTATGATGACTATACCGAGAAGAAACAGGAACTCGCAGAAATACAGCAGGAAGCGCTGGAACTTGCAGCCAAAACATCAGCCAAATCGGATTCGGCATTAGATCCTATTGATAAACCAGGCGCATCTTCATTTGAAGCCGATAAAATGGCCAAGCGTGAAGAACGTAATCGTCAACGTAGATTGGCTACTTTGGAAGAAGAAATTCACGTTTTAGAAGAAGATATAAAGGTTCTTGAAGCTAAGATGGCTCTCCCTGACATATTTCAAGATTATATAGCTCTACAAGAGCATCAGCAAATGGTCGAAATAAAGAAGAAATCCCTTGAGGATGTTTATAACGAATGGGAGCAACTTGCGGTAGATTAAGTGGGATTAGGCAATATAAAATTTAACAACAAAAAAACTTTTATGATACGTTTAAAGTTATGCACAGAGTTATCCCCTGAAATCCTGCATAACTCACTCTTTAAAATAGCCCTGAGGGCTATTTTTTTAGGTTTTATAGAGTTTTTAGCGAACATCTTACTCTTATCCACTAAGTTATGCACATTATCCACAATTTTAATGAAAAAAATATCCACTGTTTCAAAGTCCACTCAAACCTATATATATTCCTTATTGATCTCGTTTACACACAATCCTACTTGGATATGTGGATAACTTTGTCCACATCTTGACAAACTAATTCAGCACCCATTTCAGTGGAAATATAATAAATAGACTTTCAATTATATTGAAAGTCTATTTATCAAAAGTTTCATAATTCAATCTATTTAAGCTGAAAGATATACTGAAAGGGCACTATTACAAGCGGCCACATAAGCAAGTCCAGCAGCCATCACGATATCTTGATGAATGGCTGTGCCGCGATAGGTCTTACCTTCCCACTCCACCGTTACGGCAGCTTCAGCATGTGCCTCTTCCCCTGTACTGAGCGAGTGCAGTTCCAGGTCACCGAAAGTAATATCTGCTTCGATCCCTTGACCAATCGCTGAAATTAAAGCTTCCAGCGGTCCCTTTCCGATAGCGATATGCGTAGATTCCCGATCCTCATGTAGGTGACGTAATGTAACAGTTGCGATACGCTCCTCTGCACTACCCGATTGCACCTGTACTTCTCCAAGTTCAAAGTTCTGTATTCTTTTCCCTGTCGTATGACTCACCATCTTCAACAGTATGTCATCAGTGACAACTTTCAAGCGATCTGCTGTTTCCTTAAAGACATCATAAAGCACTTCCATCTCCGTATCCTTCATCTGTATCCCGTATCTTGCTACACGGTCCTTCAGCGCATGACGACCCGAATGTTTACCTAATATGATCATATCCCGTGAAATGCCTAGTGATTCAGGGTTCATAATCTCATAAGTACTTAGATCCTTCAGTAGTCCATCTTGATGAATACCTGACTCATGCTGAAATGCATTACGACCCACAATAGGTTTGTTATATGCCACTGGAAAATGCATAGCACTACTAACCGCTCTTGATACTCCGTATATCTTCTCCATCGAAATGCCCGTTGAGTAGTTTAGTGAATCTTTTCTTACTTCTAAAGCCATAACCAGTTCCTCTAGTGCACAATTCCCAGTTCTCTCTCCCACTCCGTTAACTGTGACTTCAATCTGAGTTGCACCATTCTGAATGGCAGCAAGGCTATTGGCTACCGCAAGCCCTAAGTCGTTATGGCAGTGAGCGCTATATAAGACGCCCGCTCCACCTCTTGCTCCTTCGCGAACTTTCCGGAACATATCCCCATACTCCTGCGGAAGTGCATATCCTACCGTGTCTGGCAGATTAATCATCGTTGCTCCTTCTTCGATCACAGCTTCGATCATCTCAATGAGATCATCTATTCCTGTGCGGGCAGCATCCATCGCCGTGAATTCAACTTGGTCACTGAATTGTTTAGCATAAGCGGTCATTTGCCGGGCTTTAGCTACAGCTTCCTTCCGACTTATACGTAATTGGTGCTGTAGGTGAATATCTGATGATGACAGAAAGAGATGGATCCGACGATGCTCAGCATCCCTTGTAGCTCGAACTGCTGCATCAATATCTCCCTTTACCGCTCTAGCGAACCCACATATCTCTACTTGTTGATACTGTCGCGATATGGCTTCTACCGCAGCAAACTCCCCTGGGCTAGAGATCGGGAACCCCGGCTCCAACACATCTACACCAAGCTCCACAAGCTTGCCAGCAAGCTGTATTTTCTGATCTGGCTGTAAACTTGCACCTGGTGCCTGTTCTCCGTCACGTAGCGTTGTATCAAATATAATAATCCTTGGTGCTGTTGTCATTTTAATAACCTCCTAAGATTTTTGTGGAGCAATGCTCCTTGGTAGTCCTTCATAATAAAAATTACTTCGAAAGCATACGCCTAATTTATTGGAGAGCTAGGCTCCCCTGATTAATCTTCGTTCCAACAAATCGCATCGTAAGCATAAACGTAGTTTTTGTGGAGTCATGTTAAGAAGACAGAAAAAACCTGCCATCTCTTATGAATATAAGAGACGACAGGTTTTCACCTTCCGCGGTACCACTCTTGTTGGCGCCATCGACATCATCGTCTAAGCACCCCACTTTGTTCTTTATGCTCGGTTGTATGACCTTACATAAAGAGATCCCTTTAACGGTGGATAACCGAATCCGTGTACGCTTCTTCTCGAAGTTCCACAGACTTAGCTCCCGGGCGAGATTCAAAGGGTTCTGTCACTGTGTCACACCAATTCCACAGCTCTCTGAAGGCATAATCCTTTTACTACTCCCGTTCATAGCCATAATTTATAGGGTTGTTCAAAAAGTCATCTTTTGATCACGAAGTATAACAAGAAGCGTATTCGACATCGAATATTGAATTCAGCCGGTCCTTCCGGTGCTCACGTAGGTACTGCCTACGCTCCGCTCCTCACTCCCTATCTTCATTCAATCTTCTGAGACGTTTCGAAGAAACGTAGCATCGTAAGCATATACTTTAGTGCTGAAAATCTGACTTTTTGAACTTACACTGAAAATATATACAAAAAAGCCCGTCATCTCTATATCAAGAGACGACAGGCTGTTATTCACCCTTCGCGGTACCACTCTTGTTGTCCTTCCCCCACATGTAACATAGGATTATCGGAAGAACCCCTCAAACGCCTTACAGCCATAACGAATCATAAAGTAATGGACTGCTAAGCTTACCCTCTTACGGAGGCCAACGTAACGATGTACTTCCCCGGCGTGCACTACCGAGACTACGACGAATCTTCCTCGTCGTGTTCCACCGTTCCGCTCCCAAGCGAGTTCAGGCCCCTTCGACTGCGTTGCACCAACCCGCAGTTCTCTGATTATTCCCGGATTTCCCCTACTACTCTTGTTCATCGCGTTTATCACAATTTGAAATTTTTATTATCATACCGATTTGAAGGAACTCTGTCAATAGACATTTTTCTTATTCTTGACTTAATCTACGCTATTAGTGCCCCATGCTTCCAAAGAAAGCTGCGGATCTGCCTTCATTTCAAGCGGTGTGAAATATTGTTCGCGCCATTTAAGATAAGCTGCAGCGCCAATCATAGCAGCATTGTCTGTACAATATTCAAATGGAGGAATGGATAGATCTATTCCTTCCTCCGCACATCTACGGCTAAGCTCCGCCCGAAGACCACGGTTAGCAGCTACACCACCACATAGTAGCAACTGCTTCACATCATAGGCTTTCACGGCAAGAATTGCTTTGGTTACAAGCACCTCTACAACCGACTCTTGAAATCCTCGTGCAATGGCAGCCGTGATCGGTGGATCTCCACGCATCTTACGTTGATTGATCACATTTAATACGGCAGATTTCAAACCACTGAAACTGAAATCATATGATCCCGGTTCCAACCATGCACGTGGAAGTGTTATTGATTCCTCCGATTCCATAGCCATACGATCCACATGTGGGCCACCAGGATAAGGAAAGCCAAGTGAGCGTGCTACTTTATCGTAGGCCTCTCCAACCGCATCATCCCTAGTTCGACCGATCACTTCAAAGTGACCTTCTTCTTTCATATAGACAAGTTCCGTATGTCCACCGGATACAACTAACGTCATACAAGGATAATGAATATCTCCCACCAAGCGATTGGCATATATATGTCCTGCAATATGGTGTGTTCCAATTAGTGGTTTAGATAACGCTACTGAAAGACTCTTTGCAGCCACTACCCCTACTAATAATGCACCCACAAGTCCAGGTCCTTGTGTCACAGCAATTGCAGACAAATCTTTCATCTTGATTCCTGAAGCAGTTACTGCTTCTTCTAGCATAAGTGTAATACTCTCAACATGCTTGCGAGATGCAACTTCGGGTACAACACCACCAAAAGCCTTATGCGTCTCAATCTGGCTTGATATCATATTCGACAATACCTCATGCCCATCCTTCACAACAGCTACAGCCGTTTCGTCACAGCTTGTCTCAATAGCTAATATATAACATGGGCTATATTTATTGTTATCTATACTCATGATTCTATACGCTTCCTTCCCTACTACCGTACTCCTTATATTGGGGTAAATCTACCCACATAATCATTGCATCCTCATGATTGTCTGAATAATAGCCTTTACGAAGTCCTACTGATTCAAATCCCTTTTTTTCATACAAATGCTGGGCGATACAATTGGACACCCTAACTTCCAGTGTCATTCGATCCATTCCCAATTGAACAGCAGTCTTCATTAATTCATCTAGCAAACGCGCACCTAATCTACGACCGCGATATGCTTCCAGAATAGCAATGTTCGTGATATGTGCCTCATCTACAATCGTCCACATTCCAGCGTAACCTATGGGATTTCCATGACTCTCCATCACGATATAACGAGCAAATAGATTGTTCGTCAATTCATTACGAAATGCAGTCTCTGTCCATGGAAGTGTAAATGCATCATGTTCAATAACCATAATATTAGGTATATCCTCGAGCTTCATGATTCGAAAAGAGATTCCATCGTCGTCTGCCACCTTGTTATTCTGCTCCATCAATTACCTAACTCCCTTCACATCTTACGAAGGAGATTCGTTTCCGCTTCAGTAAGTTGGGTATAATTCGGAATCAGTGAATGCATATCATCCATTTCACCTTGGTTAAGCCTCTGTTCCCCTAACATTCCTACGAAACGTGCCTCCAAATCATATGAAACGATATGAAGTGCATCTCCAAGATGTACTCTTAGACGTTCAGCTGCTTCCTTATGGAGATTCACATCCCCCACGAACCAGACATGATATGGCTTCTCCTGTTCAGATATAGCTTCCAACCGATTCACTAGCTCTTCTACCCACTGATCCATTAGACGAATAGCATCCGGCTCTAGGCGGTTCGGTACATTCCCATCTGATGAACTGAATAGTGCTGTATATACCTGACCGCGTCTCGCATCCATCAACGGAATAATCCAATGGACGTCATCTATTCCTACCTTAATCTCATGAGTATTTACCCCATGGGAATAGCCGCCATAAGCCAATGAGTAAAGACTCGATATACCCACCACTGGTATGCTCCAAGCCCATGCTAACGTCTTTGCTGCGGTAACAGCTATTCGTGTGCCCGTATAAGATCCCGGTCCTATTCCAACAGCGATACCCTTCAGCTCTGAAGTTATCGTTCCAGATGCTTTCAGAACTTCGTCCACAATCGATAGAACTCGAATGGAATGATTTCGTTCACCCAATTCGCTAATCTCATGTACAACCTTACCCTTATCCATCACCGCTGCAGCCAGTGATGTTGTAGATGTGTCCAATGCCAGTATCCGTTGTTGCGAATCTGGATTTTGCGGTTTACTCATAACTTAAAGACTCCATTCTTATTCAGGTTACGGCACCATTCTTCATAAGGTTCTCCTAACCCACGAATCGTAATTTCACGTTGTTCAGGCCCAATAGTCTCTATCGATAAATGCAGATGATTTCCAGGTAATAAATCACTAATAATTTGGGACCACTCCACCAGACATACTCCCTTACCATAGAAATACTCATCCAGCCCAAGCTCATCCGCTTCTTCTATCGAAAGGCGATAAACATCCATATGATAAAAAGGCACTCTACCTTCATATTCTTTAATAATTGTAAATGTTGGACTATTAACGATCCCTTTAACTCCAAGATGCTTAGCAAATAGTTGTGAAAATGCTGTTTTTCCCGCTCCTAAATCTCCATCAAGTCCAATCACCGTACCCGGGATCACTACTTTAGCCAACCAAGCCGCAAGCGCTTCGGTATCTTCCAAATGATGAGATGAATAGATATATGTTCCCTTATAATGACTCATTCCCAATATGAACCCACCTTTATGAGGTTGTTCAAAAAGTCGACTTTTTGAACTCGTACTTTATGACCATTTCCAACATAACTTGTCCTTTATTATATCTGTCAATGCTATGACCCGCAAGAAGTCTCGATATGCAAGTAGAAACGGCTATGCCATCTTTTTTCAAAAAGCTTATGCTTCCGATGCTAGCGATACTTCGTATCACTTTAAAGTACCCGTTTCAGCGGAAATATAAAAGGACTCGAAACCGCTAATTCAAGCAGTTCGAGCCCTTCCTAAAGTTCTAATGCTATTTCCGCATCCCTAATCTATTCAACAAGTAGCAGTTATGATGTCTCTTCCTCACGAAGACGATCCACACTCACCGTATGTGTGTTGGTCGGACGCGATCCCACCTGAACTGTAGCCATTCCATTAACTTCATCCACATGCTCAATCCAGACAGGATCTCCATCTAATTGAACAGCAATGGTATCTTTGTCTTGATAAATATCAAGCGCTCTTCTTACGTCCTTATCATTACTCCTTTTCATTATTATAGAGGTTGTTCAAAAAGCCATCTTTTGATCACGAAGTATGCCAAGAAGCTTATTCGACATCGAACATTGAATTCAGCCGGTCCTTCCGGTGCTCACGTAGGTACTGCCTACGCTCCGCTCCTCACTCCCTTGCTTCATCCAATCTTCTTGGTGCTGAAAATTCGACTTTTTGAACACGCACTTATAGTCTAATAACTAGTATCTTCGTCCTCTATAAACTCTTCCTTTCGCTCCATAGATAACTCTTCTAATGGGATATCACCAACATACCCATTATCTATCGTGACTTCTCCACCTCCTAAACCCTCATTCACCATCCGATCAACATCTCGCAAATAAGCTTCTTCTTCATCCACAATTTCTCATTCCTTCCTAACTCATATAACACATGATGATTCGTACTTTATCCTTCTCAATATGCCCCGCACTATGCACTGTCATGCATTTCATCATATACAAAAATGATCAAATACGAATAAACGACTGTACCGTATAGAGCATAACTTATACCTCATCCTAATATTATCCGTATATTTATATCACAGTCATTTCTATGATTAAAAAATTTTCGATCTTTTTTATAATAATGGAGATAAAATTCTACATAACCGCTCTCCTACTTTTTGCTTATAAGGCCTTGCTATAAATTCACTAAGGATGATTTCTGAGCAAACCTGAAGATCAACCTCGAAATCTTTTACAACTCGTTGTATAGATTTCTGATCAAATAATACTGCAGCTAACTCGAAATTACAGAAGAAACTCCGCATATCCATGTTGGCGGTCGCAATAGTAGCTAACAAGTCATCCACAATCATAGTTTTGGCATGGACGAAGCCTTTGCGGTATTGATAGAAACGTACGCCTGCCTCTAGCAATTCTTCTACATACGACAGAGAAGCAAGATGTACCCATTTCGAATCCGGCTTACCTGGAATAATGATACGTACATCCACACCACTAATTGCCGCTGTTTTGAGTCCCTCATGAATACCTGCATCAGGGATAAAGTAAGGGGATGTAATCCATATCCTATCGTTAGCAGCTGTTATTGCTCCAAAGAACATCTCCTGTAATGCATCACGTACCTGATCTGGACCACTACTCAATATTTGAATTTGCTGATCTCCGCGACATTCATGGGCAGGAAACATAGAAGCATCCTCAATTCGTTCACTAGAAGCTAATTCCCAATCATTAAGAAATATATTCTGTAGGTAATAAACAGCATCACCTTCTAGTTCCAAGTGAGTATCCCGCCAATATCCGATTTCAGAATATAATCCCAAATAGTCATCACCTACATTTAGTCCTCCTGTAAATCCCCTTTTACCATCCACAATCACAATCTTACGATGATTACGGTAGTTAATACGACGATTGATGATAGCAAGGACTAGCGGAAGAAAGAAATGAAATTCAATACCTTCTTCTTTGAAATGCTGTATAAAGGACCGTTTTAGGTGGTAACTCCCTATCCCATCACAAACGACACGAACCTTGACTCCTTCTTGAGCCTTCCGAATCATCACATCCTGAAATTCAGTACCGATCATATCTGGTCTAAAAATATAAAATTCCACATGAATATGATCCTTAGCAGATTCCATTGCTTCAAGCATCGCATGATAAGCCATTTTCCCGTCCGTTAGAACCCGACTTTTATTACATCGCGTTATAGAACTCCCCTGAAGGTGGGTCAATAAATGAAATAGCCGCTTTCGATGCATGAATTCACTATTCTTCATCTCTTCCGCGATCTGAACAATGTCAGTCTCGCGCCAGAGATGCACATGACTTTTCTGATATAGCCTCGATTCTCTTGAACGAACTTGCTTATGTTTATTGTATTCTCGAGCTATTACATAATAGATTATAAATCCAATCACTGGACAGCAAAACGAAATAAATATCCATGCGAGAGCTTTCGTTGGATTTCGGAATTCAATGATAATAATCGTCGCGATTTGGACAATAAATACAATCAATATAATAAGTAGCCATATCATAAAGCTATCCCCCCTCCATAAGTAATAGTAACCGCCACCGTATCGTACAGCATTGACCAACCCTTGGAGGATTTATTCAATCCACCTCGTTAAAAACAAGAATTACTAAGATTCTCTCAACAAATTAGACATGTTTATAGACTTCAAAGAATAAATAGAATATAAGCGATCTATTCCATTCCTCCACCCATTAATTAGAAAGGAGTTGCCTATGAAAAGTACTAAGACGAAACAGCAATTAACGCTACTTGTTCTCCGAGATGCACAGCATTCTGTCAAGCAGATCCATATCTCAAAACCCTTATTAATTATCGTACCTACTGTTGCTATTCTGTCCCTTACAGGTCTTATTATTTCCATGCAAGTTCATTCTTCCCAAGCAATCTCTAAGATGGAACAGGAAATGGAGCTTCAGAACATGGCCAACCATCAAATGGAGATCACGGTTAGTAATCGGGAAGAAGCTATCAGTAGATTACAGAATGAAATTATCCAGTTATCTACTGATGCTCATGATATGAAGGATAAAATGCAACGTGTAACTGAGCTAGAAGAGGATCTACAACAGTTCATACAGAAAAATGATACCAGTATGATTTCCGATGACGTTAGCAGTAAGAGCCGTTCTATGAAGTTGACTAATGATTTCCCTCCACATGTAGGTGGTGAATTTATTGCTGTACACACTAGCGACATCATCAACCTTTCTCAAGAGACGAAGGATGACTTTGAAGAAATTCGCAAACTAATCCATTCCATGGAGAATAATATCCCTCGCACGCTTGAAAAGGCTCAAGCGACACAAGATATGTTGGAAGGCATTCCGAATATGTGGCCAACCTCCTCCCACGTCATTTCCTCTAGCTTCGGCTATAGGAAAGATCCGTTTAACGGTGGTGCAGCTTATCATGCGGGTATCGATATTTCTGGTAAAACAGGAGAGCCTATCTATGCTGCAGGGGCAGGCAAGGTGCTACATGCTGAGCAACTAGGCGCACGAGGTCTCTATATACAGATTGAACATCCAAATGGATTGCAGACTTCTTACATGCATTTGAGTAAAATCGAGGTCGCTGTCGGGGATCATGTCTCCAAAGGAGATGTGATTGGGAAACTAGGAAATACTGGTCGTAGTACAGGAGCTCATCTCCATTTCCAAGTGGAAAAGAAAAACAAAACCGTTAACCCACTTTCCTACATCAAATAGTGGGAAGTTATGCTCTTCAAAAACTAAGCATATGCTTTCGAGGTGAGTTTTCGAAACGAAGTTTAACCAGGAAGTTATGCTCTTCAAAAACTTTTAGGGGGTTGTATCATGGCAAGATCAAGAAGGAATGGGAAAGCACTCGCAGCGACGGACACACTCATTGGACAAGGTTCAGTGATCACCGGAAAGTTAAACTGTGAAGCCAACTTGCGAATTGAAGGCCAGTTTAATGGTGAAATTGAGAGTCAAGGAGATGTCACGGTGGGTGAATATGCGGAAGCACGTTCTAACATTCAGGCTAAGGAAGTCATTATTGCTGGTAAGGTATATGGAGATATTGCTACAACGGGTAAGCTTACGATTACACCAACTGGGCAGATGTTCGGGGATGTCTCCTCCGCTTCCCTAATCATTATGGAAGGCGGGGCTTTAAGTGGAACGAGTACGATGAGCCTTCCAGTGTCTAATCCTGTCTCTGACAAGTCAAAGGATACCTCTTCGCGTTCCTTACAAACCGAGGTAGGGTAATCTAACGAATACACCTTGCGGAAACATAGTTTGATTTGAGAAGTTTTTGCTTGGGAAGTTGATATCGTGGGTGGGAAGGAAGTGTATGCTCCCTCCCTCATACCCATTCCCTTCTTTTGTTCTACTTTCAAGGGGGACTGCTACCACAATCATCTTCCATCACCTACATGTAATTAGCATTAGCACCAAAAGTACACTTAAATTGAGCCGAACTCCACTAATCCCATTTTTAATTGCAAAGGTGCATCTCCTATTTCATTCGCCATGTTATGTTGCTACATCACGTTTCTTGAACACAAACCATGAGAGCAACACGAACACAATATAGTAACCCGCTAGTATAAGTAACGAAAAAGTGAACGTTGATCCCGCTGGGCCAACAGATGAATTGATATATCCTTTTAAATCCATATGTGTGAATATCAAATATTTCATCCACTCATATCTGTCAGGATTTAGAATAGTCAAAAAGATATCCTTGGTGAATAAGATGAACAATGACAAGGCTATCGCAAAGGTACTCGAGCGAAATAGGGTAGATATCATAAACGCTATCATCATGATCATGAAGAGTTGAACATAACTGCTGCCAAGATTCATGAATGCATACGACATATCACTCCAAGTACTCGAGAACATCCCTGAATTGCCCTCATAGTTGAACCATATATTTGAAAATAGAAAGGCAACTCCAAACAGTACAAGGCTACTTAATAAGCTAAATAAAATCACGGATATATATTTGGATAATAGAATCTTCGAACGACTCCATGGTCTGATCAGAAGCAACTTAATCGTTCCCCCAGTAAACTCACTGGCTACAGAATCCGCTGCAATAACAACAACGAATATAATATTTAGAAAGAATGTTATCGTCATCGTTAATATCGTGACTTCCCATACATTAGGTTGTTCCGATCCTTGCGCCATGAAGAATACGAATGGCATCAATATACTGAATATAGCTAGAATACTTAACATAATCCACGTACGAATGCGATAATATATTTTCATATTCTCGTTTAATATTAATTTATAGAAACTAGTCAATTTGTTCACTTCCCGTCATCTCCAAAAATTGATCCTCGAGCGTGCGAGTAACCTCACGAATGCCGTATACTTTGAGCCCAGCCTGAACGAGACGAGCATTAATATCAGCTATTTCTTCACGTGATATTTTCAATATGAGTAGGTTATTCTCCAATCGATTCACTCCCAATAATTGTGCAGCTAATTGAGGTTGATCCACATCAAAGGCAATCTCGGCAGCAGACACGGCTACCCCTTCTTCATTCTTCAATTGACGAACATCAATTAATCGACCATTCTGAATAATAGCTACGCTATCACACATCAATTCCATCTCAGATAGTAAATGACTTGATACGAACACCGTAGTTCCTTCAACTCTACAAAGATGCCTTAGATAGTCACGTAATTCTCGGATACCTTGTGGATCCAGTCCATTCGTAGGCTCGTCCAAGATAAGAAGCTTTGGGTTATGTAGAATAGCCTGAGCTACACCTAATCTTTGTCTCATACCGAGTGAGTAGGTTTTAACTTTGTCGTGAATTCGCTTATCCAAGCCAACAAGTGCGATGACCTCTTGTATTCGTTCCTTCGTGACTCCAGGCATCATACGAGCGAAATGGCGTAAATTTTGATATCCACTTAAATATTTATACATCTCTGGGTTCTCAACAATTGCCCCCACATTTGCTATTGCCGCTTCGAATTCGTGTTTAATGCTGTGCCCACAAATGACGATGTCTCCCTGACTAATGGATATTAAGCCAACCATCATGCGAATCGTCGTCGTCTTTCCCGCTCCATTCGGACCAAGAAATCCGAATACTTGGCCTGGTACAATTTCCAGATTGAGATTATCAATGATTACCTTTGAGGAGATAACCTTCGAGACACCCTCCAATCGAATAACCGGTTCCTGCTGCATTCTATTCACCCCTTTAGATTGACGAGCATATGCGATCTTATCTTGCTCTCTAAATATAGTTTAGCATATTACTCTAACGGTTTATCTATAATATGGGAATCTATGCTCGATTGGCGATACTTTTTCTCACATACCGTACAATAACCCATTGGGAACTCATGCTTGTAAAATCCAGTTTTAAAAATAGAGCTTCTCTCATTACTTTGTACAAGCTGTTCACAATATACACAGAAAAATTGATATCCTTCCGTCACCCAAAAATCTACCCCTTTAAAGACTCACACCTATATATTCAGCAAAATTTATTCTTATTCCGCTCTACGCAGATGTTCCTCAATGATGCTATGAACCCGTTCCTTCTCGACAGCTTCTATAATATAATAATAAATCCCGTTTATTCTCTTCCCTTGACCGTTTAACTCCAATGTTTCAATCTTATTCAGGTCAGAGCGATAATCTGTTATAAATTTCTTCATCTCAGCAAAAGTAATATCTGTCTTCACATTATTCCCAACTTCCGCAAGCATCGATTGGATACGAACGATATTCGTAACTTGTAGAGCATTCTTCAACGTCTGCTTCAGTATTTCTCTTTGTCTAGCGTTACGTCCCATATCTCCACGAGGGTCTTCGAATCGCATTCGTGAGTAAGCAAGTGCTTCTTCACCGTCTAATTCTAAGGGACCTTCCGCGAAATCATAACCTGCATACTGAAAAGAAAATGGATTCTCAACCTCCACCCCACCTAGTAGGTCTATAATCTGGCTGAAGCCCTCCATATTTACCTTTATGTAATAATTAATAGGTATACTTAAGAATTTCTCTACCGTCTGAATGGACATGTTTACTCCGCCAAAGGCATAGGCGTGATTAATTTTATCTGTCGTACCATGCCCTATAATTTCAGTTCGTGTATCCCTTGGAATATTGAACATAAGAATCGATTCTTTAGATGGGTTGACGCTCAGAACAATCATCGTGTCGGATCGACCCACGTCGTTCTCCCGCTGATCTACTCCCATGAATAACACAGTATAAGGCTCCTGTTCATCCATCTTCACGGGACCGCCGCCTTTTTGTTCTGCGCTAGTCGGATTCGATTTAATTACAGTCTTAATCGGTTCTCTAGGTTCATAGATTGCATCAGCTGCCGACTTCACTGACTCGTACAAATAGATTCCATAGCAAAATATAGTGATAACCAATATAGATAGAGCCAGCAAGGTTATTTTGATCCAACGTTTCATTAAATGATACCCCTTTATTCCTTCTATTCAATGGTTTTAACCACTCGTAATCCGGTTCGTGAATAATGACCTTAATGAAAGACAGATGCCACCCGTTTATCATCATCGATTGTATTCATGTTAGGACGGCCCACCGAATAATATGCAAAGGGGGAATTCGCGATTTCTATCTTACCGTATACATTTCGACCATCAATCATGACAGGTTGCTTCATAATAGAAGCAAGATCAACAAGTTCAATTTCTGCGAACTCCGACCACTCCGTTAGGATACAAATCGCATCACAATCCTTAGCCGCTTCCATAGCACTCCTCGACCATTCGATCTCAGGAGCATTAAGTACACCTCTAAAGTTCTCAACCGCAACGGGGTCATATGCCTGAATATAAGCTCCCATTTTGATTAACGTCTTGATGATATCAATCGCGGGTGCGTCGCGTACGTCATCTGTGTTAGGTTTAAAGGCTAGTCCCCAAACCCCAATAGTTCGGCCTTCTAATGTTCCTAGCGCATCCTTTAGCTTATTAATGACATTAAATCGCTGATCTTTATTCACCTCTACTACTGACTTCAGTAGCTTAAATTCATAATCTACATTCCCAGCTATTTGGATAAGTGCTTCTGTGTCTTTTGGAAAGCAGGAACCACCATACCCAATTCCAGCTTGAAGAAAGGAATGTCCAATTCGCTTGTCGTATCCCATTCCTTCCGCTACCTTCGTCACATCCGCCCCTACCTTTTCGCAAATATTTGCAATTTCATTAATAAATGAAATCTTCGTTGCGAGGAAAGCATTAGAAGCATATTTGATCATTTCGCTTGAGCGAATATCCGTAATGACGATATGTTCAGTTAATGACTTATGAAGATCTAACATAGGTTCTATAACTCTCGGATTATCTATTCCAATGACTACACGATCGGGGAATAATGTGTCCTTGATCGCTGTACCTTCTCGAAGAAATTCGGGTATCGACACGATATCGAATGGCTGACCCGTCCGTTCACTAATCCATTGTTTCACTTTAAAGTTAGTCCCGACAGGGACCGTACTCTTCGTAACCACGATTTTATATCCATCCATCACCGTGCCTATTTCTATGGCAACCTGCTCAATATAACTTAGATTAGCTTCTCCATTAGGCATAGAAGGAGTTCCAACAGCGATAATAATCAGTTCAGAATTCATTACAGCTTCCCCAATATTTTTTGTAAAGGATAGCTTACCTGAAGCAACATTACTATTCATCAACTCTTGGAGCCCAGGTTCATAGATCGGAACTTCTCCCTTCTGAAGCATCTCCACTTTACTTGGATCATTATCAACACAGACTACTTGATGCCCTATTTCCGAGAAGCACACTCCCGATACTAAACCAACATACCCTGTACCTATAACTGCAATCTTCATTAAATCACTCCTCATCTATACACAATTTCCCCTAATAACGGCACTATCACTTAGAAAGCATCCTTAGCTCGAAATAGCATCTTTATAGTTCTGAGAATAATCCCAAGATCATATAAAGTACTTCTCTTATCTATATATCGAATATCCAGCTCTACCATTCTCTCAAATCCAACACTATTTCTTCCGCTCACTTGCCAAAGACCAGTACAACCTGGTGTTACATGAAGTCTCTTCATGTCATATGGGGAATATTCTGCGACCTCTCTAACGAGTGGTGGTCTAGGACCAACCATACTCATATCGCCGCGTAGAACATTCCATAGTTGAGGGAATTCATCGATACTCGTTCTGCGAATGAACTTCCCTATTCTTGTAATACGGGGATCATTCTTCATCTTAAACATAGCACCGCTCACTTCATTGCGATGGAGTAGATCATCAAGTAAATCTTCAGCATTCGAGACCATCGAACGAAATTTAAACATATGAAATTCTTTCTCATTCTTGCCGACACGAATTTGATGAAAGAATATAGGCCCCTTGGGATCTTCTAATTTAATGAGGATTGCTATAATTGTAAATACAGGCGACAACAGGAGTAGACCAATTATGGCCCCTATCACATCCATTACTCTCTTCATGAATAGATATTGTTTGTCCGAACGATGATGGTTGGGCATGCCGTGTGGGTAGGATAAGTGCTTATCAATAAATACGTCAACTTCATTCCTTTGAGATGTCGGAATCATGCATACTCTCCTCTAGAGGGCATAGTGCCCCTTCCTCGATATACTTTAGTTCAAGTTCAAAAAGCCAGGTTTTGATCATGAACAAGAGCTAGATTACAACACTGTTCTATTTATTTCTCACCATAGTAATAGTTGTACGGGTTCCCTTTACTCATATTGACGCTTTTCAAGACCACTCCAAGAAAACGAGAATGAACATGTTCTACGTTAGCTTTTGCCTTCTTAACTAATTAATCTTACTAGCCAACTCATTCGCTGTTATACCCAGATCAGCATAATTCGTAATCACCCTCTCTATGACTGTTGATGATTTAATGATATCTATATATTACGTTTCAACCTTTCCACCACATCATCACCGAATAAGTTGCCAATTCTAGCGTATGACTTCTGCAACATAAAATTCCTTCGAACGACATCATGAACATCTGATGAAATGAAATGTAACTGATTCTTCTTACATAAATGGAAACACCACTTTTACACCTTGTTCTAACAATTCATCCGTAACCTTGATGGAATTAACAACCTCACTGTTTCGTTCTGGATGTGCTAAAATTGGTGTTATACGTTTCACTTTTAATTCATGGAGAACATCTTGTAAATTAACTTAACTTAACCCATCCAGATTGGACTGGGCATGAGTGGCTTCTAAATTTAATGCACTTCGTCATGATTTATAGTAAAATAAACACATTCCTATTACTTCTATGCGTCTTGAATCTTTGTTTATGTTTAGAGACCATGAAATAATCTAAATGAAGTAGCATTTTTTTCAAAATATTAGCATTATACAATTGGTATCCCTTAACGCTATTGATTAGCTTAACCCGATATTGAAATTGATTCTCATACATGCCTTTAGCTTGTAGTTTCCCCAACAGAGTGACCTTAGAACTAATGTTCTCTATATCAAATCCATACACTACATTAGATAACATCGGTAAATCCAAATCACTTAAGAAACTTATCGTGTTGTCGCCTAATTCCATCAAAAATATTGGACGTCGTTTACTGTTCACCTTATTTCCCCTTACTTCTCTGATGTACATATGCGCGTTAAGAGAAAGTTCGGCCCAATCATGTATATTGGGGGGCATATCTTCATTCCTTTTACTTAAGAGTAGTAATAATGATTTAAAATTAGTAATTGGGGTAAAATAGACATAGATACAATTCGTATCTAACAAATCCAATTTACGATACAAACCGTATCATGTCAAGCACTTAATTTATCTCTACTCTTTACTGACCATTTAATAGCGCAACTAACACACTTAGATTGCAACATAGGAGGGTAATTCATGAATCAGGAGAATCGTATAGCAGAATTACGAGAGGCTCGAGGCTGGACACAAGATGAGCTCTCCCGTTCGATTGGTATTACAAGGGCTTCTCTCTCTCATTATGAAAAAAGTCGGCGGAAGCCTGATTTTGAAATATTAACAAAACTCGCTGATGTATTCGAAGTTTCCATTGATTATTTAATTGGGAGAACTAGTAATCATAACCTAGTTATGGAGGATGACGTGCGTCACTTTGTAGATGATTTGGAACTTTCCGATGATAAGCTATTGGAGCGGTTTAATCTTACCATCGATGGACGCAGCCTTTCAGAGGATGAAGCTAAACGATTTATCGCTTTTATTCGTATGGAACGAACGATGAAGTAACTTACTCGCTTCTGCATGGATTCTACTCAGACTCTAAAGTTAGTTCTTTAGAGTCTGTTTGGTTCTGCTCTTATGTAATCTTTCCATCTTTCGGGATCAATGTTACACTGTTCCATAATCTTCATAATGTCCACATTCACTTTGTTCGGCACCTCTGCTTCGAACCTTACTCCGATTCCTACTTCTTTATTTCCGTCCACTGATGATAACCTCGCTTAATATATAGGATTTAACATTCAATATTTCATATTATATATTAGCCCTTTATTATTTGTTGTCGTCTTATGGATTAGTTTTACTTTTGTTAGGTTCTATTTTTGTCGAAAAAAAAAACAGGTGCTTATAATCCGTAAAAAAGACACCCTAGAATCTGAGTGCCTTGGTAAAATTGTCTATATTAAGCTGTTAAAGTATGTTTATCTTGTACATTAAAAGAATGCGGTTTGCGCATGAAATAGAAGAATGTTGCAATCAGGAATATTCCACCGAATATACTCAATATACCGATTTGAGACCACATCATTCCAACATCACCCGTAGAAATAATAGCTTTATACCCTTGGACACTATATGTCATTGGGAACCATGGATTGAGTACTTTCAACCATCCCGGGATAAGTTCAACTGGGAACGTACCCGCACTTGTTGTAAGCTGTAGAATTAGAATGACAATGACTGCGAAACGTCCTGGTTGATCCAACCATGTCACAAATGCCTGCACTAAGAACATGAACGATAAACTTGTAATTAAACTAAATAAGTAGAACATAGGTACGCTTTGTACTTCCAGTCCTAAACCATAAAGAACTAACGTTGAGGCTAACAGTGATTGAATTAAACCAATGCTACAAAAAGCAAGCGTCCGGCTTACAAATCGATTAAGACCTGTTGTATTAGGTACATTAGACGTTCTAATTGGAACAACAATCGTTGTAATCAGTGCACCTACAAACAGTCCTAGTGATAGGAAGTATGGAGCAAAGCCTGTACCGTAGTTAGGTACTTTGTTCACTTTTTCCTCTGTCACAGTGACGGGCTTAGCGAACATACTGTATGTTTCATCCGTTCCCTTAACTTCCCCGGTAGTATTTGCGGCATCATTCAATTTGGATGCAAGTTCATCTGAACCATCTTTTAGTTGCACCAGTCCATTCTCCAATTCCCCAGCGCCGTCACTTAACTTCTGGGATCCATCCGTAAGAGTAACTACGCCATCTCCTAATTGACTCATACCCCCAGCTAATTTCTCAGATCCAGTAGCTATCTTCTCTGCCCCACCTGCCAATTGTTGGCTTCCTGAGACAGCATCACTCATCTTGGATCCAATTAATTTCAAGCCCTCAACCAATTGAGTCTGCCCTGCATCTAATTGATTAACACCTTGTACAAGCTTTTGCTGTCCTTGATGTAACTCTGTACTGCCTTTAAGCAACTGCTGTGTTCCTTGATCCAATTGATTAGCACCTGCATGAAGTTGTACTGCACCTGTGTGCAGTTGCGTTGCTCCCTGCACCAGCTGTACTTGTCCTTCATGCAATTGAGTTGCTCCTTCGGCTAATTGTTGCTGTCCTTTGTGTACCTTATTACTACCTTGTGCTACGGCCTGACTCGCTGCTATCAATTTCTGTACATCCGTGTTCTCAGCAAGCTCTGGATTAGAGTCTGCCAGTTGTTTAAGCCCTTGAGCTACACTTGTTGCACCTGTTGCCACTTGTTCACTACCATCAGCAGCATCTTTCAACCCTTCCGATAGCTTAGCACTCCCATCTACGGAAGATTCAAGTCCACTTTGTAATTGAGCCGATCCTTTAACCGTAGCTTGCAGCCCGACTTCCAATTGCGATGTTCCATCAGCTGAGGATTGTAATCCTGCTGAGATTTGTGCACTTCCCTCTTCAGAGGATTTCAGACCCGCTTGTAATTGGCTGATCCCTGTATGAGCTTGAATGGCTCCACTCTCCAGCTGCTTCTGCGCTGCCGTCAGCTGAACAAGACCATCTGCTAACGATAAAGATCCAGCCTGCAGTTCTGTTGCCCCTTGCTCAAGATCACCGACACCTTTCGTAAGGGGTCTAATCCCCTCTTGCAACTTCATCGTGCCGTCAACCATTTTGACTAAATTATCTTTCAGTAAGATAGCTCCATCGTCCAGCTTAATAGCTCCATCTGTTATTTCACTAGCTCCAGCACCCGCATCCTTGAAGCCAGTGGATACCGTTTCGATCTGATCAAATAATGTTTCGGTGTACACTTCCGTTACTTTCGCAGATACTTTCGCTCTGATCTGCTCTACTGCTGTTCCGCCAATTTGTCCTGCAAGAAAGTTATATCCTTCATTGGGCATAAATATGATTTCCGCAGGTTGTGGTTGATCATCTAGTAACGTCGTCGCTTTAGATGAGAAGTCTTCAGGAATGACAATCGTCATATAGTAAATATTATTAATCATACCTTCATCAGCTTCTTGCTTGGAAACGAACTCCCATTTGAAGCCATCTGTCACTTTCAATTCCTCAATTAACTCTTCACCTATGTGAAGTGACTTACTTTCAAAGTTTGCCCCTATATCAGTATTAACTACAGCTACGGGTAGATCTTCCATTTTACTATAGGGGTCCCAGAAAGCACCCAGGAACATTCCACTATACATCACTGGAACCAATAGAATCGCAATCATCGTAACCAGTACTTTAGGATTTCTAATAGCAGTTCCCATATCTTTAAAAAATACAGCTAATGACTTCATAAACAGTTTCTCTCCCCTAAGTTAAAATACGTTATGACTGACTTCCCCATCCGGTCATATGTTGACCAATAAAAACTTCTCTCCGAAATCGCGATGCTTACGTCTTTGTCTAATACATCGCTCCCAAAGGAAGTCTTTTTCTATATATTCAATTATTGTACTGCCAATCCATCCGAAAGAAACAATCGAAAATAATGTTTAATCTGTTCTTTACTCAATGGCTCATGATGCTTACTAATTTCTGTGGTTAGTGTAATATATAGCTTCTTTATGACAATCGACACAATTTTAGGATCACAAGGTTTGATCTCTTCGTTATCTATAGCCGCCTGTAATTCACGCTCCAAATACTCCAAGATCACATTCTCCACTTTATCGAGGGCTTCTAACACTTGAGGTGTTCCGAAATCCCTTAACTCATGCGATAATTTAATGAATAGCTCATGCTCTCTGCGAAACTCCAGTAAACCATCGAGAACTTGATACAAATTATCCAAGAATGACTTTTCCCGACGAATCTCTCGATCTGGGATCTTCCTCATTTCGATAATGACTCCGTATAGAATCTCATCAAATAGTTCTTCCTTGTTCGTAAAGAAATTATATATCGTTCCTTTTCCTACATTAGCAATTTTAGCTACCTGCTCCATCGTGGTTGCCTTGTACCCGAAAGTTGCAAAGGATTGGGCCGCAGCAGTAAGCACTTGCTTACGACGATCCATCACAGCCATTTCATCTCTCCTTTCAAAATGGGTTGATATTATCGATAAATGACTATAATATATAACTAGTCACTTAGTCAGACATTAATATAACATGTAGCTATTTAAATTTCAATTTAAATTTTGTGATACAGTATGTATCCAAAAGAAGGGCACTTATGGCATAATAACAGTGGAGCACTACATTGCTCAGCCCCAACTAAAGTCTAGGATTAAAAACCGTCTTTGGTCTATTAATAAAAAATGATATCTAACTTACAATAAACAGATCATTAGTTATAATCATCAGAGTTATAAGCATCATACTCAATTAAGAAGGACATAGGTGAATTCATGAAAAAGAAGAGAGTACTCCTATTATCAGAGGGATTCGGAGCAGGACATACACAAGCTGCTCATGCCTTAGCTAGCGGTATGAAGAAACTTCATCCCAATCTGCAATGCAAGGTAATCGAACTTGGTAATTTTCTAAATCCTACAATCGGGCCAATAATATTATCCACTTACCGTAAAACGGTTAGTACATCGCCAGCCATCATAGGTTTACTTTATCGAAATAGATATGACAAGTCATTAACAAGACTCACGCAGCTTGCTCTTCATCGTATATTTTATACACATGCCGCTCAAGTCATATCTCAGCTACAACCTGATGTCATTATATGTACCCATCCGATACCTAATAGTGTCATCTCAAGACTAAGACAACAGGGAATGGATATCCCTCTGGTTACCCTCATCACAGACTATGATGTACATGGAACATGGATTAGCCCAGAAGTGAATCATTATTTAGCATCTTCACCTAGAGTCAAGAATCTGCTACTTCAACGTGGCGTACAGTCTTATAAAATTCAAACAACAGGCATTCCAGTACATCCTGATTTCTGGGAGAGAGGGAATAAGGAACAATTACGTAAGGAATTGAAGCTACAAAAAATGCCCACTGTGCTCATCATGGGCGGAGGATGGGGTCTTACACTGAAACCTGACTTATTACAACAATTGATTTCATGGGCAGACCGTATTCAACTTATTTTCTGCTTGGGTAGCAACGTCAAGCTTGTTGAGAAAATGAAGGCCAATCCGATATTCCATCACCCTAACATCATTATTTTGGGTTACACAAGTCAGATTGGCAAACTGATGGATGTATCCGACCTATTGATTACTAAACCTGGCGGAATGACTTGTACAGAAGGACTCGCCAAAGGAATACCTATGCTTTTTTTTCAAGCCATTCCAGGACAAGAAGAGCAAAATAGTCAATTTTTCGTAAATCGTGGGTATGCTGAAACGATTCATTCTCCTCAAGTTGTCAATAAGTGGTTTCAATTGATAACCAATCAATACGAACAGATAAACACCCGCAGACAGCAGGTTAAGCACATTGAACCTTATCTCCAGCCTCATTATTGCGCACAAACGGTCTTAGACCTCTTTAATGAGCAACCACAAACTACAACTGCATATTCAATAACTGGGTCCTATTTATAGAAGGAATGATTACCAATTGTTTTACTGAATGAACGTGTATGGTGAACTGTCAAATCTTCAGCTAGCTTTAACGATAAGAAATAATAAGTATCGTCACTCACTTCCTTGCGTCCATTTAATGCTTCATTCACAGCATAAATAGTATCCTCAGAAGGCTTTACTCGATCGAATCGACCATTAGCCACAGGACTGAATTGGTATTTCTGATAAATCACCTTATAAATTGTATTGGGGAAATTGGCTGACCGTAGCCGATTCAAGACAACATTAGTAACTGCTACCTTGCCTTCGTACGGTTCACCTTCTGCTTCTGCCATCACGATTTTACGGAGCATTAGCAGTTCTTCATCGGTTACAGTGTATTGCAAAGTCGATTGTTCTTTCTCTTCCTGACTAAGCATCTGGGTCCGAGTAAAGAATAGTACCTTTGGGGGGATGAGCTGATGATTAACTTCGATTACTTCTGCTACATTTTCGCCTTGTTCTGCCATTTCCTGATTATCCGTAATTTCACTTTTATTCACAGAATCATTTATGAAAGATTGATCCCTTACATCTTGCTCAATAATCGCTGACTGTTGCTTGTTATTAATCAATGTATAGAAGGATTCCTTATGTTCTATTGAGTAAGTTAACAATGGTTTAAATTTATACTCCCCTGTCTCCTTAACTGTAACCTGCTTGTATATTCTCCCCTGGTTCTTCTCTTGTTCACCCTGCATCAAGAAATTTATCGCAGAAAAACACACTAATATCACACCAATTAATAGTGCAATCCAGCGATTATGTCTAATAATATTCATATAAACCTCCTAAAATTCCGGCATTCCCCTAAATATGTAACCGAAAATATAGGTCTTATTAACCATTCTAGCAATTTTCGAAACATGTTTGCGTACATTTCTATTTACGTGCCAACGTGATATGGGGCCGGTATTTACACACTACCTTTGTGATTATACTCGTTTCAGTTCCATTCCTCAAGTTTTCAAGTTCGACTAACTCTATCATAAGTCTCTTTTTTCCACTTACTTTCATTGGATGTCAATTCATCGAGTGCATTGTAAAAGACTAGTGTAGTCAAGGTTTGAGAGTATTTATACATCATCTGACCTGGCCGTTTATTTCGAGTAAAATCAGACCTTTTTTATTTTTTTAAATATAGAAAATATTTGTGTTGAATTGATAATTTCGATACAATCATGATTAATATCAAGACCATCCGATTTATACTTAGGAGGACATCAACGTGAAACGTATTGTTAGTCTGTATCCGTTATCAGCCGATCATCTACAACAAATCTATCATATTGCTCCAAATTATACCGTTACGATAGGAAAAGGGGATCTATTAGATCCTGCAGTTCTTCCAGAAGCTGAAGTGTTGTTAGGCTGGTCCAGCAAAATTGAAAAGCATGTTCTACATGACAACAGCTCCTTAAAGTGGATTCAATCTTGGTCTGCTGGTGTCGACAAAATGCCTCTCGACCAATTTGCTAATAAAGATATTCGCTTAACAACTGCCAGTGGAGTTCATGCTATTCCTATTTCCGAATCTATCTTCGCCATGATGCTAGCCTTCTCCCGCGGTATCCAACAGTCGATTCAGAACCAACAAGATAATATATGGAATCCAAAAATAGTATCCGGTGGATCAGGAACATTATCAGAATTACGTAATAAGACCATCGTTATCGTCGGCGTAGGCGAGATTGGAAGCAAGACTGCACAGATTGCAAAGGCTTTCGGAATGAATGTGCTCGGCGTACGACGTTCCGGTAAGTCCAACCCCCACGTAGATACCATGTTTACCATGGTCAATTTGGAAGAAGCGCTAAACCAAAGTGATTACATCATCAACATTCTTCCCCTGACCAAGGAGACCCGGCATACTTTTGATACAGCGACTTTTGCAGCCTGCAAACGTGGTGCTTGCTTCATCAATGTGGGACGAGGCCCTACGGTCGATACGGCGGCTCTGTTGGGAGCACTAGAAGAGGGTATTATTGGTTATGCAGCACTCGATGTATTTGAAGAGGAACCTTTGCCAGCAGAACATCCTCTCTGGACAATGAATCAAGTCATTATTACACCGCATATATCTGGAAACACTGAGCATTACGACGAACGGGTCATTGATATCTTTATAGAGAATCTAAAGGCTTATATAGATGATAAAGAATTGCCACGAAATTTAGTGGATTATTCTTTGAATTATTAATCCAAATCATAGATCGACCCGACCTTAAGTCCATACAATTCATTGTATATTTTCTCGGCAAAAGCATCCGTCATCCCTGCAATGTAATCAATCACCATATGCTCCCAAGTCCAAATTGGTTGGTCCTTCATCTGATCCCGTTCGTAGCGCTCTAGCCAATCAGATGGAATGATCGATTTGGAAACTTCAGGATCTAAAAAGGCATCCCATAGACGTTTAATGATCCATTCGCTTCTTTTTTGCAGACGTTGTACCCGTAAATCCTTAATCATCGTTACCCATGCAAAGCTCTTAAGCACGCTAACTGTACGCAGCATATCCTCATTCTCCGAGTTGTCTTTCACGAAGGTAACCTTCTTCCAATCCCCATCCGGGATCACACCGAGATTACTCACGAATAGACTCACCCAATAAGCTTTCACTTCACGTCTTGTACGAGAATAATCATTCTCGCAGATGACCATTTTCTCTTTCCACACTTGTAAAAAGGAGGCTAGCACCTCTTCCACTTTCGGCTGAATTCCTTCCTTATTCCATCCAGCCCAGATGGCATCCTCAAGTGTCGTAATCTTCTCTACGATTAATCGAATTATGGAAGGGTCAAATAAGAAGTACTCATGGACTACGATCTTTCCTGCCTTAATTCCGTCCTCTAGATCATGTGCTGAATAGGCAATGTCGTCGCATAAATCCATTAATTGAGCCTCCAGCGTCATCTTATGATCTGGAATTCCCCAACTTTTTCGTATCTGTGAAATATACTCCCATTCATGCTTATAAAGCCCCTTCTTGAGTATCGATCCTGGATATGGATATTTGTTAATGCCTAGTAATACAGCATCCGATAAATTCAGCCCGTCCATGTTCTCCCTTTTCTCCAGGAACATAATTAACCTGAAATTATGCGCATTCCCCTCGAAATGTTCATACTTGGTCCTGAGACCACTACGGACTTTCATAAGATGTTCTGGTGAGTTGTATCTTTCCTTCGTTACAAGCTTAAGCTTATCATCAATGAAACGCTCAAGAATACCATCCAGTACTTCCTCCCCCTTATGACCAAATGGCGGATGCCCAAAGTCATGAGCGATCGATGCGCATTCGACCACTTCAGGATCGATCACAAGTCCTGGATTATCTGCCCTTTCGAGCGTCACTTCCGGATAAGAGCGTACTAGACTTTTCGAAGCTTCACGGGCAATCTGTGCCACTTCAAGTGAATGGGTCAGACGTGTCCGATAATAATCACCTGTTCCTGCTCCGAACACCTGGGACTTCCCTTGAAGCCGCCGAAACGTGGGCGAATGTATGAGCCTTGAATAATCCCGTTCATAGGTAGCTCGAGATGCATCTAGCTTCGTCTGTTCGGGATATTGCCGATGTTCTCTTTTCTCTTTGAGTGTCATAGTTGGTCTCTCCTTGCATATTTATCCATTTAATTACTAATAACGCTTATTTCTTCTTTTACGCCGAGATAATGATACTCCACCGAATCCACTAATGATAGCAATGTAGAATCCAAGATCGTACCACCAGCCGCTATTGTATATTTCGTATATGCGAATATCATCCTTGAAGAATCCGATAATTAATGAGAACGGTGCAATCCATCCATGCCACACCCCCCAGAAGAATCCTGCGGGATCATCAACCGTTACCTTCCCATCCCCAGGAACACAGCCTGTCAAAGACATTATAGTAAGTATCGCTAACCCCATAAGTAGTATGACCTTCTTGTTCTTCACTTTAGTCACCTCCGAATTAAATGGTGTTCAATTTAACTACTTGTTAAGATTATACTCTCAAACTTATCGTTCGTTCCAATCCCATAGCGTAACGTTACCTATACGTATGTTAGATACGAGCGGATCATCCTTTAGCTTCAACAATTCTTTCGTAGGTCCAGTGACGACAGCACCGTATAATCTCACGCCATGTTCTTCAATATATGATACAGATCCTTCTATATCGTAAAAGGGTGCCAATCTCTTCGTGATTGATGGATATTGTTGAAGTAACTTTAATGTTTTTATGAAATTATCATCACGTAAGTCACCATCCCCGTGAGTGTCGACAGATGGTGCACTCGATGACTCCATCGTTACCGTCATCCCCCACCCTTTCTTACTCTCCGTTCGATTCGTAACCGTCATATCATCCGAATGCCAAATAGGATTACTAGGAAACCCAAGTGGCTCGGTGATGACTCCGTTGTCATCATATGTTTTATTGCTATCCCCGATATCCACAGCGTACCAGACAGCCTCCAGATTCTTGTCCTTGAACTGTGCTAATAACTCATCCGTTGTGAAGTATTTATGATAGGATACATACGCCTCGGCCACCGTTCCCTCAGGTAGCATTGTCAAGCGATTCCAATCAGCGTCACTATTGAAACCTGCGGAATCAGGAAGCTGATAAAGCGCATTATTATATTGCCCTTGCTCACTCCACGTAAAATCATATGTGCGTAAAAAATTGAAGAAAAGTGAACCTGAGAATTCCCCCACGGTAAGCCGTGCTCCACCCACCTGCTTCTTAATCTCACCCGTAAGGTTCATTCCAAAATAGGCACCGCCATTACTGCTTAAATTCACCATGCTATTTGGTTGGGTTAGCGCTATCGTGGAACTAACTACATCCCTATATTGTTCACCACGATCCGGTTCACCCCATGTATAGAACAAAATTGTACCGATTGTAGTTATAACCGTAAAGACTAAGAACATACTTATCACAATAAAGGCAGAGCCAAATCGTCCTTTCCATTTTCCTTTTCGTAAAATCCGCACTTCATTTAAACGAGGAGATTCTGTATCCCATTGCGGATTTTCAAGTTCAGCCTTGCCGCCCTCCTGCATCATGTCTTCCATATAAGATTGGTAGAGCTCCATCTTCTCCAGTTCCTTCTCTACCTCGATGCGTTCCTCCTCTGAAAGCGTACCCTCTGTATATTCCTTCATCTTTTTCTTAAATTCATCACTCATGCTCATTGCTCCCTTCACGTTTACGCCTCAACCCTTGTCTAGCCCGAAACAACAATATTTTAAAGTGCGATAAAGTAATGCCCATTATATTCGCAGCTTCCTGATAACTAAGGTGATTCATATCATATAACAGGAGTGCCTGTTTCTGTTGATCAGGTAAGGCTGAAATCCATGCTCTAACTTCTTCAATCGTTTCCTTACGCAGAACCTCTGCTTCTGGACCTAATGCTGAAGTGTCTGCTAATATCATATATTTTCTATCTAGCGTGTTGGGCTTCATATTATCTCCCCTCAACCCTATGAACGTATGATAAGTTGAAAAGTTACAAATCATTCATGCTTATTTTTATACTATGTAAAAAAAGACGAACTTCCTTTCATAGGAAATTCGCCTTGTACTTCAAGATATTATAATTACTATAAAATTGAGTGAATCGCTACAGAACCTTATCCTTCACATGCGTCTCCGCAAATTTCGGAGGGTTGAACCAATTTCCACTTTGAGCCCAGGTGGGGTCAAGTGGAATCCATATATTCTCGTTGCTTAAATATACTTCATTCCATGCATGAGGCCCATAGCCACCTTGTCCATTATACCCGAGTCCAGTAACTACTTTGACTTCGAGATCTTGGGACCTTGCCATCACAGCATATAGCCTCGCGTAGTCTATACATACCCCAAGCTTCGTATCAAAGGTATTACGTGGTGTCTGCTCATGCCATATTCCCTTTTGTTCATAGTCATCTACTTTACTATAATCATAGGATACACGTGATCCTACCCAATCATATAATAACCGCGCCTTCTCTTCTTCACTGTTGGCTTTCGCAACGATCTGCGCAGCAGCTTGTTCTATATCAGTCGGAATGGATCGATCAATGATGTCATATTTGCGTTGGAGAATACTACCTAGCTCTTGTTCCACCGCTTTGGTAAAGACCGGAAGCTTCTCTGTAACCAAATCTCCTGATAATGGCTCAATGATCATCCGAGCTCCATCCTGATACACGGGGGATGCCTCAATATGACGGCTAAAGGCACTTGTTGGATATAAAGCAACGTATATAAATAGAAATGCGACAACGATAATGCAACGCGTTACGCCCATCAAACCGCCAATCCCCATACCAATCAGTCGACCAATCAAGCCAGAAGATCTCCTTTTACTTGCGGAGAATAAAGAGATCCCTCTACCGAATAGCAACAAGATAAGTATACTGAACAACAATCTAATAATAGAATAAATCACAATAAAGAGCACCGCGAACCGCATCAGTGGGAAATCCGCCATCGAATTAATAATCGTATAATACGTCTGTTCCCATCCACTCAAATCCCGATTAGGTAGCTTCGAACTATAAACTTCCAGCCACCCTTGTACCCAAGGCGACATCCACAGCGTAAAAGGAACCGAAATCGCAAGTCCAAGTAGCGTAAGAGCAACATCACGAAGAAGAATCAATAATCTACCCGCTGAATTAGAAGCTCCTCTACGCCAACCTTGGAATAACGATAGGGCTACAATGCACACTAAGATCAGTGTAACAATATTGAAATCCTGCAAACTTTGAAACCATGTGTAGAACACGCCTTTAATCTCCTATTTACTTCGTTGTAGTTGATCCATTACTTTGTGCAGTCTCAATGAATGTTATGATCGTGTCATTCACTTTCCATTCTCCTAAGGATACTCCTTTGAAGGTCACTTCCACCGTTTCAGATCCAGTTTCACCTTTCAAACTCATATTAGGTGTTGTAATCGTATACGCTCCATCCTTGCTCTTCGTATACTTCGCATCCTTCGCTTCCTTTAACATCATGTTCATAGCTTCACTCTTGAGCGTATCCACGGTTTCATCTTTTACCGTTGTAACGACCTCACCGATCTGCTCAATAGAGATGCCACTATAAATAAGAAGCCCTGCTACAATTACAATCGCGAGCACCCATTTAACCATCGTCTTAACGAGATTGAGAACAATAAAGAGCACCACGAGAGCAATAACAATTACCAGCCAATTTTGCTGCAAGAAATCAATCCATACTTGTACGTCCATTATTTCATAACACTCCCATCTACTTAACTCACTTCCGACCACCCAATCAGTAGCCGATCATTTCCTAATTATACATTATTCCCAGATATTCTGTCAGCCTAACCCTACTTGGACAAAAAAAAGGGGATAAGCTGTTCTGTTTCAGCCTATTTCAACGTACAAGTAGTATAGATAGCAATTATTTCTGATGTAGAAAGGAGTCATGATGTGAAAACGGCCTTTTGGCTCTATTTATTTCTTTTCTTAGCCTTTTTCGATCTGCATGCTCAGTATCCAATACTCACTCCATTTGCAATATCTCTTGGAGCAACTCCAGTCTTCATTGGATGGGTCGTGGGTATTTATGCACTTACACACCTTCCAGGAAATATTATTGCAGGAAAGGTAATTGACCGCCACGGGAGCCGCCCTTACATCATCTTCAGTCTCTTATCTGCTGGAGCCATTCTCCTACTACAAGCTCATATCCAGTTCCCCTGGCAACTATTCGTTCTACGTTCTCTAAGTGGTTTTGTATTAGCCTTTCTTTCTCCAGCTTGCCTAGCTCTGTTGGCTTCCTTATCTAAAGATCCTGTCACTCAAGGGAAGTATATGTCAGGGCATGGCGTGATCCATACCTTAGCCTCCGTTGTCTCCCCAGCTGCGGGCGCCTTCATTGTTGCCAATGCTGGTTATACTATGACATTCCAAAGTCTTGGTTGGCTACTCATCGCAACTGGCATCATGGCCATTTTCAGTGTACCCAAGTCGTTTGGAGCATCGAAGGAAGCTATTAGATCTAAAAACTCCATTCCATTCGGACCTTTCACACGACCGGAGACAGTATCGATTTCCTTACGTTACTACGCCCTTCCATTCGTCGTGTCTTGCGCGCAAGGTATTCTTTTTTTTGAAATCCCTTTACGAAATACGGATATGTCTGGCATTATGTCTACCGGCATTCTCTTCTCGGTTGTTAGCCTAGGAGCACTCTCAACACTTTGCCTGCTCTTCCTAAATCGATATTCTCCTTTTAAGCGAGTTGTCCTAGGAGTTATACTAATGACTTGTTGCTTTTTCAGTTTAGCGGCATTGCCAGAAATCCCTTTAGTTGTAATCCTGTTTGTATTAGGTTCATCCAAGGGGATTATCTTCCCAGCCATGGCCTCCTTATTTATCAAACTTAGCGGTGGAAGTCGATTAGGGCGAGTATTCGCATTTCAATCCATCGCCATGTCCTTGGGATCATTCCTTGGACCTGTTACTTCAGGGCAATTCCGCGACCATTTCTCACCCTATTTCATAGCCTTTCTTATATTGATGATTGGATTAATGATGATCCCTATATCTCGTCAGACAAATCCATCTTTATATACGCGTAACCCACACAGCAGTCCTGATGCTATATAGGCAGTTGCCAAAAGAGGACGCCGTTAGGCGTCCTTCTTTCGTAAACAAGTTAATGTAGATTATGGGACAAGTGAAATCCTGTTCCTTGAATCATATTTAGAGGGAGAGCACGACTTACGACTTTAAAGACGGTGTGTAATAATCAAATCATCACCAACAGTTGCATAAAGCACATCTAAATTCGGCTAAATCCCTCTAACACTAACTTTAGTTGTAAATACTGCCTCTAGATTGCTGGAAAACCCACTTTTCATCGTTATCGCCACTTTTAACTGCAGTTTTTACAGCTATTCCTCTCTCCCCCTACCTTTACTGCCAATTAAGTACACATTATACATCTAACCCATCCCTATCCCAGAGTAGACGTATAGCGGTGATATTGGGGGACAATTAGCGGATGCTGTAGCCAGAATCTTATCCAACAAGCACTCAATCTTCGGTTTAGCCTTCTATCTCTTGGCAAATCAGAACTAGGCTTTCACACAAGCCTTTATCCTTCCTCCACATAAGATACAATGCGGCAATGAACTACACGGGAAAAAGTGGCGACAGTTAATCAAGCCATCACAATCAAACTCATTATCCTACTGTTCAACCAAAACTAATATCAACCATTCAATAAGAGAGGCTTATGCCCTCCATATCCTCCAGCGTTTTTTTGCATATAACATACAAAAGGAGATACACTAGAATGACCCATACAGGTTAAATTTCAACATTTCCCGGGGAATTCTGAGGGATCTCTCCTCTTATGATGAGGTGCAAATCCAGTGTCTATCTATATTATTGTCGAAGGTAAGAATGACCGTCGTAAGCTCCAACGCCTACTTTTACCAGAAATCGATATTTTGTGCACCTACGGTACATTAAACACTACTAGGCTTGAAGCTCTCCGTAATCAAGTGAAAGATGATGAAGTCTTTTTATTTATGGATAATGATAGTTCGGGTAAAAAAATTCGTGGTGTACTACGCGATGCATTCCCGGATGCCGAACATATTTATACGCATCGTGGATATGCTGGAGTGGAGGGCACACCTGATGAATATTTGATAGCTCAATTAGAAAAGGCCGCCCTTCATGAATATATTATTTATTGACAGACCATCCATTATGATTTCTTATATTTCAAAAAAACTTCTTCCCTACCGTCATAATTTAGGTAGGAAAGAAGTTGTGTATAGGGAATAGCTCCCATTATTATTTGGCAAGATCCTTAAGGTCCTTAACTAACATGTCTACAGAAACATCATCGGGGTCATTCGCGTTATATAGATTACGCACTTGATTGTCACGGTCTACGAGAGCAATGAAGTTAGCATGAGAATAGTTACCTTCTTTATCGCCTAGAATCATTATCTTGAACGACTTCTCCGCTAAATCCCAAACGGTCTGCTTCTCTCCCCGCAAGAAGTACCAGCCATTATAATCCACTTTAAATTTATCACCGAATTCCTTAATCTTCTCAACAGAGTCAACTTCAGGATCAAAGGATATCGAGACGAACTCAATATCTTTGTTAAATACGCCTTCTTCCTTCAGCTTGTTCTGTACTTGAGTGAGCATGAACGTCGTCACTGGACAGACATCGGGACAACTCGTAAAAAAGAAGTAGAATAATCGAACCTTTCCCTTCGTATCCTCAAGCGTAACTGTCGTATTATCTACATTTTCAAATGAAAAATCGCCAACCGTTGATATAACTGGCCATTCCTTCTTACCTAAATCTAATGAAGAAACCAATAAATATGTTGCAATAATGACAATGATACCTACTACGGCCCACGTCCATTTATAACGCTTAAATGTCTCCATCATTTCCCCTATCCTCATCTTAAAATGTTGTGTTAAGAATCAATGCAATCAAACTCACAGTTAAATAATTAATTGAGAATAAGAATACCTTCTTAGCCCAAATCTCATCATCCTTCGCTTTAAATCCTTTTAACGAAAGATACAGCCATAAGATGGATAAAGCCAAGGAAATAATCATGTAATAAATACCTGCATATCCATATACGTACATTAAGATAGGCACAGGTAGTAACACAATAAGATAAGGAATCATTTGAAACTTAGTTCTTCTAATCCCCTTAACTACAGGTAATAGTGGATATCCTGCAGCACGATATTCTTCTACGCGTCGTATACCCAATGCCCAGAAATGCGGAGGTTGCCATAGAAATAACATTGCAAATAAGAGCCATGCGCCCATATCTACTTCTCCTGTAACCGCAACATATCCAATAACAGGTGGCATCGCACCTGAAATCGCGCCAACAGATGTACTCCATGTCGATGATCGTTTAAGCCATAATGTATAAATGACAACATAAACAAAAACACCTATTAAACCGAAGATACCCGCCAGAAGTCCCGAAAATATAAATAACACCGCTTGACCGACTATGCCTAAAATAACCGCATACCACAATACAACGACAGGCTTCAACCGCCCCGTAGGAAGTGAGCGCTCACGTGTTCGCTCCATCTTCAAATCGAGCTCCCGATCAAAGTAATTATTAAACACACAGGCTGAGGCCATCACAAGAACGGTCCCAAGGAGCGTCATAATCATCTTTCCATATTGTAAGTCCCATTGGGATGCTAACCAAAACCCCGCAAAGGCTGCTATTAAATTTGAGCGAATAATCCCCGGTTTGGTTATATTAATAAAATCTCTCCATGTCCCCGATTCACTTGGTGGCGTCTGACTAACAGAAAGCGCTGCTGAATCCGAAGGAGATTGGTAACTTATGTCATTATCCACGTGCTAAGTTCCTCCTCTATATCTGTCTAATACTCAAATATTATATCATTCGCTATAAAGTTTATCATATTAACTGCGAAAAGTATCACATAATCGACCGTGTTTGAATTCATCATTCCGACAATTTGATGACTTTTCATAAAGAGTCTGTTCGGTTAATGGATTAAAAGACGTTATTTACGATATAGTAAGAAGTACAAAGGAGAGTGGATTTATGGACACAGGCACACATATAGTCATGGGTTTCACACTTGCAGGCTTAGCTCACATCGATCCTGTGGTGGCTACAACCCCTTCTCTTGCCATAGCTGTAACAATTGGCACTGTCTTAGCTTCACAAGCCCCTGATATCGACAGCGTCCTTCGATTGAAGAACAACGCTTTATATATCCGTAATCACAGGGGAATTACCCATTCGCTCCCGTTCCTCCTCATTTGGACTGTACTTATTACAACGGTAATATCACTCCTATTTCGTGATGTTAGCGTCCTTCACTTAGGTATGTGGACTGGTATAGCTGTATGCGTTCATGTATTCAGTGATTTATTCAATACCTATGGCACTCAAGCTTTTCGCCCATTTACTGAAAAGTGGATTTCATGGAATATCATTCACATATTTGATCCCTTTATATTCGGAAGTCATTTAACGGCGATCCTTCTTTGGATTCTTGGTATGGTACAACCCGCTCCATTATTCATCGTTCTCTATAGTTCAACGATTTGTTATTATGTCTGGAGAACAATCCATCATTATCGCAAAACATTGGAAGTTGCGCGACTGGACCCTAATTATCAACAGGGAGATACTTATTATCTTATCCCCACCATATCTCTTTATCATTGGAACGTTGTTAAATCACAACAGAACGGGAGCTTTGATATCGGAACTCTGAATCGACATCTTCTTCATTGGACCTATCAAGCTGTAACTTCTTCAACTCACGAGGCTGTTGAACATTCCAAGCAACACCCTAACGTGGAAGCCTTTCTTTATTTCACTTCCTTCGCTATTGCCGATGTAGAAGTGGTAGAAGATGGGTATATTGTTCGTTGGACGGATGTCCGTTATCGTCACCGTACGCAGTATCCCTTTGTCGCTGTAGTCGTTATGGACAATCAATATACACCAGTGGGCTCATATATCGGGTGGTTAAGCGATGAGAAAATGAATGCGCGCTTACCCATCAATTATTCTACTTGACAACAATAGACCTACCAAGCCTAAAATACATGTAGAGCATCATCACGCTCTACATGTATTTTACATTTGCTAAGGTAAGCAAAAAAAACCTAGAGCAAGTGCCCTAGGCTTCATGATGATTTCCAACTATCTATTCGTCAGTTACATGTTACCATTTTTTCCTGAAAGCGATTGCTCAGCAATTTGAACTAGTCGTTTCGTAATATATCCTCCGAGAGAACCCATTTCTCTTGAAGTATAACTGCCATAATAACCATCCTGCGGAATCGTAACACCGAGTTCTTGGGCAGCCTCCATTTTAAGTTGTTGGATCGCTGCTCTTGCTTGAGGAACCACGAGATTGTTAGAACTTGATTGTCCTTGTGCCATAATAATAATCTCCTTTCACTTCTGTTTCTGTAATGAAGTGCAAGCTTGCAAGCTTAGTATGGCTACATGGATGAACATTATTCTCTATTCCCCTAAATAATCACTGGAGGTTTTTAACATGAGTAAAGGTCTTTCATTATGGTTTGCAGCTTCATCTATCATCATCCTAGCAGTGGCAGCTATCGCCATCACTCATTCAGGATGGGTCGCCTTGATATTAAGCGTATTGGGCGTCTGTAATATCGGCTATGGATTTGTTATCAAGTCCAAACGAAGAAAGTCTTCCATTGAGCAACCTAACTAGTGCTTGGATGGCAGAAAACCCATACGTTGTTTGACATCATCTAGAGTCCGACTGGCAACCTCATGGGCATTCCTAGCGCCTAGAGCTAGGATGTCTTGAATTTCGCCAGACTCTCGGATTTCATAATAACGTTTCTGCAAAGGTTCTAGCGTATTCACGATCACTTCAGCTAAATCCTTTTTGAATCCACCATACATTTGCCCTTCATACTTCATACGAATATCCTCAAGTGATGAACCAGAACACTGAGAATAAATACTCATTAGATTACTAATCTCCGGTTTTGTTGCTTCATCATATCTTACTTCTGCACCAGAATCTGTCGTTGCTCTGCTAATTTTTTTGCGAATAACGTCTGGAGGATCCAATAACGCGATAAAGCTAGCAGCAACAGAACTACTCTTGCTCATTTTCTTGCTAGCATCATCCAAGGACATTACCCGCGCTCCTACTTCTGGAATATAAGGTTCAGGCAAAGTAAAGCATTCCCCATAACGATGATTGAAACGCCCTGCAAGGTCACGTGTTAGTTCCAAATGCTGTTTCTGGTCTTCACCTACTGGAACTAAGTCCGCGTTGTACACAAGGATATCTGCAGCCATCAGTGACGGATATACAAATAATCCTGCGCCAATGGATTCTTTGCCACTCGACTTATCCTTAAACTGGGTCATTCGCTCTAACTCACCCATGGATGTTAGCGTCGTCAACAACCAACCGAGTTCCGCGTGCTGTGGTACCGCTGACTGCAAGAACACATTTGATTTAGCAGGATCAATGCCCGCTGCAATAAATAACGCTGCATTGGCTTCCGATAGATCGCGAAGTGTTTCTGGTTCTTGAGGTACCGTAATCGCATGCAAATCAGCGACCATGAAATAACATTGATGGAGATCCTGTAACTTCACGAAATTTTTCATTGCGCCGATATAATTACCGAGCGTTAACCGTCCACTAGGTTGTATGCCTGAAAGTACTCTTTTCAATTCAATCACTCCTATACTTCCTTATATTTTGAACAACAAAAATAGGCCCATCATCCACAAAGGGACGTGAGACCGTGGTGCCACCCTTATTTATCGCAAACCGTTAATTGTCCAATAGAACAACAAACTTGCGACCTTCTATTTCCGTAACGTGGAACATACGGCCAGTCTATTAAGGAACTCATGATTCCCGTTCAACTTGGCACTCAAGGGTCCATTCAACATATTGATACCACCGATTCACATCAACCATCGGCTTTCTGAAGGTCATCCAATCTATGCTTACTTATCCCCGTCATCGTATTCGTAATTTAAACTTGTATTTAAATGCAATGATAAGACCCTTAGCATATGTTTGTCAAACTCATTTTTACCAAATCATCATTAATCTGTTACGATGATACTATATTGAAAAAATATTATTGGTAAAGGAGCATACTAATGAAACAAATAACTAAAGGAACATGGAACGGTTACGACACGTATATCCTTCATAGCGACGATCTTCAGATCACCTTACTTCCGGGACTTGGTAATAACGTCATTTCAATCTGGGACAAACATGAAGAGCGACATATTCTCAGAGAACCTAATGAACAAGATCTCGAGTTTTATTTACTGAAACCTTACCATTTTGGTATTCCCCTACTTCTTCCTCCGGGTAGAATTCGGAATGGACAATTCAATTATGACGGGATAGACTATCAGTTTGATCGTAATACGGCAGGTGATAATCACATACACGGATTACATAAAACTCAAAGTTGGCGTGTAAGTGACATTGAAGAAACTGAAGATGATTGTTCAATCACCACTGAATTTCTATCGAGCGATGATCGTAACTGGATGACACAATCACCGACTCCTCTTAAGTTCCAAATCATCTTCAGACTACAAGGTTCACGGTTTACTCAACAATTAAAAGTAACCAATCAAGGGGAACGCGCTTTCCCATTGGGTCTTGGATTCCATACATGGTTCTTGCTGAATGGACAGCCTCAGGATTGGACATTACAAGTGCCAGTTGAAGCTATATACGAACTCGATGAAGCTATAATTCCATCAGGTTCACTGATCCCCTTAGATAGTCTCGAGGATCTTAACGTTGGTCTAAATTTAGCGGGGACTAATCTCGATACGATCTTTCGGATCGGAGAACAACAAGCTGTTGAAGCGGTTCTGACTCACAAAGACGGTTACGGAATTAGATATGTTGCAGATGATCAATATTTCAAGCATTGGGTGCTCTACACCAAGGGAGAGGCAGATGAATTTCTGTGTATAGAACCCTACACTTGGTTACCCAATGCTCCTAATCTTCCACAAGGACCAGAATTCACAGGGTTAATCCGTCTAGAACCACAGCAAACCTTTGAAACACATCTATATTTGGACTCGATACGTCGTCCTGAGTAGCAAAGACTAAACTCATAAGAATGAATCGCCTTCCAAGTAATAATTACCACTTCTAAACGACCTAATTTTCTGTATGTTTTTCCATGTTTATATCCATAATAACCTCATTAAGTACAAAGGAGGTGACAAACATGGGTCAAGCAGGTCAACAAAATCGGGGTCGGAGCAGTAGTTCCAACAATTTGGTAGTCCCTCAAGCAACTGCCGCTTTGCATCAATTGAAGATGGAAGCAGCGCAGGAGCTAGGCGTTCAAATCCCTCAAGATGGTTACTATGGCAACTACACTTCCCGTGAAATGGGTTCTTTGGGAGGTTACATCACCAAGCGCCTAGTACAAATAGCAGAACAACAATTAGCAGGTCGTTCTAACTCGTAATCAGCTTTTTCGAATACTATTCGTACAAGATTAAAAGGACCATTGGAGAAATTCTTCCAATGGTTCTTTGTTGTGCTTCTCTGTACTTTTACACTGACATCATTTATATTTACCAAAACACGACTATCTGTTATAGTTGATATATAACAGATAGGAAGGTGGTCTCGTTGTGATTATAAATTTAGATATGCAGTCTGATATTCCAATCTACACGCAACTTATGAATCAGATTATCGAAGGAATTGCCCATGGAGATCTTCTCCCCGGGGAAGCCCTCCCTTCTGTTCGTGGTCTAGCTTCTGATATTGGTGTCAATCTGCACACTGTCAACAAAGCCTATACTTTACTCAAACAGGAAGGTTTCATCCAGATTCATCGGCAAAAGGGAGTCGTCATTCAACCCGATGGCATGCCTGATTTAACTCCTGAATATGAATTAAAGCAGTACAACCAATTAAAGCCGATCATCGCAGAAGCCATTTGTCGTGGCATGACCAAAGAACAGCTCCTCCAAATCACAGAACAAATTTATAGTGAAATTTCGAATACAGATAAGGAGAATGACTAATGTCCTGGCTCTCTAGTATTATTCTAATTCTAATGTTCCTCCCGATCTCAGCAACTCTAATCTTCATGCCTTATCTCACTCGAGATACCGTCAGCTTCGGGATATCCGTCAGTGAAGAAATGTACCATAGTGGACCCTTACGTGCGCTACGCAAGAAATATGCTTGGACTAGCGCCATTCTCTACACTCTAATACTTATCTTCAGCCTCATTGCCACTTCAGCAAGTGATTCGGTCAAGCAAGAATTCATCATCGCGTGGTCTGTAGGAATACTCATTGTAGGTTCAGCCGTACTTAACCTTGGTTTCCATTTCACGATGAAGAAGTTTAAACTCGATCATCCCATTATCCCTACATCAAACAAGACTATACTTTCTGTTGATACTGGATTTAGACAACAGAAACTTATTTTCTCAAACAAATGGTTTATCATCCATCTAGTGGTTACGATTTGTAGCGCCATACTAGCTTGGAAATATTACAATCAGTTCCCAGAAACAATAGCTATGCAAATCGACTTCCAAGGAAATGTAACGAGAAGTGTTGATAAATCCTATACAGCGGTTCTCGGATTAAATCTTATGCAGTTGATGATGACGTTACTATTCATGTTCATTAATCGGAGTATTCTAAAAAGTAAACAGCAGCTCAACACAAATCATCCAGAGAAATCATTGAAACAAAATGTGATCTTTCGCCGCACCTGGTCGTTATACATCATCATCACAGGTCTGCTTATGGTGTTGTTGTTCGCTTTCATCCAACTGAATATGATATTTGTGCAAAACCCAGAAATTCTCGCATTGGTTAGCATTCTCATTACCTCTGTAATGGTATTGGCTGCGCTCATCTTATCTTTCATCATGGGTCAAGGGGGTAGTCGCATCGGTAAATCTTCTGGGCACTCTAATTCCCAACCGATCAACGATGATGCTCATTGGAAGCTCGGAAGTATTTACTACAACCCACAGGACCCTTCGCTGTGGATTGAGAAGCGAACTGGCATTGGTTGGACAGTCAATTTCGCCAGACCGATGAGTTGGGTCTATCTGATTGGCGTTCCTGCCGTAATCATTGTCGTTTCCTTGCTTGTTAGTTAAGTTAGTAATGACAAGCGGAGGGAAATCCAAAATGTACTTGACTGTATAGCACCACTTGATGTAGATTTATTGAAATCAACAAAAAGCTGTCATCAAGGACCTAAGCTTTAATGTCGAATGGACATAGAGAGGAAACCCACAGGCTGAAAGGTTTCTCCCACTACATTAAAGTCTCCCTACCTTGTAGCTGTGGAAGATATTAGATTATCTCTACCGGGAACTCCCGTTATCCAATAAGTAATCGTTTGTTTCATCGAACGATTAAAACTAGGGTGGTACCACGAACGCATTCGTCCCTTACGAATGCGTTCTTTTTGTATTTTACGAATAATCAAAAAATGAAATGGAGGGATTATATGCGCCAGAGTAAATTATTCGCACCAACATTGCGCGAAGTGCCTTCTGATGCAGAAGTTATTAGTCATCAACTCATGCTCAGAGCTGGGTATATCCGACAATTAGCAGCTGGTATCTATACGTACTTACCTTTAGGTTTGCGCGTTCTTCGCAAAGTGGAACAGATTGTTCGAGAGGAAATGGATCTCGTTAGTGCACAAGAAATATTAATGCCTTCCTTACAGCCTGCTGAGCTGTGGCATGAATCAGGCAGATATGAGGACTATGGACCTGAACTCATCCGTTTATACGATCGTCACGATCGAGAATTCGCACTCGGTCCTACACACGAAGAAGTTATTACAAGTCTCATTCGAGATGAGGTAAATTCTTACCGAAAGTTACCGGTGACGATGTACCAAATTCAAACCAAATTCCGTGATGAACGACGCCCACGATTCGGACTACTTCGCGGCAGAGAATTCATTATGAAGGATGCCTATTCCTTTCACACGGACTGGGCTAACCTGGACCTGTCCTATTGGATGATGCATGAAGCTTATACCAAGATTTTCAACCGTTGCGGATTAATTTACAGAGCCGTGGAAGCTGATGCAGGTGTTATCGGTGGTCAGGGGGAAACACATGAGTTCATGGCACTTGCCAGTATTGGAGAAGATACGATTACAACCTGTTCATGCTGTAACTACGCCGCTAATCTAGAAAAGGCAGTATCAGGTTCCCTAAAGGTCGCCGCTTCAGAAACTATAATTGAAAGATTAAAAAAACTCCACACACCTGACATCCACACTATTGATCAACTACTACATTCTTTACAGATTGAAGCACAGCTTATTTTCAAAACATTAATTTATGAGGTAGATGGCAAAGTAGTTGCGGTCTTGGTCAGAGGGGATCATGAAGTGAATGAGTTAAAGATAAAGCATTATCTTCATGCGCAACATATTGAATTAGCAGATAGCTCAACGGTAGAGAAAGTAACGGGTGCGTCTGTTGGATACGCAGGTCCAGTAGGACTAACGATACCTATTCTTGTGGATCAGGTTGTCGCTAATATAAATGACGGAATGACCGGTGCTAATGAGGATGACTACCATTTCCGCAACGTACGTCCTGGGATCGACTTCCCAATTGATCATATAGGTGATTTCCGAAATGTCCTTGAGGGTGATCCGTGTCCACGTTGTAAGGATGGTTCCTTGGAGTTTTATCGCGGTATTGAAGTGGGGCATATCTTCAAGCTCGGTACGAAATACAGTGAGAAACTAGGCGCCTTGTACTTAGATCCTGCTGGTAAAGAACAAACTATGGTTATGGGATGTTACGGTATCGGAGTGTCTCGGATATTATCCGCACTCGTGGAACAACACCATGATGAGCAAGGCATAATGTTGCCAATATCCATTGCACCATTCCACGTTCATGTGATTCCAGTATCCAATAAAGACACCTTGCAAATGAAGATAGCCGAGGACATCTATCAGCATTTACTACCTAAGGGGATCGAAGTGTTATTAGATGATCGGGATGAGCGTCCTGGAGTCAAATTCAAAGATTCAGATTTAATAGGAATTCCTATCCGTATTGTGATCGGTAAGCATGCTACAGACGGTAACGTTGAATTTAAAGAAAGATCAAATACGGCTTCAATTGTAATGACGATCGAGGATGCGTTACTTCGTGCCATAAAACTCATTGCTATTCATTAAAAATAATAAGGAAGCGTTCAACGCTAGTTACATGTTGGACGCTTCCTTGTTGAATAACTAGGAAATCATTAACCCCATATCATGAGCTGTTTCCACTAACAGTGGTGCGTATTCTTCCAGTGTACTTAACGTCAATCGATTCACTGGACCGGATACGGATAAGGCAGCAATAACAAAGCCATTTCGGTCAAATATAGGAACCGATATCGCTGCCGCTCCAGGCTCCCGCTCTTCAAAACTCGTGGCATACCCACACTCTTTTATTTCTATCAGCTGTCTCAAATAGCTACTACGATCTACAATGGACGACCATTCGGGGTTATTCAATAATTCTTCCTGTTCTTCTTCATTTGCAAATGCCATAAGAACCTTACTTGATGCCCCAACAAACAAAGGAAGCCTTGCACCAACCTTCGCGACACGCCGAATAGCTTGGTTACTCTGCACTGCCTGTATACGCAGTCTTTCATTGCCCTCGCGTAAATATAAGCTGACCGTTTCACCCAATCGATCTCTCAATTTCTCCATTGCAGGCAATAACAATATGGCCGGGTCATCACTTTGCGACAAATGCGTAGATAACTCCCATATCTTTATTCCAAGTCGATACTTTTCTGTAGATTTATCGCGTGTAACGAATCCTCTCTCCTCGAGCGTTGAAAGTAATCGATGAACAGTACTCTTATGGAGACCAATCTGTCCTGCAATCTCTGTCAGACCTAGATCAACATTCCTAGTGAAACATAATAATATATCAAGTGCCCGCTCTACCGACCGGACCGTCAGTTTGCGATCTTCCAAGATGAATCGCCCCTCTTTGTCGTTTCACCACGTGAAACATGGTTACATAATTATATAAAATAACGAGATTAAAGTCTACATATTACAATTGTCTTACAAATGTATATAGTGCATTGACTTTAATTCCATCGAGGCATACGATAAATATGAGAAATAAGGAGGGCCACATATGAACATTATAACTGATACTACTACCCCTGGCTCCCTATCCATTCATAAGCCACTCACACGGATCTCACCGCGTTTCATACGCGCTAAGCATATTTTAGTCGCATTACTAATGACGACTATCTTTTTTCTAATCTTTTGTTTCGTTGCCTTACATGCTTACATTGCATGGGTATTATCGAATCCAACTGTTGCTGCATTGTATTCTAATCCTTTACAGGCTAAGTCAATGAATTATGAGAATGTCATTTTCCCTGCGCTCGATGACAGCCGTATGATGCATGGTTGGTATATTCCTGCCGAAGGCTCCAAAAGGACGATTGTATTTAGTCACGGCTATGGAGCTAATCGCGAGGAATCCTGGGTCCCTATGTATGATCTTGCTCATTATGCACATAGCCTCAATTATAATGTACTGATGTTCGACTATGGATTTGCAGCTCAATACAATAAAGATGTTGCTACGGGTGGTAAGATTGAAACACAACAACTACTAGGAGCTATCAAACTTGCTAAAGAACGTGATGCAGAACAAATTATTGTATGGGGATTCTCCATGGGAGCAGGCACGGCACTTCAAGCAGGTCTACAGACAGATGATGTAGATGCCATGATTCTTGACAGCACCTTTCTCTTGGAACCAGATACACTGTATCACAATATTAAGAATCAGATTAATTTGCCTCGACATCCCTCATTGGAGATTTTGCAGGTATTATTCCCAATATTGAACGGTACAAGCTTGAATCAAATACCCTATCAACAAGTGAAGAGCTATGATTATCCCTTTCCTGTCTTCTTTATACATGGGACAAAGGACGTCAAGGCGCCCTTTGGGATTGCCGAAGTGTTAGCCTCCAATCAAACCAATTCTCTCTCTGACGCATGGATTGTTGAGAATAGCCATCATGAACTCATCTTTCGAGAGCATTCTCGTGAATACTTGCAGCGCGTTTCTTCATTCCTTGGACAAGTGAAGACATCCTTAGCGAAGTGAAAAAAGAGGATCTGTCTTGGCGACAGATCCTCTTCTTTCACTTATATCACTTCTTGAACCTTTATGTTGTCTAATCTCTAATCAATGATAGAAACTCCGCTCGTGAAGCCGAATCCTCGCGGAATACTCCTCTTACTGCAGAAGTTACCGTCTTGCTACCCGCTTTCTTCACACCACGAGAGCACATGCATAAATGCTCGCCTTCTACGACAACCATCACACCGTTAGGTTCCAGCACTTCATTGATAATATCCGCAATTTGCGATGTAATCCGTTCCTGCACCTGCAAGCGACGAGTTATTGCATCAACCAATCGGGCAAACTTACTGAGACCAGCAATTTTACCACTTGGGATATATCCGATATGGATCTTGCCAAAGAAAGGTGCCATGTGATGTTCGCATTGGCTGTAGTACACAATGTCCTTTACAATGACAAGCTCCTCGTGATTCTCATCAAATGTCACGCCTAGCACATCACGAGGGTCTACTTCATAACCCGCAAAAATCTCCTCGTACATACGTGTGACACGCGCTGGTGTCTCAAGCAATCCTTCTCGCTTAGCATCTTCACCGATTAAATTTAATATTTGCTCAATGTGATACTCTATCTTCTCACGATTTTTACCTACATCAGTATTGGAATAATCCTTAACTCCAGCCACAATATCTCTTCCTCTCTCGGCCGCAACTCCCAGATAGAAAGATTACTTACCTTTTACGGCTTTGCCCTCTCTTGGGAACAGTTGGCTGATTCTTCATCATTTGTTGTGCTTTCTGCATCTGTTTGCCATTCAGATTATACCCCATCTGTTTAGCCATCTTTTGAAGCATTTCTGGATTACTTTGCATTTTCTCCATCTGTTTGCGTAAATAATATACGCCTATGAAGAAACCACCAACTAATCCTACAATTAAAGTGATAATAGGAAGTGCAATATCCATTCTCAGCCACCTCGACATTTACAATTGTTTATCTAACTTGTTTGCGCACGAACATATCATAGCATGTCCTTTAATCGCTAGCAAATATAATTCTAGGCAAGTTCCGCCTCAATAAAAACCGTCGTTTCTAGTGCTAAATCTACTTCCTTAATATCTAGATCATTACCATTGTTACGTATAATTCGCACTACCGGTCGACCTGGCAGTCCTCTGTGCTGACTCACTACAACACCAGTCTCTTTCGTGGACAGTCGTACAGCTGTTCCGTTCGGGTAAATGGACACCATTCTCGTAAACTGGATCAATACTTCCCTATCCAACTGTTGTTCCGACATCGCCATCATTTTCTCACATGCCTCATGCGGAAGCAGCGCCTTATCCCCATCCAAATGACTGATTAAATGATCATACGTATTGGCCACAGCAACGATCTTAGCATAGATATGAATCTCATCCCCTGACAACCCTCGTGGAATACCGAATCCATCGACTCTTTCATGATGCTGTAACGCCACATGTGCAATCAGAAGATTGAATTCCCGTTTATTCTTGATCTTCTCAAAGCCTCGCCATGTATGATGCTCTCTAACACTAGATGATATCTCATCTTCCAATAACAAGCCGTTCTTCCCTAAGTCATGTAACAATGCACCAATGGCTAGTTCTTTCGCCTGAATATAATTCAGTCCTAAATTAATGCCCATCACGGTCGATAATAAACAAACGTTCATAGCATGTACATACTGTGCGTTATCAACAGTACGAATGTCCGTCAATTCGATAAGTAGCTCTTTATTACTTATAACATCGGACAAAAGCATGTCGATACTCGTACCAATATTTTTCGCATTCCATTCCTTACCTGATCGCACTGCTTCAAATGTGTCGTTTATTCCATGAATAAGACTTTGCTTGGTCGCTTCTTGTAACATATCCTCGACCTGAACGTCATCAAATAAAGGGTCTTGAATATACAGCATCGTAACGCCGATCCGATTAAGTGTATTGACCATATATACAGTGAGTTGAACTCCCGCTGATAAGAGCACGGTACCGTTCCCTGCATATACCGACTTACCAAGGAACTGTCCTGCTTCTACATCTGCAATATTTACATATCTCATGAATGAATGTTCCCCCATCTAACCGACTAACTTTTATTGGTATTACTTCTTTCAGTTAACGATCCCTCTATAGACAAAAGGTGCCTTTTGATTTCTAGACCTCCACTAAAGCCTACTAGAGAGCCTTCGGAGCTAATAATTCGATGGCTAGGCACAATAAGCGGTACCGGATTTTTATTGTTCGCTCCTTCAACAGCCCTTACTGCCTTAGGACGTTCAATTGCCTCCGCCATTTGTGTATAGGAAATTGTATCCCCATAAGCAATATCGGCAAGTGAGGCCCATACTTGTAGTTGAAATGGAGTACCTCTCATATCCGTTGGAAGATCAAATTGTTTCCGCTTGCCTGTAAAGTATTGTTCTAATTGTATTTTGGCCTCAGCCAGTCGTTCTTGATCAAGTACAAATTCAGCATCTATTGCCCAATTACGCGACCATTGCTGTACGAAGGATTCTCTAAGCGTATATGATCCGAATTCAACTAGACAGATTCCTATCTCCGAAGTAAATACCGTCAATACTCCAATAGGAGTTGTCATTTCATCATAATAAATCATTTCATTTAGATTCTTCATGACTCTTTCACTTCCACATTAGACGGTTGTAGCTTTTCTTTCGCTTGTCTAAGCATTTGCAACACCGATTCATCTTGTTCTACAGCCATTCCCTTTATGACACTGTTCAAAGCATCCTCGCCTCCAATACGTCCCAACGCCCATGCAGCGGTTCCTCTTATCTCTTGTCTAGGATCCTTTAACAGCACCCCTTCCAGTCTCGGTATAGCGGAACGATCTTTAAAATTACCGAGTGCAATAATGGCATTCCGCTGAATAGGGTTCTTCCCTCTCCATGCTGCTGCGCTCCCTCCAAATTGCTTCTTAAATTCTCGATTACTTAAATCAAGAATAGGGAACAGAAGTGACTTTGCTATTTCAGGATCTGGAAGAAGTTGTTCATTGTGATTCCAGCTCTTACCCCGATTTTTAGGACAGACAATTTGACACGTATCGCAGCCATATAATCGATTTCCAATCTTGATCATCTGTTCATCTTCCAACAAGCCTTTCGTTTGGGTTAAGAATGAAATACAGATCTTTGCATTAATTTGCCCAGGACCTACGAGCGCCCCGGTCGGACATGCCTCAAGGCATTTAGTGCACTCCCCACAATCTTCTGTTACAGGTGTGTCTGGTGGGAATGGTATATTCGTAACGAGTTCCCCTAGATATATCCACGAACCCCATTTCGGCGAAATAATCAAACAATTCTTCCCACTAAAACCTATGCCCGCCCGCTCAGCAACTGCACGGTCTACCAGAGCTCCCGTATCAACCATGCTCTCTATTACCGCTTCTGGAACACGTTCCCTAATAAAGTTCTCAAGCTTCTCCATCGCTTCCCGTAACACGTGATGATAATCTCTTCCCCATGCAGTCCGAGCGAAGATTCCTCGGTTAGCACCCGGTTCTGATTTGGGAGGGCTCTCCATCTTGGACGGATAGGCCACAGCGATCGCAATCAGTGATGCCGGTTGAGATGAAGCTAATGTAGGTATTACTCTTTTATCTAGATCTGGCTCTTCGAAGCCTGATTCATATCCTTTATCACGTTGGTTCTGTAGGAGTGACTTCAGCGAAACAAAAGGATCCGCAGTAGCAAAACCAATGTCGTCGATCCCTAAACTAGGTGCCGCTAATTGGATTTCCTTCTTAAGTTCCTCCCAGAATGATGATGAGGTAGCGTATGGTGACTGTAATGTCGTCTGTTGTATCTTCATTTCCCCATCATCTCCTTATCTTAGAAGCATTATAATCCTCTAATTTTATTAAATGGCCAAAAAATAAATTCAGCTCTTCCAACAATCAAATCCGAAGCTACCGTTCCGAAGTAACGACTGTCCTTACTCTCTCCTAAATGACGATTATCGCCCATGACGAAATATTGATCCTCTTCTAGTTTGACCCCTGCGAAATCTTGATCTTGAATACTTACATCGATATACTCCTCTTGTTGGAGTTGACCATTTAGATATAGTTGATGATCACTAACCTTAACCACATCCCCGGGAACACCTATGACACGCTTTACAAGAAACTCTTTCTTGCTATCATCTTGACTTGGATCATGTAGCACAACGACTTCACCCTGTTTAGGTGCTGAGAAGCTATAGATTATTTTATTAATAAACAAACGCTCTCCTTCTACTAATGTGGGTTGCATCGATTGCCCTTTAACCATAGACAAATTAAATACAAATATATTAAGCAACGACATAATCACAAATACAACAACAAGTGTTTTGATCCAGTCCCATAATTCCCTTTTCCATCCTGGTTTATGCTCTCCAGTCTTTGGGTTAGGAGAAATAGGACTTTCTAACGTAACTCCTTCTAATGATTCATTGTTGCTCATATTACACCTCTTCTTTTCACTAAATTATTTCAAAAGGAAACGATTGTGCCGTCCCCTTCCAGTAATTTATGCTAACAAAGCTAGCGTCAGTTCGTATCACAACTAGTATTGAGTGTAACTTATACTACCATATATTTTCAAATCTCCACATAATAGAAAAGCATATCCGCTCCGCTTTTGCAACGGCTGCACGATATGCTTGATATTGGATAAACGAAGTCATATTCTATATATACGTAACTATTTTACCTAACTCTACACATGTGCCACAATACTAAGTTTCTGAAAAGCCTCCATAATTTTGTTAGCTCCGTAACCCATTGTTTCAAATAATGGCATCGCTGAAATATTCTGTTCATCTCCGGCAATCATGATACGACTCACTTTACGTTGTTTAAAACGCTGTTCCATGGCTTTAATAAGGGCTTTACCAATCCCTCTACGCCGAAAGTCTGGGTGAATAGCAATTCTGAAATAACAACCGTGGTTGTTCTCAATCGTACCGATTAAGGTACCCACAATCTCTCCATCTTCTTCTGCTACCATGATCAGGTCGGAATCCCATTGGAGCTGCCTAGAGAATGGTTGAATAGTATTCTCAAAACACTCCTCAGATAAAGCAACCTGAAGAAGTTCAGTTACTGGTGTACAGTCACTTAACTGAAAGGAACGAACATGCATATTATAAATCTCCCTTTTCGTTAGCTTTATCCGATAGTTTACATAAAAGTTGCTAAGAGCGAACTTTTACAATAACCTCGAATATAATAATTACGACAAATAAACCGAAATTCACTCTTGCTAGTCCATTAAACCACATTTATCTCCACAATACACTCGTTTTCTTATGAAAGCGTTTTATCTCTATGTTTTTTAGTATCTTTTGGTTTATTTCCATGCATTTGTAATTTATTATTGTATGTTTTATTTAACACTTGGGTAATATAATTTATGTTTTGTAAATTTAGTAAACAACAATCCGACTTTATAAACATACATGTTGATTTAATCTGTTAAATACGGTTTAATTAGATAATGTAACCAGTTGTATAAAGGGTGCTAGCAAAGCCCTTTGTTCATAGGATTGAATACTAAACAATACACAGGAGGTAATTTACCATGGCATTTCAACTACCAGCTCTACCTTATTCAAATGATGCATTAGAACCACATATCGATGCATTAACAATGGAAATTCACCACGATCGTCACCATAACACATATGTTACCAATTTGAATGCAGCACTAGAAAAAGCTCCTGAATTGCAAAACAAAACAATTGAAGAAATACTTACAGGTCTTGGAAGCGTACCTGAAGAAATTCGTACCGCTGTTCGTAATAACGGTGGAGGGCACGCAAACCACAGCCTATTCTGGGAAATCATTGGTCCAAATGGCGGTGGCAACCCAACTGGCGAATTGGCACAAGCCATTGATAGTGAGCTTGGTGGTCTTGATAAATTTAAAGAAGAATTTGCCAAAGCAGCTACTACTCGTTTCGGAAGCGGATGGGCTTGGCTTGTTGTTGGTAAAGATGGCAAACTAGCTGTAACAAGCACACCTAACCAAGACAGCCCACTTAGCGAAGGATTGACTCCAATTCTTGGTCTTGACGTATGGGAGCATGCTTACTACTTGAAATTCCAAAACAAACGTCCTGATTATATTTCTGCTTTCTGGAACGTAGTTAACTGGGATGCGGTTAGCGCACGTTACTCTGCTGCTAAATAATTAAAGGATTTAAAGATAAACGGCAATACCGTCCTTTTTCAAAGACGGCACCCGTTTCAGCGGAATTATAAGAAAGTGATCCATCCTTAAACGGATGGATCACTTTTTTTGAGCTATAAAATAAGGATATCATTGGGGTGGGATGAAGTGAAGTGGAGTGAAACCGCGCGAATTTTCTAACGGAAGCACTAGACCTTATTCTGCCTAATACGTCGCTTTTGAAATTCTAACGGAAATGAGCGACCTTATTGGGCCTTTCCCTCTGGATTTGGGCTGTTTATTGACATATAGAGGCATGTGCTTCCGTTAGATTTTCATATTGTTGTTTTTGGTGAGAATAGTGTCCATGTGTTCCGTTAGAAACGTCTAACATGCGATTGACTTACTATGGCAACGGGAGAGAGAAACAGATGCAAAGGAACGTTCGATAATGGAGTAGACTTTTTCGTGAGGTCGCCTCGTTTCGGATGTTTGTAGGAGGACAAAGAGAACAAGGCTACTCATGTAGCCTTGTTCTCTTCGAAATAAGCATTAATAATTTTCAGAAATACATTGGGGAAGGCATATGATGCCATGTCTGCTTCACCAATCCAGCGATACTCTGTCATCGGATCCCCAATGTCCGCCGCATCAAGCGAATAAGATGCTGGGCTCTCCGCCACAAGCGATTGTTCCTCTTCCTTGCAATGATAGACCTGAAGCTTCCAACGAATATGACTGAAGATATGCTCTATATCCATGAAATGCTCCATACCTCGGGTCGGAATACTTTCTACTAACAACTCTTGATATAGTAGTTCCTGCGCATTCTGATCCGCTACTCTGCCACCGCGAGCTGTGGGAGATAGGATATGTGGAAGTTCCCACATTCGGGCAAGCAATCCACTCTCTGGACGTTGTCTAATTAATACGTGTCCAGCATGAGCCCCCTGTCCTTCAATGAGCCCAACAACTCGTTGTTCTGGACGTGGCGGCTTACTCTTCGTTTTAATAGGAAGCTCCCCCTCCTTCCCTGCAATCCTTGCCTCACAATGCACCATAACAGGACAGGTTAAGCAATAAGGGGACTTTGGTGTACATACCAAAGCCCCAAGTTCCATAAGCGCCTGGTTAAAGTGAGAAGCCTGTCCTTCTGGGATCAATTCCACCACTAATCTTTCCATAAGAACACGCGTACTAGCTTTCATAATGTCTTCTTCAATTAAGAAGAATCTAGATAACACCCTCATCACGTTACCATCTACGGCTGGCTCCGGCTGATTATAAGCAATGCTGAGAACTGCTCCCGCTGTATATGGACCGACGCCCTTAAGTGCGAGAACGCTCTCTTTGTCATTCGGTACCTGACCCCCGTGTAGATCTAGCACCTGCTGAGCAGCGTACTGTAAATTACGTGCGCGAGAGTAGTAACCCAGTCCCTCCCAACACTTCAACACATCCTGTTCTGGCGCATTGGCTAGTTCCTCGATCGTTGGGAACCTTTCGATAAATCGATTGAAGTAAGGAATGACTGTATCAACACGCGTTTGCTGAAGCATGATTTCAGATATCCAAATATAATAAGGGTTACGATGGCGCCGCCAAGGTAGATCCCGTCGATTCTCAAGATACCATTCCAGCAAATTCTCACTGAAATAGCGTTGTTGTTCAACGTTAGACATACTGCTTCTCCTTATCTATCTTGTATTCCAAGGTGTATAATCTGACTTAAGCTCAGATCAACTTAATCTTTCAATAACAGCAAAAGCAGATGCTAGCTCCCTTTGATGAGTAATACTCAAATGAATAGCATACCCTTCAGCTTGTGCCGAGAGGTTCAACTTTCCCCATGCTTGCTCACTTAATTCCACCTTTGGTTTCCCCAAGGCATCGGGGAGTACCTCAATATCTCCAAAATTAATAATCGCACCAATGCCGCAGCCAAATGCTTTGACTATGGCCTCCTTAGCAGTAAATCTTCCTGCTGTAAACTCTGCTATCTTCCTGCCTCGATTCTGGGCAAGCTCATATTCTTTCAACGTCAATACACGATGTAGGAACGCTTCTCCATTCCTTCCACTTAGTATCTGTTCTATTCGTTTAATTTCTAATATATCGTGACCGACTCCATAAATCACTTCTGCTCACACCTTCCGTACCTATCTCCTATAACTCCACTCTTGATTGTAACAGTCACTGACTTATGTTGCGACAATTTCCAGTTATCATCACAAAAATGAAGGCAGCGTTTCTTGTGAAAAAGGCTGCCCTGTGCCCATTTCTAAATCTCAAATTCCGATTATAATTCATCCGAATGTACATAGAATGACGACTATACGCTCACGAAAAACACTTCACTCAAAAAGGTAGACAAGCAAGGATCAAATAGTTGCAGTAATGGTACTTACTTCGAAGGCAAGATGGGGAGTGAAAGATTTAGTTGTACAAATGTCAGTTAAAATAGGGGAAATGGTGAAAATGGATGTTTCTAAGCCATTTAGATGTTCTTTTTGCAGCTATTGGAGATTGGAGGTGAAGACTACCGTCCTTGAAAGAGGACGGTAGCGCCGTTTCTACTTGAACTCGAGCTTATATTCCTGGTATGGCATTACGCTTGTGAGCTGATCTTGTATAAATGCCTTCCAGGCGTTCTCTCGATGCCGGGGAAATTTCCTTCCCCTCCAAATAATCACTATTCTCCTCATATGTAAGACCGAGTTCAGCTTCATCTGTCTGTCCATCCCATAAACCAGCAGTAGGCACTTTATCCAGTATGGACTGCGGCACACCAAGATATGCCCCAAGCTGACCTACTTGACGCTTATTGAGGGTACTAAGTGGTGTAATATCTGCTGCGCCATCGCCCCATTTAGTATAAAACCCTGTAACCGATTCAGATGCATGATCCGTTCCTACGACAATTAGGTTCAACTCAAAGGACAGTGCGTACTGCATAACCATACGCGTTCTCGCCTTGACATTGCCTTTGCCTTGATGTGTCATGTGCCGATGAATTCCCAGACCCTTGAGCCCCTGTTCTACTTCCAATGCTACTTCAGTTACCGTATCTTCGATATTCGTCTCCGCCGTATGTTTAAGATCGAATGCCTTCGCTACAGCATAGCTATCGTCAATATCTTCCTGTGTACCATAGGGCTGAAACACACCAAGTGTCATATAATCTCGACCTGTTTCTTCACATAATTCATCCGTCGCTAATTTACATAAACCAACAGCGACCGCACTATCAAGTCCACCACTGATCGCAATGAGTAGTCCAGTAGCCCCTGCCTTCTTCACATAATCCTTCAGAAAGGTCACTCTCGCCTTAACCTCAGCTTCCACATTTATAGAAGGTTTTACCCCTAATTTCGCAATGATTTCTTCTTGTAAACTCATGACAAAAGCACCCCTATTTCCTAAAGATGATTATCTGTGAAATGAATCATTCTATATAAAACCCCGGAGCTGTCAGACTGACACAACTTCGGGGTTTATGTTGCAACTTAAAGAAAATAATTACTTACACAAACGATCAAATGCATCCGTTAGTTCTGCAGCGATCTCTTGCGCCGATCTATCTTCTATTTGGTGACGTTCTATGAAATGAACGAGTTCTCCATCTTTCATCAGTGCTATCGAAGGGGATGATGGAGCATATGGAGCGAAATATTCACGCACTTTAGCTGTTGCTTCTTTCTCCTGTCCAGCAAACACAGTGAACAACTGATCTGGTACAACATCATTTTCCAACGCCATAGCTACTCCAGGACGACACTGTCCAGCAGCACAACCACATACTGAATTGATGACGATTAAGGCCGTCCCTTTTCCATTGGGTACATTTACCTCTACTTCCTCAGGTGTTCTGAGTTCCTTAATTCCTAAACTTGTTAATTCATCCCGCATCGGTTGAATCATATCTTGCATATATCGATCAAAAGACATAGCCATTCTTATTCACTCCTCAATAATAGTTAAAATTGAAATCATTACTATGATTATACCTATTCTGAATGTTTGAAAGCAAGCAATGGCGCAGATAACTACTTCACATTCTCTGTCACCAACATATGCTACAGTGTCTATTTCAGACTTTCTATCTCAGTAATAAGTTTCACTGAAGCACTATCACGAGGAAACACCACTGTAAAGATGGTTCCGACACCCTCTTCGGAATGAACATTAATTTTACCTTTATGACGCTCGACAATACTCATACACAGTGCCAATCCAAGACCCGTCCCTTGCTCCTTGGTCGTGAAAAAGGGGGTAAACAACTTCTCTAGCTTATTCTGTGGAATGCCCGACCCAGTATCTTTCACAATCAGTTCAATACTCTTCATACTCATCTTGGTCTGTAATGTTAACTGCCCCTTGTTTTCCATAGCCTCCATTCCATTACGTGCTAAGTTTAGAATGAGCTGTTTAATCTCTTTAGAATTTAAACGTAACTTAGGCAAACTCTCCTCAAGTTCCAAAACAATACTTTGTCCTCGTAAATTTGCATCTGCCCACAGTAGTGGACTGAGTTCATGAATAATTTTTTGTAAATCACAATCTTCCTTCTCCGTTATCCGATTCTGCGCAAGTGACAAAAAGTCATTGATGATAGCATTTGCCCGATCTAACTCTTCCATAACGATTCGATAATAATAATCCAAAGAGCTTGGACTCTTCTCATTCATTAGCTGCAAGAACCCACGAACCACAGCCATGGGGTTACGAATTTCATGTGTTATACTCGCTGCCATCTGACCAACTAAGCTCAACCTTTCCATATTTCCTAATTCATTACGTAGTCTTTCAAGCTCCGTAATATCTTGAATAACCAGCACAGCACCAATAATTTCACTTGTAAAAGAGTTCGTAAGTGGAGACGCGTTCGTATAGTATATTCTAGAGTCGCTATGTGTCAATTCTTGATCCATGATCACACCTTTAAGTGCTTGAGAAATTTGAATTTCAATATTCTCCTTTTCCACCAAATCAGTAAATAAAGTTACAGAATAGCCAAGAATATCGTCTTTAGTCAGACCAGGATTCTTCACCTTGAATAGATTCATCATCATTTCATTAATACTCGTCACTTCACGATTCCTATTAAAAGAAACCATACCAATAGGCGCCACATCCATCAGCTGCTGTAATTTATCCTCTTCACGTAAATATTTCTCTGACATCCCCATAATCTGTTCCCTAAGTAGCAATCTCTCAAATGAAAATTCGATCAGATAAATAATCATGGCTCCACATAAAATACTAATAATTAGATAAATGGTACTGATAAACAGGAAGTTTATGTTATAGAATTGGGGTGTTCCTAATAAATCTACAGGTGATACAATCACCAATAGCATAGCAGGTAACAAGCATATCATGACTCGATTGATCTTTACCTTTAGAGAAACCTTTAGAAAACTTGCAGATGTGTAAAACAATACTGGAAACATCAATATTCCCGTATGTAACAGTAAACCAGATATAGAACACTCTTCTGTAAATATGAAATAAAAGGTGATATATATAGCAGCCAGAGGGATTCCAGATCTATAGCCTCCATACAAAATGGCAACAAATAGCGGAACAATCCCCATATTAAGGGGCACTACGTCGTATATTGTTGAGGAAAATATAGAACAAAGCACCAAACTAATGGCACTAGACACTACGATAACCACAGTATAACCAACCGAATCAAGATGTCTAACATTTCTCTTGTGTCGTATGTATGCATCAAGAATGAGGGGAAAAAGAAATGAAATTGAGCCGGATACTAAAACCTGCAATAAGATATCCTTAAGGGCACTATAAATGTCCATCCCACCTTCCTATCTACCTACGGCTTATTACATTATATTCTATAGTATACTTCAAGCAGAGTTGTTGTAACCTATATCTATTTGTTATGATCCTTATAGATATGGTTAATCAGCTAACTAAAGGATTAACTGCAAAGGGAGATTATAAATGATATACGATGTTATTGTTGTGGGCGGAGGTCCATCAGGACTTATGGCTTGTGTAGCAGCTGCCGAGAATGGCGCTTCCGTCCTATTACTTGATAAAGGAAATAAATTAGGTCGTAAGCTAGGCATATCTGGAGGTGGTCGTTGCAACGTGACAAATGCGATGGAAACCGAGGAGCTTATTGCCCATATTCCAGGGAATGGTCGCTTTTTATATAGTGCATTTGGACATTTTAACAACCGTGATATTATGGCTTTCTTCGAGGGCCTAGGAATTGCTCTGAAGGAAGAAGACCATGGAAGAATGTTCCCGGTAACGGATAAAGCTTCTAGTGTAGTCAACACCTTGCTAGGTAAAATTCGTGATTTGGGTGTCGCTATAAGTACGCATAGCCCCGTTGCTGAAGTTCTCTACGAGAATGGACATACTGCAGGCGTGAGGCTCATCTCTGGAGAGAAGATCAAGGCTGCCTGTGTCATCCTTGCTACGGGCGGTAAATCCGTACCACAGACCGGTTCAACAGGAGATGGTTATCCTTGGGCTGAGGCTGCTGGGCATACTATTACAGAATTATATGCTACGGAGGTTCCGATTGTTTCTAGAGAGAAATGGATTATAAACCGCGAATTACAAGGGCTATCCCTTCGTGATGTGGACCTCACCGTATGGAACCCGAAGGGGAAACAAGTCATTCATCATCGTGGTGACTTTATATTTACCCATTTCGGAATATCCGGTCCGATCGCACTTCGGTGCAGCCAATTTATTCGTCAGGTTCAAAAAAAGTTTAACGTTAAGGAAGTGGAGATGTCCGTTGACCTCTTTCCAGATTACTCAACGATGGAACTTGATGCACTCCTCAAGGAACGTCTAGAGGCTGAACCCAAGAAAGCGATAAAAAACGTATTGAAAGCTACCCTGGCTGAACGGATGATTCCGATACTACTATCTAAAGCTCAACTGGATGGGGATATCACCTACGCACATTTGCCAAAAAACCAATGGATAGACTTTATAGCCTTGTTGAAGAAATTCAGCTTCAATGTAACAGGTACGAAATCCATTGAGGAGGCTTTCGTTACTGGAGGTGGAGTTCACCTGAAAGAAGTAAATCCCCAAACGATGGAATCTAAATTGATGCCAGGGTTATTCTTTTGCGGAGAGATTCTAGATATTCATGGCTATACAGGGGGATATAACATCACCGCGGCATTCTCTACAGGTTATACAGCAGGCATGCATGCAGCAAATGGTCATTCGTGATTGACTATGGATGACCATGTACACATTAATGATGGGAGTATCCCAGAAATCATAAGGGAAATGTAAAAGTAACTATCGTGGTCGCAAAGAAGTGGGGATGGGCTACATCCGCCATCCTCACCTTCATCATTAGTCATATCACCAGCAAGACTCACCTTCCGCCTTCTCCTCGTCCGATAGTTGCACAGAATACACTTAAATCCTCTCCACATCCTTTGTTGCTAATTTTACCTGTACAGACTACATCTAAAAAATTTCCTTATATCAATCCCGTTTCATGATCTCGATAAGATCAAGAAACTCAGGATAACACTAGTTAAACCATACAGGATTATGGCTAGAGGAATCATAAGTAACCAACCCCAGACCAGACCCAACCAAGATAACGAGAACGCAATCGACATGACTACGGCGAAAGGTAGGAGCATACTTCGAATCGCAATCACTCGCGCTTGTGAGGTTGTTTCCAATGGCCATGGTAGTATAGCTATCCAATCATGATTGAGAAAACTGATCCAATATCGTGCATGCCAATACGTTAACATCGTATATACTGCTAGCAGTACCAAAATTTTAATGATAAAGGGTGGAAATATAATAGCCAGTATACATGCACCTGTGAATTGTAGATAAAGTTTACGATCTTGCGGATTGCGGAATAACGCTTTAACAGCAGCCCCCGCCAAACGCCGTTCTGCTGAACGGGAACGATATAAGTAGGGTGAATGGCGAAAAATCCACGTTTTAGTACGTGTTGGTTTAGGAGGGTCCACAGCTTGACTTAATAGCCAGTTAGTAAGCACCATCCTCCGCTTGCTATCCTCCTGTACATCGTTCATGAACGTGCCTTGCATCCGTAATCTAACCCTGATCAATAGGATCACGATAAATGCTAACAGTACAGACATCAGCAACGGCCATCGCACCTCATGCATCCCTATCAAAGACACCTTCATGTATAGGAAACCGATTAATCCTAATGTTGGAATCAAAAGAAGATGCCTTCGCCAACCTTTGAGTTTCACAATCACAATATGGCGAATCCAAGCAACAATCCAACTCGTCGTTATCGAAAAGATCAAATAACATGTACCCTCTACTGCATTCACGCCTAAACCTTGTACCAAGAAAGGCAATATTATGATGAAGACTAGCGTAGTCATCAGCAACATAACCGCCATGCTATATACGGATCCGCGTAACATCAATCCACGCATCCAACGTTGGTTCATTCGTATGAATAAAACATCGCCTTCCTGCACGAAAAGAATAATTCCTGATCTATATATTATAAGAAGCATAATTGCTAGAAATGTGCCGGTAGGCAGAGCCTCGCTCCATTTCGGAAGACCCTCCACCCATAAACCGTAATATAATCCAGAAGCAAGTAAAATACCTGGTATAAGAATGTAGAGCCATACGGTCCAATCGATAACAGACCGAAGAAGAATAGCTTGGTTTCGGAAATACTCTCGTAAACGACGCCAAAAGAGCTTCCCTGGACTTGCAAATTGATAAGAATTAAACGACTTCATTCTAGGGCCCCCCTTAAATCATGGCATCGAAACATTCAAATAACGATGCCTCTTCTGATTGCTGGGCAAGCTTTCGTATGTCCCCTAACGTCCCCTGTGCCACCACTCTTCCATCTGAAATCATAATAAACGTATCACATATTTTCTCTGCTGTATCCAATACATGTGTGGACATTACTACACCCGCTCCGCGTCGTCTCTCTTCTTCCAACAAATCAAGAAAGTCCTTGGTTGCATGTGGATCCAGACCAACAAAGGGCTCATCAACAATATAAATATCAGGACGTGCCAGAAAGCCAATCATCAGCATCATCTTTTGCTTCATCCCTTTCGAGAATCCTGCCGGCAAAAGATCCCTCGACTGACCCATGCCAAAGCGCGTAAGCAGTTCTTCCGCATGCACAACAAAATCGTCATAATCTATTTCGTAAGCTGCAGCAGCAAGATCCAAGTGCTCCCATAGCGTTAAATCCTCATAAAAAATAGGTTGCTCTGGTATATACGCATATGTACCAGAACCCCCTCCAATAGACACCTCCGCTTTTACATGTTCAAGAAGTCCAAGTATGCTCTTCAGGGTAGTACTCTTACCCGCACCATTAGGCCCGATAACCCCTAACAATTCTCCACTCCTGACCTGGAAGGAAATATAAAAAATACATGGATCACCCTGTTCATATCCAGCCTGCTCAATGTTAACCTCTAACACGGTCCCCATAGCTTGATTCCCTCTCATATCCAACCCTATTCTCAAGACATCCTCACCTTTCTTTATTGATATTTCAACTCTCTCATTTCATTAGATGTACTCAGAAGCTCATTGACTAGATCCTGTGCACGTTTAGCATCTTTAGCATGCCCCTCCATAGTTAAGCTTGTTTCTTCTGAACTAGCCAAAGTCTCTTCAGATACAGCAGATATGCTTGCAATCGCCTCGTTAATTTTAGTATTACCATGCACAATTTCAATCATATTCTGATTAACCGCAGAAATCTTTAACTTTACACTGAGTAAGCCTTTATTAATGGAATGGAACATAACCCCACTCTCTTGAACCAACGATGATTGATCACTGTTCATTTCCTTTAACATCTTCATGGCTTGAACTGAATGTAGGGAATCTGTTGAAAGGGATGACGTAATCTCTTCGATATTCGACGATAACTCTTGAGTCTGTTCAGCTAACTTACGAACTTCCTGTGCAACTACATTAAATCCTCTACCTACTTCGCCCGCTCGCGCAGCCTCGATGGAGGCATTGAGTGACAATATATTAGTCTGATTGGCTATACTTGAAATATTCTTCGTTATATCCTGAATATGGTTCGTTCTAATATGTAGGGAATGGATAAGTTCAGATACCTTGATCGTATTCATCTCCGCTTCTGAAGACTTCTCTCTTAGTTGTTCGATGAGCACAAGGCCACTTCCTGCTGTCTGTTCCGTAAGGTCAGCTTCTTCTTCCATCTGAATGGAGAGCCTTGATGTCTCTTCTACTTGAGTCTGTATGGATTGAACCATATTAGTTTGTTCCTCTATAGAATTCGCATTATGTCTAGCCCCTTGACTAATCTCTTGTACGGCCATAAAGACAGATTGCGATGATTGGTATTGTTTGACGACGATATCATGCACCTCTTGCGAGTTCACACCTAGAATATTCGCAATCTTCACTATATCCTGATGTAGATTTTGTTCCATTGTACGAGCATCATTGGCCTCCTTGATCTTATGATCCATCGCTTGTTTCATACGAAGAAAGCTGTACACCACAGCAATAAGCCCTGAAATAAACAGTAATAGAACAAACACATGAATCATTAGTGTCGTTGTAAACTGACTATACGCAACCTCACCTATTTCAATTTTGCTCACTGAGTGAAACTTGTCTATCACGTAAATACAATTCAGAATCAAGATTAAGGCACATACAATCGAGATGAACACACGATCAATATAAACACAAAATAAGGCTGCTAATGGAAATACAAATGTGAATGTAACATCTGTAGTAGAAGTCATTAATGTAAATACATACATGGTGAAGAATCCACCAAAAGTTATATATCTAGTATATTGACTTAACGGTGATTTGATATAAACAATACTTCCAATCACAATTGAGACCAAACCAACAAATAATATTACTATAACAAATTCAATACTCCGTGTCCCTTTCATATACTCAATCATAAAACCAGCAGATAAAATTAAGACCATAATCCAGCTTACAATAATCACAATAAAGTTTGCGGACTTTTCATACTGAAAACTCTTCATCTTTCACACTTCTTTCTGTGAATAATCACCCTAATATCCACCATACTAGATGAATATTCCTATTCTCTCTATGATGTATATATCTAATTTACCCATTCACTGTGACAAATCACATTTCCATTAAAAATTTATTCACGTACAATAAATAATAATCAAATCTAGCCATTTATGAATATAAGGGCGGTGAGAAGCATGATCCAAATCCAAGAAGTTGATACTCAAATGTCTCTGCATTTGTACCGCGTATTTGCCAAATCTTTTAAAAGTGTGAACGAGCATGCCGTAAATGGTAGCAAAATTGAGGGCTTTAACTCAACTGCCTTCGCTGTGATGGAGGTTCTATACTATAAAGGAGCTCAGCCCATCCAGCAGATAGGCTCAAAGCTATTACTCCAAAGTGGAAACGTCACCTATATTATAGATAAATTAGAAGAACGCGGATACCTCATTCGCAAGCCGTGTCCTAATGATCGACGTGTCATATTCGCAGAGCTAACATCTGAAGGTGAACACCTCATGAATGATATGTATCCTAAATACTCTGAAAGAATTCACAGAGCACTAAGCGGTCTAAATACGGAAGAGAAATGTCAAATGATATCTCTCCTTAAGAAAATGGGGCTTCAAGCTGAGCGGCTATCCCCATCCACAAGAAAATAATCATGTACTTGTTAGTCATAGCCCTATATAAAGATAAATGGCCCTTCTTCACTTATGCGAAGAAGGGCTATGCCGTCTTATTTAAGTACTGCGACAAAAAAAGACTTCGCCGTCCTTAAATAAGGAGGGCGAAGTCTTTTCTACTTGTTAAGCAATCTCTTTTATCATCATCGATGCATGACTTTTCTTATCTTGACTAGCATGTAATTTTACCATCGCAAATCTTGCAATCGGTTGAATCACTAAACTCTCAGCTGCAAGTACGATCAAGAAATTTCTTGGCCAATTCGTTACCCAGTCGCTAAATGTCTCTGAACTAAAACCGTTTCCTGCGATCCCCCCGATAAGTGTCATGCACGCTGACATTCCAATTACAGTGAATAAGATACGGAATAGAATCTTTGCATTAAAGCTATCTGTTGGTGCAGTAAATTTCCCAACTAATTTTTCTGCAATACGACCTACAACTACTCCTTCAAGAAGCATCGCAATAACCACCATAATCGGATATATTTTAAGAATCGATACGACAACTTCCCCATCGAATTTCCCTGCACCTAGAATGGTACCTAGTGATGACATTAACAAAGCAGTCAGCGCACAAATGATAACACCATATAATGCTCCCTCCTTACCGTTTCTTGGCAATCTTGTTTCCTGTTTCATGTTTTTCTTCCTTTCAAATGTGTATTTCTAGATAGTCTATTTCACTAATAAATTTGGAAATACCTGCGAAATAGTTCTTAATGGATCACTTGTTCTTCGGGTTAAACAAAGCATAATAGCACCTTCAATAGAAGCTGTCATCATTAAAGCAATTGAATTAGCTGTTTCTATCGAAAAGCCATCTGCTACTAACTTGTTCGAAAAGATCTCTTGCCTCTTTGTGAAAGATAGAGCACAGGCATTTCTGACTGGTTCACTTAGTGATCCCATCTCGCTAACGATGCTGCTAAATGTATAACCAGTAATCATCCCTTCTCGATCAAATTGAACTACCAATTTCTCGATCATCGCTTGGATAGCTGTTTGAGTAGATGGATAACGTTGGATTTTTTCCTCCATATCCGTTGTAATTTCTTCATTCAACGAATGAAGACAAGCGATGAGTAATTCTTCTTTTCCGTTTGGAAAATGATGATAAAGCGCACCTTTTGAAAGGTTACATGCCTTTAAAATTTCATTTAATCCCACACCCAAATAACCCTTTTTCTGAAAAAGAGTTGTCGCGATGTCGATTATCATCGATTTCGTATCCATTCCCGTAGTTCGCCTCCTACATACCGACTGGTCCGTTTGTAACTATATCAAAAAAAATCTTTATAAGTCAAGCCTCATTCTCAGGGGATGGTATTGTATTCTTAAATCTACTGACCACTAACATGCTGATGATGGCTATCACAGCCATCACGATGAAGAGAGAATGCAAGCTTCCTTCTAGCACATCACGCATACTATGCCACAAGGAATCAGAGAAATTCTTCGCTTCCTCCGGTGTAAGTAGCTTATTAATATCATCTTGAGACATATTCTCTGTCCCAGGTGTATTCTTTAATAAAGTAACAATTCTTAAGTTAATCCATGAACCAAAAGCAGCTACTCCTATCGTCTGACCCAACGAACGAATAAATGAGTTAAGCGCAGTAGAGGATCCTCGTAGATTATACCCTACCGAGGACTGAGCAATAATGGTGAATACGGTCGAAGTATAACCAAAACCAATCCCGTAAATGAAAGTAATACCCAATAAGATCAAATTCGGGGTATCTCCAGTAATCATCACCATTCCTATAGCACTGATTACAATGGCTCCGACTCCAAGCATCGTCGTCTTTCGTGAACCCACTGTGAGCAACATCCTTCCTCCTGCAATTGATCCCAATATCCATCCTATCGACATAGGCGCTAGGGCGAGACCGGAGAATGTTGCGTTCTTACCCAATACCCCTTGAATCCATAGCGGTGTATATGTTGTAAGCCCAATTAAGAGCGCGCCGATCAAGAGATTCGCAATAGACGATACAGCAATGTCTCGGATTCGAAAGAGCTTGAGCGGAAGCATCGGTTCCTCTGCTCTTCTCTCCACAATAATAAACACCACAAGAAAGAATACAGAAATAACCATACAGCCAATTAAAAATGGTGAATCCCATGAGTAATACTGACCCCCGGTCGCCATGGCCAACAACAGTGCCGTGACTCCAATCGTAAACGTAACGGCTCCAGCTACATCTACTCGAACTTTCTTTCTCACTACGTGTTTAGGTAGATAACGGGCAATAAGGAAGATCGATAGCAATCCGAATGGCAAATTAAATACGAATATCCAACGCCAGCTCCAATAATCAACGAAATATCCTCCAAGCAAAGGCCCAATTAAAGAGGATATACCCCATACTGAGCTAATGATTGCTTGAATTTTGGCACGTTGTTGTAATGGATATATATCTCCAATAATTGTAAAGGATACAGGAACGATAGCACCTGCACCTATCCCTTGAATTGCTCGAAATATAATGAGTTGTTCCATGTTTTGAGAAAACCCACAAAGTAATGATCCCAATGCAAATATGATTGAACCAACGATAAATACTGGCTTCCGCCCATAGATATCACTGATTTTCCCGAAAATCGGTGTCGTTACAGCCATCGTCAACAGATACGCTGTAAATATCCAGCTCATGAGCTGCATACCACCGAAATGACTTACAATAGCTGGCCCAGCTGGCCCTGTAACAGTACCCTCAATCGCTGACATGAATGTTGAGAGTAAAAGACCAGTCAATATTAACTTACGTTTAACATCTACAGATGAGTTCACAATTAGTAATTCCTTTCTTCTGCCAATGGGCGATACGATATAAGATATACTCCTTGTATTTTACAGCATACATAGCCCAAATGCATACCTGTTCTGTTGACTTCTGATCATAACGATATCTCCTTGTAGATCTGCAGCCAATCACTATGCAGTATTGAATATATATGTACATCGTGAAACCCATCCACTGTGTGACGATAATCTCTCAATCGTCCTTCAATCTGAAAGTGTTGAGCTGTGAACAATCTGCCTGCCCGTTCATTCCGCGGGTCTACCAAGGCTTCAATACGATGAAGCTCCATTGTTTCAAACCCATATTGTAATAGCAGCTTAACCGCCTCAGTCATGTAGCCTTGTCCCCAATAAGAACTAGATATCTCACAGCCGACTTCCCCCCGATATGCTCCTTCTAATTGCCACATATTATACCCACAGCTTCCTATCCATTCATCATTTGTTTTGTCCACAATCCCCCATCTCAGTCCGTCCTCCGTCTCGGATAAGGCATTTAGGAATTGAATCATTTCCACAGCATCCTCTAAAGAATCTAACTCTGGAATGCCTGAATGTTCTCGAACCTCTTCCTTTGACCAACATTCCAACAGTGATAATGCATCTTCATATCGCATTCTTCGAAGTAGAATTCGCTCACCTTCAAGCTCAGGGATATTCCCACCACAAACGTACATATGTATGCCCTCCTAACTCCATATTTTGAATATAATTACTCTACCACGTATATTCCGCAATAAGAACCTTACACAATTTTGTTCACAAAAAAAAGAAGTGCCAGCCGTTTCCAGCCAACACTCCCCAATTAAATACGCTATAGTTGTTACTATTTACTCTTCCTCTACTTCGTTCCTTCCAACTAGCAATATACTTATGATCATAATAAATGCAATAAGTGCAAGTAAAGGAATGGTGATGAAACCGAACCAGTTTAGGTAATCTACATTACATGGTATCCCGACGGAACATGGTGCAATTCCCGCAAATGCAGGAACCATCTGCTGTAAATAATGATATATGGATATACTACCACCAATGATGCTTAGAGGAAGTACGTAAGAGAGGATCCTTCTATCATCTTTATAGCTGGCAATTCCCAATAAAATGACTTGAGGGTACATGAGAATCCTTTGAAACCAACATAACTTGCAGGGTTCGTACAGTAGCACATCACTTAAATACAAGCTTCCGCCCGTGGCAATAATCGCTACAACCCAAGCTAGATACAGGGAATACGTTCGAATAAACCCTCTGAATCTCATGATTATTTCTCCTCTTGCCCCGCACTTTGTAATGCTATTTCGTCATTGATTGTCTTTGCAAGGTTATTATAGTTCATATCGCCTGTAAATTGAATTCCATTGATAAATATTGTTGGCGTACTGCGCACATTGTTCTTAATCGCAATTTTCTGCTGCTCGTCCACTTCATTCTGATACGTCTTGTTCTTGATATCCGCAGCTAACAGGTCATAATCAACTGCTATATTCTCTTGACGTGCTAGTTCAACAAGATATTCAGGTGTGGCCCAGATGGTCAACTCATCTTGCTGATTATCATAAATAGCATGATAATACTTCCAGAACTCTTCATTATTCTGATGGTATACCGACTGTGCTGCCAATGCCGCTGTATTAGAATCTTTATCAGGATCAATAATTAAGTAGTTCATATAGTGAAAAGATGCAAGACCTTGATCTACAAAATCCTTCACTAATTGTGGTTTGAAGTTCTGACTGAAATATTGGCAAGAAGGACATTTATAATCACCAAACTCAACAATTTTCACTGGTGCATCAGGATTCCCAATGACAGGTAAACTCTCATATGCAAAAGATACGGCGTTATCCCTCGAACTCTCATCAGACTTTGGTAGTAATGCCAGTATTACAATTGCAAGGACGATAATACCTGCCCCAGTAATCCACATAATTTTTTGCGTAAGCTTTCTTTGCCGTTCTCTTTCAGCCTTTCGCATGGCGATCGCATTAGCATTCTTCTTCGGTTTCATGAATCTTTTTAGCCCCTTTCTTCTCTCAGATTAATTTGTCAATTGACTATCTCACAATAAGGTTGTAAAAGTCTGTTTAACTATAACAATTATAGTAACCTGCCTATATCAAGTCAAACCTTTAAACGATTGTCCAAAAGTCCCTTTCGAAATATATTTCTTTATTATAAGATGTTCAGTATGATTAATATTATCAGTCCAAAAGGAGGTATTCATTATGGCACTAATTCAATGTAACTTTTTTTCTGAGGTTCTCGGTTTAAGTACTTCAATGACAGTAATTCTTCCGCAGCAGACAAGAACACAAATTGGTATGAACAATAATATATTGGGTGATAAACATCCCACTTTATATTTATTACATGGCATGAGCGATGACGATTCAATCTGGCTACGTCGCACCTCCATTGAGCGATATGTAGCTGAGCTGGGATTAGCTGTTGTTATGCCTAGAGTAGATCTTAGCTTCTATACAGATATGGCCCATGGAAATCGATACTGGACCTTTCTAAATGAAGAGTTACCCGAGATTGCTAGATCTTTCTTCCCTCTCTCAGATGCAAGAGAAGATAATTATGTGGCCGGATTATCTATGGGTGGCTACGGAGCGATGAAGCTAGCATTACGCAGACCTGATCAATACGCTGCTGCAGCTAGCTTATCTGGTGCGCTTGATATTGCTAATGATAGATTACATCAAGACCACCCTTTGATCCATAATCAGATCTTTGGCAATCAAGATATTCGCGGGACGGATAATGATATTCTTCAGTTACTTAAGCAGTGTGATCAAGCAGATGGTCCTAAGCCACTTCTCTATCAATGTTGTGGAACAGAGGACTTTCTGTACGAAGATAACCAAACTTTCCGCAAAGCATGCGCTCAAACCGAACTCAACCTTACATATGAGGAAGAACCCGGTGAACATGAATGGGGATATTGGGATGCCAAGATACAAAACGTATTAGAATGGCTTCCCCTACGCAATAAATCATAACTAACGGCTATAAGGAAGGTGATGTCTGATGTTTCAAGCAATTCCCTACGGGGACAACCGAAGCGGCTCATTCGTAGCCGTATTAGAACATTTAAAAGCACTGATTCAAGATGAACCTAATGCTATCGCTAACTTAGCTAATGCATCTGCACTACTCAACCTATTTATGAAAGATATCAATTGGGTGGGGTTCTATCTCTATGATGGTAAGGAGCTTGTCCTCGGTCCATTCCAAGGATTGCCCGCCTGTATCCGTATTCCCCTAGGTCGTGGAGTGTGTGGGACTGCTGCTTCCGAACGTCGAACCATATTAGTTGATGATGTTCATGCCTTCCCAGGCCATATCGCTTGCGATGCAGCCTCGAATAGCGAAATTGTCATTCCTATCATCAAGAACGGCGAACTTTACGGCGTACTAGATATTGATAGTCCTCTAAAAAACCGCTTTGACAGCGAAGAGCAACAATTTCTGGAACAATTCGTAGACATTCTGACCGCTCAGATATAGTTCATAACATTGTAACCACTAGTTATAGTGAGGTGTTCTGATTAGAATAAAAAGTGATGGTTCCCCATGGATAGAGGAACCATCGCTTTTTCGAATATAACCATGTTATAAAGTTCCATCGGTCTTACCACTAGTGAAGAAGTTTACGTTTATGATGCCAGTGATGCATGGTATCGCTAGCAGGTATGAGCTGCAACATCATCAATAATCGCACTCCGCATCTACCATTTACTATTAAGTGCAATAATACAGCTAAAATCAACCCAATCCCCCCGAAACTAACTTTAGTTGCATGGAGTACATCTAAATTCAGCCCAATCCCTCTGAAGCTAACTTTAGTTGCATGGAGTACATCTAAATTACTGGAAACTCTACTTTTCAGCGTTATCGCCATTTTTAACTGTCCTTTTTACAACTAAATCTCTCTTTCCCTACTTTTCCTGCTAATTAAGTGTACTTTTGCATCTATTCAAGCCTCACAGCCTCACCTTCACTCCTTAACCGACCCTAGTGTGATCCCTGTGATGAAGAAACGCTGTAGGAATGGATAGACAATCAATACAGGAATCATCGCGATGAAGATTTTGGCTGAGTTCAAGGTTCGATTCGAGAGCTCACTCATTCGTTGGATTTGCTCAGCGGTCATCGTATTCGCATCAATCACAACGACCATCTGCTGGATATAGGTCTGTAGCGGATAGTTATCCGAGGTTGACATCAATATCAACCCATTAAAGAACTCGTTCCAGTGATATACAATACTGAATAAGGTGACCGTCGCAATAACGGGACCCGCAAGCGGGACGAATATCTGAATCAACATACGCCATGGACCCGCTCCATCCACTAGTGCTGCCTCTTCAAGCTCCTTGGGCAAATTGCGGAAGAAGTTGATCACGAGAATAACACTGAATACAGGTACACTGCTTCCTAACACAAGCGCCCAAATATTATTAATGAGCCCAAATGATTTCACGGTCATATACCAGGGGATCAGCCCACCATTAAACAGCATTGTGAATACGAGAATCCACATCAGCATGTTACGGAATGGTAGCTCCTTAGCCCCCTTGGATAGTGGATAGGCCATCAATAGGATGATGACAAAGTTTAGGCCTGAGCCTAGCACAACACGTTGGATGGAAATCCAGAACGAATTAAAAAATTTACGATCACCCATAATCTCTTTATAGGAACTGAAGTTAAATCCTACTGGCCACAATCCAACCTTACCGGAGCTAGCTGCTGCATTATCACTTAGCGAGACGGCAAGCGTATACCATATAGGAAGTATACATAAGAGTGCAATACCCACCAGGGTGATGATAAGGAAGATATCGAACAGCTTGGAGCCTACCGTATTATCTTTAACCATAGAAGTACACCCCTTTTTAGCTAACTATTTGAACTCTCACTTGTATTAAAAGATACGGTAATTGGCAAACCTCGATGCCATGTAGTAGGAAACAGTAATCATGATAAAGCTGACTACAGACTTCAGTAAGCCCATTGCTGTTGCTAAGCTAAACTGTAAATTTACAAGACCGGTTCGGTATACCCATGTATCAATAATATCTCCGCTCGAATAGACAAGTGGGTTATACAGATTGAATATTTGCTCAAATCCAGCGTTCAGGACGTTACCTAGACTAAGCACAGAAAGCAATATAATAGCTGACACGATTCCGGGAATCGTGATATTTTTCATCCGCTGTAAACGTGAAGCGCCATCTATTGCAGCGGCCTCATATAAAGAAGGGTTAATGCTTGTTAGAGCTGCTAAATAGATGATGGTGTTGAACCCAAATTCCTTCCATACGTCACTTCCTACAATGAGGGCCGGGAATAAATCCGCTCTACCAAAAAATAGAATTGGCTTCACATCAAAAATGGAAAGCATCTGGTTCACGGGTCCTGTGTAGCCAAACACATCTAACAAAATGCCCGATAGAATAACCCAGGAGATAAAATGGGGTAAGTAGACGATCGTCTGAATCCATCTTTTTAGATAGGATATCCTTAGCTCATTCAGTAATAATGCAAATAAAAGCGGGATCAGTAAGTTGCCAATGATTTTCAAAACAGCGATAAAGATCGTGTTGAAGAGTATCGTACCACTATCGTTAAGTGAGAACATATATTTGAAATTGTCTAATCCTATCCACTCAGAGTTAAGAATTCCGAGACCAGGATTATAGTCTTGGAAAGCCATCACAATTCCGAACATGGGCACGATACTAAACAAGGTTAGCCAGATGAATCCGGGGAGAAGCATCATGTAATAATGTTTGGCAAATCCCTTGTTAACCATAGTTCATCACCCTTCCTTTCTCAGTTGTTGATAGAAAGGCACCGGAGACTTCCCAGCGCCTAACACGGATCTACACTACTTCGCTAGTTCTGCAACCTCACTCAGAATTTCATCTCCACCTTGCTTCTTCCAATCCACTACGAACTTATCGAATGTATCAAGCGGCGCTGCCCCCATGATGATCTTAAGGAAGGTTTCTTTCTCCATCTTATCGAGCGTAGCCCATTTGCTCTCCATGGTCTTCGTCTGTGAATAAGTCAAACTATAGGTTTTGGTGAATGGCTCCATAAGTGGCGCTACTCCGACCATTGTGGAATAGAGACGTTTCCAAGCACCAAGATCTGCATTGGGATCCCAATGTTGGATATCCACCTTGTCATAAGGCTCCAGCTTCACCTTCTTAATATTCTCAGCATCTGCTTTCAGCAGTTTATAGCCTGGAATATCCAACTCTTCTGCTGTCTTCGTGCCTGCCAATACTTCTTTCATCATGTTGTAGGTGACATACATTTCATCCATTGGAGCAAAGACAATACGCAACGGATAGTTACCAATCCCTACATTTACATCGAAAGTCGCTTCATCTCTCAATAACAGATTCTCCATCTTAATGGCTGCCTCAGGGTATTTATAGTCCTTGCGAACAACGAGAAATTGATTCGACGGTGTACCCATATGAGGGGTAAACTCTCCATTGCTATCTAGCAAGGAATAAGCTTGCCAGTTGGCTTCGGGATTGTTCTTTATGGCATCCGCTAAGGGACCATATCCACCAGCCCACCACAGTCCGAAATAAATACCTGACGTGCCATTCTTGATTAATTCCTGTGCATCCTTACGAATACTCATCTCTTGATCAATTAAGCCCTTCGAGTATAAATCTCGTAGCTTAGCAAGTGCTTCTTTGGTTTCTGGCTCAATCGAGCCGTATGTCGGTTGACCATCAGCACCCTCTAACCAGAATCCTGGATAAGAATGATAGACGCCAAAGATCGGATCAAATCCATAGTTGTTATTATTCGGATTAATAAAGTCTGCGTTGATCAGACCGCCCGATTGAGGACCCGTGATGCCGATCGTATCCGCTTTCCCGTTACCATCAGGATCTTGTTCGATAAATGCTTTCGCAACCTTTTCCAAATCTTCGATATTTCTTGGGACTTCAAGATTTAGTTTGTCTAACCAATCTTTACGAATCCACATAATATGCTGCATATCCGTTTCACCTGTTACGTTAGGCAAGGCATACATTTTGCCGTCAAAAGTAACTGCCTGTTTAGCAAGCCCTTCTGTTGTTTCAATAATTGATTTAAGCGTAGGTGAAGCATATTGCTCGTATACCTCAGTCAGATCCGCAAGTTGATTGCTCTTCACCATTTGTCTTAGTTGCGTATCCGTCACAACTAGCGCATCTGGTAAATCATTGCTCGCGATGGAAAGGTTGACCTTTTGCTGATAATCCTTCCCAACCCCGGCTTGCCAAATGATCTTCGTATCAATGTTCAATTTTTCTTTAACGTATCTTGTATAGGTGTTATTCTCAGGCGTATCTCCGGATGGCAAGCTTTTATCTGCTGAGTCTACTTCTTTACCAATATTAATTGTAATAGCCTCACTGTACTTGCCGAATGGGTCGTTTGGATCTTGAGTAACAGTCTCTCCCTTACTGGAGGTCTTGCCATTCCCACATGCCGACAAGATTAGCATGACGGTTACCAATGTTAAGACGATGACTTTTCTCGTGTTCTTCATATTCGCCCCTTCTTTCATCCTTGTATTTGTTTACACTCTAAAACTAACACAAGATCTAACTACCCTTAGATAGAAGGTGGTTACACTTTGAGGTAGGGATATGACCGAGGATTTATATATGTTAACGCTTACATTTTAGTAATTCCAACATTACTCTACCTTGTTTGCGGACATATCTCTACCTTCCTGAGCTACTGAACGGTACTCACTAGGAAGCAGTCCAGTGTGCTCACGGAAGGAGCGACTGAAATATTTATCATCCTCGTATCCAACATTGTTGGCAATCCACGAAATTGTCTTATTACTGTAAAGCAGATAATGTTTCGCTTTTTCCATGCGTGCTTGTCGTAGATATTGATTGAAGTTATCTCCGATGATCCCCTTGAAGCATTGGCTGAAGTAACTTCGACTCATATTGATCCTTTGGGCCATGTCTGCTGCCGTTATTTGTTGATCAATTTCCTCATGGATTAAATCAACCGCCTTCATAATACACTTAATGACCTCCGTTGAAAATGTAATCCTTCCCAATGCCTGGCGAATATGATTGCGCATTTGATCAATCCAGACTTCAACCTGTTGCCAGGAGTCTAATGATTCCTCTAGTTGTACAGATATGGGGATGATTTTGGAAAACAGATGATTCCAACGATCTACTTGTACATACATAAATCCGATTAACTTCGCTTGTGACAGGTGATGATGCTTTAACTCCTCTACATTTTTGCGATATACAATATCTTGAAAAACCCACTCCATTGACTCCCAGCTAGCCTTTAGCGCGCCGATATCCTCTTCCGTACCCGCTTGTTCTACACAATCGCGAGTTCGCATCGACTTCTCTATGAATCTCATAGACGGATTGTAATCATAGAAGAACTCCTTATCCTTGTATTCTCGTATCCACCCATAGACTTCTTCGGCTGTTCGATTCAGAATGCCACTGAGCTTAATCATGACCCAATCCGAACTGGCATCCATCTCCTTCACGAGATTCTCCAACAAGCGTTCACCCTCTGAACTACTCGATGGCAAACAAAAGAATAAATTAAGTCCTAATTCCTTCAGGCTACTATTATAATTTGATACCCAACTCCTTACTCTATTGCTGGCAGAAACACGATCCATTGAAATTAACATATAGCCATAATCAATGGAGAATAGCTCATCATCCGGTCTATCGCGCTGATCCTGTTCCATAATCCGGTTAGAAATTCGTCCAAGGACCTCCTCGAAGCGTTCCTTCTCAAGTTGGACTTTCGCAATGTAATCTATTGCCCCTAGCCTCATCGCTTCTTGTATATATTCGAAATCTTGATGGAGCGTTAGTACAACAATATGCACATGGGAATATTTCTTCCGAACAATTCGCATCAGATCAATGCCAGACATGACAGGCATGGACAGATCCGTAAGCATTAAATCAACTTCATTCCCAGCTAGAAATTCTAACGCCTTCTCACCGTTACTCGCTTCTCCAACAACCTGCATTCCGAAATCACCCCAAGGCATAGCAGATATCAGCCCTTTGCGAACCAACTTATCATCATCAACGACAATCACTCTAATCATGATTTATTACACCTCCAATAGGTAAAATTAGGTGAATGGTTGTTCCTTTATTAATTTCACTAGTTACTCTAAGTTCTGCTTGTCCGCCGTAATAAATCTCAATCATGCGCTTCACATAGTTCATACCAATTCCCATACCCACCTTACGATTCTCAGCTTCTGGGGTATGAAGTAAATTATGAATCTTCTCCTCCGACATCCCAGCACCATTATCCCGAATGGATATGTAAACTTTATCCGTTAGCCGAACATCAACTTCGATATAACCATCATCTGTTAATCCATGATACAGTGAATTCTCTACAAGCGGCTGCAAAATGAACCGTGGAATGGGTATCTTCAATACTTCTTCATCTACATATATATGCACAGCAAACTTAAAGTCGTACCGAATCTGCTGAAGGATCAAGTATTGATTAACAGCCTCAATCTCTTCCTGAATAGTAGAAGTCTCACCGAGTTTCCCAAGATTATAATGCAGCAATTTATTCAAAGATGAGACGAGACGGTCAATCTCATCTTGGCCATTCATGACCGCTAACCAATGGACGGTATCAAGCGTGTTCATCAAGAAATGAGGATTAATTTGATGTAATAATTTCTCCACTTCAAGATCAGCCCTGCGCTTCTCTTTCACCTCCACCTCTGCGAACAATTCCCACGTTTGTTTCTTCATTTGTTGAAATTGATTCAATAGAAAATCAAATTCTGGTATTCTGGTCTTCACCGTAGCCGTTTGAGCTTCATTCTGTGCCATTAGTTCAATCTCTTTATTGAATGCATTCAAAGGGCGATATACCATTTTCCACAGTAACCATGCCAGGAATAAAGTCATCCCAAGGAATAGCCAGGAGAACAAGGAGATTTGTACGAACCATCTATTCATTTCTTTGTTATAGTCAGATTTAGGAATAAGAGATATGACACTCCAACCTTGATTGCTTATCTCCTTATACCAATAATACCCATTCTCTTCACCAGACAATTGATCTTTATCAAAATGGGGAAACAACGTGTCCATCTGGAAATCAGCAGTAGCATCACTATAGGCAATTCTTCCATCATTATCTAGAAATACATAAGATGTTGCGCCACCAATGGCATCGTTATGAAGAATGCTTTGTGTTAACTGAAATCCCGTTTCTATATAAACATAGACATCATTAAGATTAGGCAGATCCACTTTTCGCATAGCAGATAATACATAGCCATTGTCAAAACGATTGTTGCTAACATGCGGACCATAATAGGATATCTTACTATATTCCGCTAGTAGAGGCAGTTCCTTCGGAGAAAACTGTTCCTTCACGCCTGAATTTTCGAGTTCATAACTATCATCATTCAGAAAATAATAAAGGGTTAGTCCGATACTGGGGTTTGTAAAAGTGATGAGACCTAGTTCTTCCTTCAGATCACTTAGCATTGTTGAACGTTCAAAAGGCTCGTCAGTAGACAGAAAGTCATCGAGCTTATTGCCAATGATTCCACCAAATGCAAGTTGTTGTGACACATGATTTAGATTGTTGACCGAATTCTCCAAAGAAAGCTCCACTTGTCTTAGATTGTTCTGAATACCCGTTTGAATTTTATTCGTAAGGATAGAGTAGATCGTGAAGTAGGATATTAGAATGATGCTCACAAAAGGAATCAAGAAGCTAGACAAGAAAATAATGATAATTCTTTTCTTTAACGTCAGATAATCATAGAGATACCGTTGCAATCTATTTCTAAGTCCCGTCATGATAGCACTTCCTCTTCAGTGAACGACATTTGTGTAGATTAGATTATCAAAAGATTAACATAGCATTTTTAAAAACAAAAGACCCATTGAGCTTTTCTCAACGGGTCAATATTATTGTATGTTGCTACTTATGATTAAAATTATTCCTTCACCGAACCCATGATGAGCCCGGACGCGAAGTATTTCTGCAAGAATGGATACACCAGTAGAATGGGCAACGCTCCAATGAAAATTTGCGCTGATTTAACTGTTTTGGTAGAGATCAATTCCATTTCTTTCGGATTAATACTCATAGAGCTCATGTCCCTCTGGATTATAACCGTCTGTAAAAAGGTAGCCAGCGGATAATCCTTCGAATTATTAATGTATAGTAGCCCATCAAACCATGAGTTCCATTGGGTCACCATACTGAACAGTGCAAGTGTTGCAATGGCCGGCAAAGAAACGGGTAAATAGATACTGAACATGACGCGAAAATGCCCCGCCCCGTCGATTAAGGCCGCTTCTTCTAGCTCCTTGGGTACTCCTCTGAAAAAGTTGAGCATTAGAATGGTGAGATATACATTGACTGCACCCGGTAGCACGAGAACCCAGAAGGAATCCATAAGTCCGATCTTCTGAATAACGATATAGAATGGAACTAGCCCTCCGCTGAAGATCATCGTGAATACAAATAGCCATGAATATACCGTTCTACCCCGAAATACTGAACTCTCTTTAGATAACGGATACGCCGCAAGAAAAGATAGAAGAAGTGTGAGTCCTGTTCCGATAACCGTTCTTTTAATCGATACCCAGATGGAATGTAGGAAAATGGGGTTAGCCATCGTTTTTTTATAAGATTCTATCGTGAAGTCAATCGGCCATAATCCAACTAAATTGGCATCTGCTGCGGCTTTCGAACTAAAGGATACTGCTAACACATGAACTAGCGGAACAATACATAACAATGCAACGGCGATCATGAAGCAAATATTAATAATATTAAATACACGGAATGATAATGTTTTGTGATACATCAATGACCTCTCCTTTCTCTAGAAAATTCGATAGTTTGCCCATTTATAAGCTAAGCGGTATGAGATTAGAATAAGAATCATACTGATCACAGACTTGAAGAGACCAATAGCTGTTCCGAAGCCCATCTCCCCATTCAGGATTGCTGTCCGATATACAAAGGTATCAATGATGTCACCCTTCTCGTATACCAAGGAATTGTATAAGTTGAAGATCTGGTCGAATCCAGCATTCAGTACATTCCCAAGCGCTAATGTACCTACAACTACAGCAATGGGCATCATGGAAGGGACCGTTATATGTATCGTTTGTCTTAAACGACTCGCCCCATCCATTTCCGCAGCCTCATAGAGAGATGGATTAATGTTAGCCAAGGCCGCTAAGAACACAACCGTTCCAAATCCGAATTCCTTCCAGACATCGGATACGATAACCGTAAATCTGAACCAATCCCCATTACCGAGAAAGAAGATCGGTTCAATTCCAAATACAGAGACCAACGTCCGATTGACGATTCCTCCATCTGTAGACAGAATATCAAGTAATATCCCCCCTAGAATGACCCAGGATAAGAAATGGGGAAGGTAGACTAACGTTTGAACGAATCGCTTGAAATACAATTTACGTAGTTCGTTAAGCAATATAGAGAATACAAATGGTACTCCTAGATTAAATATTAATTTGAATACGGCAATAACAAGTGTATTCCAAATAACCTGAACGCTGTCTTGCCTTTCAAATAAGTAGCGGAAGTTATCCCAACCCACCCAATCAGATCCTGTTATTCCGAGCCAAGGCTTGTAATTCTGAAATGCCATCACGATGCCGCCCATTGGAATAAAGCTAAAAATAATAAGAAATATTAGCGAAGGCAATATCATCAAATGGAATTGCCAGCTCTTCTTAAAAGTTCTCATAGGTTCGCCCCTTACTTGTCTCTAGTGTCATATGTCTTGACAACAAAATTATATCAATCCCCTTTTCGTAAGAGTAGCTAACAAAAGCAATATAAATGGTACGATTCCAACCTTTTCCCTTCCGAAGTTTCATTCTAAACGCAAAGATCCCAGAACCACATATTGGTGGTCTGGGATACTGCTTCAATCTATTTTATTTCACCGTATCGTACCAAGCATTTACTTCCTGCGTAATTTGATCTCCACCTGAGGACTTCCATGTCTCAACAAACTTATCGAAGGAATCTACTGGCTTGTCACCATAAATAATTTCATTAAATGCTTGGCTCTCAATTTTGTTCAAGTAGTCCATCTTGGATTTCATTGTATCTGTCGTCGGACCTGTGAATAGATTCTTCATCGATGTACTATCCTGTTCCAATAGTACTTTTGCAGCTGCAGGCGTCTGCGGACCATAGTTATTCTTCACTTCTAGTTCAAGTCTCGTCTTAGGCTCTCCACCGTTCGCAAGATTCAAGAGTGCCTTCATCTGAGCGTCCGGAATACGCGCTCCGTCACGAACAAGTAAGTAACGAATACTATTTACATACCCACCTGGAATGTCATCTAAATGAAGCGCAGTACCACTTGCATCCACATCATAGTCATAACCTTTAAATAGACCATTATCAAATTGACTGCCTACTTCAGGATCGGCTAAGTTGTTAAACATGTAGTTCTGATACGTAAAGAATGCTTCTGGATTCTTCATATCTTTGTTAATCAACACGACACCGTTCGTGAAATGTGTTCCATGTCTACCTGCAACACCGTCGGGACCCGTAGGAATTCCAATCGGGTTCCATACAGCTCCTTCTACATTCTTCGCCGTATCCAACAACGGCCAGCCACTCATCCAATAAGGTCCTGGAATAATCCCTGCCGTTCCTGCAACAGCTGGCTCAGAGGCTTTATTCTCGTCCCATAACGCTGCCTCTTTAGGAATATAACCTTTCGTGAACCACTCATTTATTTTCTGTAACGCTTGTTTACTACCTGAGTTAATAGAGCCATATTCAAGCTTACCATCTGCACCTAAATTCCATTGTTGCGGCATGGTACCATATGCCCCGAATATCCATGACGGATCAGCCATCCATGTGTTCATTGCATTTTTGAAGCCAATACTAAGTGGAATGACTTCATTAGGAGCAAGTCCATCCGGATTACGGTTCTTGAATGCCTCCATAACAACCTCTAATTCATCAAGCGTCTTCGGAACATCCAGACCTAACTTATCTAGCCAATCCTGACGAATCCACAGTAAATAATCGTGATTGTATGCATAGTCCAATACTGGAATCCCCATCTTCTCACCATTACGGACGTAAGGATCCCATACGTGGTTGTCAATCTCGACCGCTTGCTTCCATGTATCTGAAGCATATTCATCAAAGAGGGACCCCACTTCTCTGAATAAACCTGAATCAATTAAGTCCTGTGCAAGCTGCGCGTCGCCAATCGTTACGACATCCGGCATCTTTTGTCCCGATGCCATCGACAATCTCATCTTTGTCGCAAACGCACCATTGGTATCCGTCACAGACCACAATGATTTAATCTCAATACCCAGTGTCTCTTTAGCCCATTTAATAGCTACATTATTCTCAATCGTCTCACCATTCTTAAATTTAAGTTCTGGATCTACTCCCCAGACTGTTGTTATCGTCACAGGTGTATCATATTTATCTTTGTATGCGCTCTCATTAGTTGCCGATTCATTGGTGGTTGGTGCTTTCGTTGCAGTTGTTTGTTCTTCCCCATTCTTATTACCCGAACATCCAGCCACAATGACCATCACCATCATCATACAGAGCGACAGCAATAATCCTTTCTTTGAGAAGGTCTTCATCCTTCATCCCCCTTATATTTCTTAGTAACAAGTTTGTAGGTACAACTATAATTATAGGGGGGGATTCTCCGTCAGCCTATGTCACGAACTTAAGATTTCTGCACCTTTAACAACTATATTAGACTTCTGACGAGATTTACGTTAATGTTCACGATATTCATGTGGTGTTACACCATAGTGCTTTTTAAATATTTTACTGAAATATTGAGGATTCTGATAACCAAGCTCACTCGTAATCTCATATATCTTCATATTGCTATTCTTCAACAGATATAATGCCCGCTCCATACGCATCCGAATGATATAGTCACTCAAGCTTTCTCCGGTCTCCAACTTATAAATCTTCGATAGATATACGGGGTGAAGAAACACCTTATCCGAGATCATCTTTACTGAGGTGTCCTGCCCCATATCATTCGCTACTATTTCATGTACCTGTTTAATAATATAACTGTTCGTATATTTGTCATTCGTATATAACTCTTTCTTCAACTTATCCATCATTTCAGTGGACCAGTTTCTTAATGTCTCTAGCGAATGAACAATTCTCTGGTCGATGAATAGATCAAACCCAGAATGGTCAATTTGATGCATGAACACACCATGCTTATGCGCAATATATAAGAATGCATTCGTTACGGATAAGAAGACTTCATACAAATGCTCACGCATAAAAGAAACCTGCTCCATATCTCGGAATACACTGTCTATTTTGTCCTGCGCCGTCTCCCATTGCTTGGATTCTAACAAATGAATAAGTGTCGGCGGCTTGTATAACATCTCAATAGACTTAATAACTAAATCTGTACCCTGCGATGGATCCTCTAGAAATAATAGTTTGTGCGGACCACCCGTCTCTGCCGTGAAGATAGCACTCAACCCCGCTCGATATGCCGCAGTTATACCTGCTGGGAACTCGAACCACTCTGATAGTACGATCGAGATATCACCCTTCAGATAATTACTCACATTTCTCTGAAGGATTTGGACAAGCTCTGTCAGTTTCTCTCTACTTGCCATTCCCAGACCGTTAGCTAATCTAGAACTCTGATGAGACTTCTCCTTCGGTGCCGCCATAATAATGAGGCAATCATGCGGTGATTTACTATGCCATATATGATAATACTCTGAGAAGACTTCCTCCGCTATGTTCCCAATCGCATATTCCATAAGTGAGATAGAATGGTGATCCATTCCTGCGAATGTTCGAGGTAAAGGAATAAGCATCATCATCGCATGCTCGTCTACTCGAAGTGGAATCTCATATTGCAAACATTTATTACGAATACTTTTGGATGATAGTGTCCGCCCAAGTAGCAAATCATGCATCAGATTAGCCTTTAATATCGTAAGATCTGATTTGCGATCATATAACAACTGCTGGTATCGTTCGGCCTGCTCCCATTCATCTTGGAGATCTTCAATCGCACTAGATATACTTGCTACAAATTCATCATCATTAACGGGCTTCAATATATAATCAAACGCTTGGAGCTGAATCGCTTTCCTTGCATATTGAAAATCTGAATGGCCCGTAAGTAAGATACAGCGAATGTCTTTCCAACGTTCTGCAATCAGTTCCACAAGTTGTAACCCATCCATTTCTGGCATCCGAATATCTGTCACTACGATATCTATCGCTTGCTCTTCTAACACCTGTAATGCCTCAGCGGCAGAACTAGCTTGATATACTTGACTAATCCCCATCTCACTCCAATGAATGGTCTGTTCTATACTGTCGGTCACATATGATTCATCATCAACCAGTAGTAATTCAATCATTCTATCTCCCCCTGGATATCCCAATACAATACTGCTCTCAGTCCGCCTAACTCCGAATTGGATAATGCAAGACCTGAACCGTCCCCATACCTAAGTTGCATTCTTTGTTGCACATTCCATAGTCCATATCCCACTCCCTCTTCTACTGGTTGAGTTAGCTTATACTGTAGAGATAATAGCTCCTGTGCCTTCATTCCCTTGCCATTATCCTCCACAATTAGAGTTATTCCGCGTTGATCGGTCACTCCCGTAATTCTCACTATACCTGGTCCAGCCTTGCTCTCAATCCCGTGGATGATAGCATTCTCTACTAACGGCTGGATAATAAGTAGAGGAATATCCAATTGTTCAATCATACTGGGTAGATCAATCGAGTAATCAAGACGACTCATTCTCATCTTTTGGATCTCCAAATAATTCTTAATGAAATCCATTTCCTCTCGTAGGGGAACTAAGTCCCGCTCCTGACGGGTCGTATAGCGATAATAGTTAGACAAGTTCTCAGACATAGCCACAACGGCTTGGAAATTCTTAAGCTTAGCCATACTCGATATAAAAGAGAAGCAATTATAGAAGAAGTGGGGGTTAATCTGAGATTGCAACTGCTTCAATCGGGCCTCCCGCACATGAATCTTCTCCATATATACTCTCTCGAATAGTTCTTGCATCTGAGCTACCATTGAATTAAACCTAGTAAATACGAAGCTGAATTCACTCTTCCCTCGGGGGACCATGCGAACAGAATAATCACCATTCTTCAAAAGCTGAAATCCATGTACAAGCTTCTTCATAGGCACCTGAACCTGATCATATAACAAGTAAGAGGATATAGAACTCATCAAGAGTAACGCCCCAATCGCTAAATAAAATAACTGGTTGGATTGCTCAATCGGATGCATGATATCTGACAGCGGCATATAATCTATTAAATACCATCCCGTCGTATTCGATAACACAATGTTGACCATGTAACTTTCTCCATCTAGTTCTACCTTCCGATGCTCTGTATCCTGTTGGAAATCTGACTTCTCCAGTTCTTGGATGAGTAATCCTGCCAGTTCATGATTGGCAGTACGATTATAAATGACGCCTACATCTTTCTTGTAATAGAATGGATCACGACGTCCATCACTTTTAAATTTATCAAGCATCTCCTCAAGACTCCGACTGCTGAACCTAATCTCAACGATGAGATTAGCATCTTCTGGTTGAGTGAATGCCGAGTAAGGAGCAACCGTAAACATTGAGAATTGAAAATGCTCTTCATCACCTTCCCCCTGCCTACTAACTTGCCACCCAGGTGAAATCTGTCTTTTTAAAACTTCAATATCATAATGTTTCACATCGTTAAGCGAGACCACTCTGCCTAATGACACCGAATAGATCAACAATTCACTTTTCCAATTCAGCGAACTTTGTTGGAGACTTAATTTCTCCTGAATCCGCTTCACTAAAGTGATTGCATCTAGATTAAGATAAGGCTCGTTCATATATATATCACGAAAACTCGATATATCCGGATCATGGATCAATTGATTAGGTAACAAGGATAAGCGTTCAAAGTTCATATTGACTTGGCTCTGAAAGAACGTCGACTGACTCTCATTGGATTTATTCAATTCTGTCCTTAGAACTCCTGTAGTCGTCTGATTCGAATAGAAATACAAACCTACAATAGGTAACAACATCATTAGAATCATCAGCAAAATTTTCTTATACAAGTTATACCTAGGCATGCACAGATTCCCACCCTACTCATTCATAATATTCTCCATTCATTGTAAGCGCATTAGTTACTGACTAACAGACCCATAATGAAATATTTCTGCTGTTATTGAAACGGATTATATGAAAACTAGATTTTTGTCCGAATGTTGGATATGATAAAACAAGATTTGTTATAAATGAGAGTTCAAAAGATGACTTTTGAACAACCTCTATAAAGGAGTGGGACAAGTATTATGAACAAGAAATATGTATTCATGCCTCTAATCACCTTGATTACGGCTGCGCTTTTACTAGCCGGTTGTGGTAACGACGATTCAGCTGCTAATCAACCGACAGAACAGCCAGTCACGAAGAGTTGGAGTAGCCCTCCAGCCATGGAGATTGACAGTGCCAAATCATATGAAGCTGAAATGACAACTTCAAAAGGTACTTTCACGATTGAACTGTTCGCAAAGGACGCACCACTAACGGTGAACAACTTCGTATTTTTAGCTAGACAAGGATTTTATGATGATGTTATCTTCCACCGTATTATTGAATCCTTTATGATTCAGGGTGGTGATCCAACTGGTACTGGTCGAGGTGGTCCTGGTTATCAATTCGAAGATGAGAAGACAACTTATCAATATGAGCCTGGTATCGTAGCTATGGCTAATGCAGGACCGAATACGAACGGTAGCCAATTCTTCATCTGTACCGGTGAAGACAGCCTATCACTGACACCGGACTACACCATCTTTGGCAAAATAACAAACGGTATGGACGTTGTGTTGGATATTGCTGCTACACCTGTCGATGCTGGGGATTTCCCAACGGAAACGATTCAGATTACAGAAGTCAAAATTACAGAGAAGTAGGTTCCTAACACTTCTCCATCATATTTACAGCAAACAGGGCCTTCGCTTTCCATTAACGGAAAGTGAAGGCCCTGTTTGCTGTACTAGACACATAGTAACAAATGCTAATAACTCATCGTTCAATACTCTCTCAACCACCCTCAGAAAGAAACTTCTGTAGACTTGGGGGAATCGTAAATTGTTGATTATTAATCATAAACTGACTAAGCTCTGCCAAGGAATCCTCAGGGTTAGCATCTTTAATTTCCTTTATTTCATGATGAAGCCGCTCCATCTGAAGATCTAAAGCATTCGCTGATTCTGCAGCGTTCTTTAACTCCATGAGAAGACTCTCTGGAACAGATTGATTATATTTATAGAAGATTTTATGCTCCAGACTTGCCCAGAAATCCATCGCAATGGTCCGAATCTGAACCTCGACACAGACATTCTCCTGCCGATCAGACAAAAACACAGGTACTTCAATCAACAAATGAAGACTGCGATAACCGTTTGGTTTAGGTTTTTTAATATAGTCTTTGACTTCAAGAGTAGTCAGATCTTTCTGATTCTGAAGCATTTCACTAACGCGATATATGTCTGAAATGAAAGAACAAGTTATCCGAAGACCCGCAATATCTTTAATATTATCTTTTATACTCGAAAAATTCATATCATTACTTTTACGAAACATCTTATTCATAATGCTCTCTGGTGACTTTAGACGCGAATTCGTATGTTCAATTGGACTATAATCATGTAAGGTTTCAAATTCTTCCTTCAATATATTAACCTTAGTCTCCATCTCTTCCAAAGCGAATTTGTAAGTGAGCATGAATAAGGTGATGTCATGCCTGAATTTTTTGAGTTGATCTATCTGAAAATTCTGTTCCATTCCTATTCTTCCTTCCCCTGTTGGCTTCCTTCATTTCCAGTATAACATTCGGAGTTCGAGAAAACGAATAGTGCATATCACAAGATTAATTCTTAGTATTAGACATCAATCCACGCTTAGGTTTGAGCTTATACAGCCTTGAGTTGGGTCCCTTAAGAGATACTTTCTGGGTTCTCAATTGGTATAATATGATCCACATGCACCAACCTATGGACTATCGTATTGTTCGACTGCTCGCTCATTTGATTCGTCACCCAGAAAGTCGTGAATCCGTCGAGTCCCTCACATTCTATGGATCATTCATGATTTTATCCTATCATACTGATATTGGTGTGGTACATATCTACCGATCCTCTTTCCCTGTTGTTCTTTAACCAAGCTGTAGTTTAATAACCTTGTTCTCAAGGCATTACCGTCGCATGAGAGAGCTTCACATGTAAAAAAAAGGCTCATTCCCATGTTTGGTATGAGCCTTCTATAAGTTTATCAAGTGTTTATACACCTATGAATTCAATCTAACTATTTTAATAATTTCTCCATCTCAGCCTTTTTCTTATCCAGCACTTGATTCGCTTTTATGCACTTTTCTTCACCGATTCGCTTGGACATCAGTTCGATGAATTCAGCAACTCCAGTAGTACCGTCCGGTATGCGAATCTTACCTTGAGGGCTCTCAATTGTAAATTGCCCTCCGTAAAAGCGTGTATGCCCTACATTTGTAACCTCTGAATAAAGAATTGTACGTTTACTAAACCATTTCTTGCCCCTCACTTCGGAATTGCTGGCTACCACTTGGTAGGTCACATAATCTACCCACAGGAATGTAAAAAAGGCGGTGATCCCTCGCACCACGTATACAAAATCTCTATCTTCTGCCATATCCGGCGTAAATGAAAAACCAACAGATAGCCATCCTAATATGAGTCCTACATGGATAAGGATCGCCCACCATTTTATTTTACGAAATACCATATCACCTGAGGCGTTGACTTTTGCCGGGCGAAAAGGTGCTTTAAGCATTATTTCTATAAATTTGTTCGTTAATAATCGATTCATTGTTTATCCCCTGCCTACTGATTTTTTTTCACTCTATGGTTTACTAATTAGTCACTGTAACACTTACATTAATGTTGTATCCGTCTATGAGACTACTTACTTTCCGGTCGAAGCTTGAAAGTATCGCATTCTTTCCGCCTGTCGTAACTTTCCCCTTCAAATCACTATTAATCTCCGAATTCTGTTCACGCAAAATCTGGAGTATATCATCTGCGGTTACTTTAACATTCTCTGCTCCTCCTCCAAAATCGTGAAGGTTAGCCCACAGTTCGCTCTTTCTACGAGCCTCGTCCGCGGCATATTCATTATAATGCGCAATATCTTCTATTAATGGAGTATACAAATCCTCATATTGTTTCAAATCAAAATCCAATATATTCTCATCACTTACACCTGCCATGGAGAAAGCATCTTGTATTTCTTGTGATCTAAGGATGATGCTCATTGCATGATAGCGTATTAACAAACCTTCTTCTTTTAACATTTCAGCATTCTTGTATTTGCGTTCTGTTGTGATCTGTGGGAGTTCAATCATATATTGCTCCGCTGCTTCTATATATTGCTCAAAAAGTTCTACAGCGCGGATATGTAATTCTTTACCTCGCTTAAAATTATCACTTACATATTTGTCCTCAGAATAATAAGTCTGTATCTCATTAGTGGTATTCATTAAATCTACAATAACGGGAACTAACTGTTGTACCTTCTCATCTATAACCCCGTAGGATGGCTCCAGTGAGGCATACTTAAGTATGTCATTCATTGACCCAATAACCCCCGAAAAAAATGGTGCATTTGAATACCCGTCAAAATCGTCCTCCATATATATTTCTTTGTCTACACCGAACTCCTTGAAATAAACACTAACCATAGATTCTAAAAAGCCCCCATTGATCACATGATTACTCAGATCTATATAGGCATTGTACTTATTATAATCTTCCTTTTCCTCACTCTCCTCTTGCTTCTGAGTAACAGCCGAATTGCTACAAGCTACTACCCCGCTTATTAAGATCATCATACATAGAAGTAAAATAATAGCCCTTTTCACAGTATAACCCTCTCTCCTTTATTCCAATTTTTCCTTTACATCTATTTATCGGAAGAATTACATTATTTGTGAATAGAAACCCTAAAAAGTGGATATCACTTAGGGGATATCAACAGATAATACAATTACAGAAAAAGGTCGATCATGGTGGTATTTGACCATGATCGACCTTTTTCTATAACGCTTTGGCTTTATTTAAGTTATGCTTTTCAAGCATACATGTTAGTACATGGAAATCAAGAAATCTATCAAATTTCGCGGCTTACTGAAGCGTGAAGTATCGGAGATGCAAATACAGGGTATCCAAACTTGCCGCTCTAGGTCCCATCAAATGCTGAGCCAGGTATTATCGAAATGCTTACTTTTGCTCTTTCATATAGAGGACACCTATTCTGTGTGGTAGTGGAATTACTTAAAATGTTTATATTGTAAGTTCCTTTTTTAATTTACATCATTTATACTATAGTCACCTAGCAAAAAATGCGCTCATCTACGAGAAGGTAGCGAAAGCAGTTATCTTTTTGAAAGCGCTTTTTTGTTGAGGTGTTAAAAGATCGGAAGGAGATGAGGCCAAATAGGAATCTAGTAGAGAGAGTTACAACGGTTTGGAGTGACGCGAGTGAACACTATACTAGTATTTTATTAAGAGGAGGTACTATTATGTTCAAAGCAAGACTATTAAAAGGGGCAGTGTCCCTGGCGCTCTTCAGTACGTTGTTCTCCATTCCGATAATGCCTATCGCCAGTGCTGCCGATGCCAACTGCACGAACGGTTACGTAGGCTTGACGTTCGACGATGGACCCAATACTGGTAATACGACAAATCTTCTCAATGCGCTGAAGCAGGCTGGCTTACGCGCAACGATGTTCAACCTCGGGCAAAACGCGCAGAACAACCCGTCTCTGGTGCGGGATCAAGTATCAGCGGGCATGTGGGTCGGCAACCACTCCTATACGCATCCGCATATGACTACATTAAGTAGCTCGCAGATGTCGTCAGAAATCACGCGGACGCAGCAGGCGATCCAGTCGGCTACCGGAACCGCACCGAAGCTGTTCCGTCCGCCGTATGGCGAGACCAACGCGACCTTAAAGTCCATCGAGACCCAAAACGGTCTTACCGAAGTGATGTGGAACGTTGACTCCCAGGACTGGAACGGCGCCAGCACCGCCCAGATCGTAGCCGCCGCGGGCAGGTTGCAAAACGGCGACGTGATCCTGATGCATGACCAGTACCAGACTACGCTCCAAGCGATCCCTCAGATCGCGCAGAACCTCAAGAGTCGCGGCCTTTGCTCCGGCATGATCTCGCCGAGCACCGGCCGGGCGGTAGCGCCTGACGGTGGCGGTAGTACACCTCCTCCAACCACAGGTACAGCTACGAAAGTGGAAGCTGAGAGTATGATCAAAGGCGGTCAATATACCGGGAATATCAGCTCGCCGTTCAACGGAGTCGCATTATACGCCAACAATGATGTGGTGAAATACACGCAGAATTTCACAAGCGGCGCACATAATTTTACACTCCGTGGTGCTTCGAATAACTCGAATATGGCCAGAGTCGACTTAAAAATCGGCGGAGTGACGAAGGGTACCTTCTACTTCGGCGGGAGCAGTCCTGCGGTCTATACAATAAACAATGTCAGCCATGGAACCGGAAATCAAGAGATTGAACTCGTTGTAACAGCCGATAACGGGACATGGGATGCTTTCATTGATTATTTGGAGATCAACTAAAGACCTCGAAGCTATAATTGATCCTTTTGAGTTTTTGATTTAAATCCTGATTGTTTTTTCAAGCAAAATCCCGGCGGGATTATCCCGACGGGATTTTTTGTCGGCATCCTCGCGGTCAAGGACGCTATCTAATTGATCATAAACTCGTGCTGTACTTGCCAAAGATTCGATTTCGGCTCTGCGAAGGTTGAGTCCATGACGATACTGCTCTCATCTTAGAATGCAAAGAAAGCTTACTCCTACTCATATATTAAGTGGAATAAGCTTATTAAGCATGCAGTTTACTTTATCTTTTTTGAATCTCAAAAAAACTAATACAGTCGAAGTAATTATCATTTAATCATAAAATACCTGTCTAATTATGAATTATAATAATTTATAACCATAAAAACACTTTCGACCTTTCTCCCAGTCTTTTTTAGATAGTGGAGCTAGTATAACCACTCTTATTTCAAGTGGAGTAAGCCTTAGTAGATTTTAGCTTTGTACTGCTCAAATGAATAATGAGCTGGTCCGTAGATTATTCCTTCAATAATATATCTCCCAATAAATTAACTACTCAAATCCAATGACCATCCATTCATCTACCGTATCCCAAAAATTAATATTATATCTAGGTTGTGTTTTTGAAGACCAAAAGGTAGCATTACCATTCTCAGAATCAGTATAATCGATAGCAATATAAGATTCCATTCCGTTACTAAAAAAACCAAAGGATGTATTCAAATCAATTCGCATAGGTTCTTTCAAATCGTCGATAATACTCCAATCAAGATCATCATCGCCTAAAAATGTTACAAATTCCAAAGGTACTAGTCCCATAGATACACTTGCATAATAATAAAATCCATTATGCACATTTTCATAAAATTTTTGAATTGACTCAGGGATTTCACCCCAATTTCCTTCTAGTTCATCATTATGAAAATTTTCTTCGGGATTTCGTCCTTCATAATACGTAATCTCACCATCTGGCTTTCTTATGGTATATAAAATTGAATATCGAAATGAATGCCTACCTTCTATTTCCAGTAATTCTATATTCTCAAGATTCTCAATCAAGTAAGATATAGTAATACTCAATTCGTTTCCTAGGTTTCTTCTCCATATTTCTAGAAGTATATTGATTTTTTTTTCAATATCCTCTTCTCTAAAAAGTTCACGCCAAGTATTGGGTATTGAATGCGTATTATTATCTAGTTCACTCATTGATATGAGACGCGCACTTTTATTGAACTTTCTTAAATAATCAATTTTTTGTTCCATCTAATCATCGCCTTTCTCAGTATTTATTTTTTATTCCCTTCATTAAACTCATCAATTTGCTTCTGTAATCTTCGTTCCATCTCTCTTTCTTTATCTATCATTTTCTTTCTGAAATCAGGGTCAACCTCAATTTCTCCCGATTGACCTTTCTTATAATGTGTCCACTCTTCATATGTCTTATCTTGTTTCGAACCATTTGCTGATCTACTTAAACCTTCGAAATTATCCAGATTATTAATAACTTCTCGTTTTTGTTTATCCGTCAGAGTATCAAAACCATCCATATGAGTTATTTTATCATAAGAGACAATATGATCTGGTTCATATCTTGCCTTCATTTCTTTTCCATGCAGAACAGGATCTGCTATTGGCAATGTAGATTCGTCAAGACCCTCATTTACCTTATCTCTAGCTTTATCATTTGGCGTTCTATTTCTATAAAACTCTCGCTCCTCATCTGAGATTTTTCTTTCCCCATACCTAGGCGGAGTTCCAATATCTTCTTTACCCCCAGCCTTCTTCGTTGTCGATGTATCTTTATCCGACTTGCTCGGCTCTGTACTCTTCGGATTGGCTAGCTTATTCGTATCGTCCTTCTTCGTGGTCGTTGTTTCCTTATCCTTCTTGCTCTTATCCGTATCTTTCTTCGTCGGCTCGTTATCTTTCTTCGACTTATCCTTCTTACCAGATCCGCCGCCTGATGAGCCTCCTCCACCATCCGTAATGCCGAGTTTAGATTTTCCTCCGCCTACGCTACGCTTGGAGCCTGCTACAATGGATACCCATGTCAGTGCAGCACGCATCTTGTCTCCGCCCAGCTTCTCAACGAGGTCTCCGACGAATTCATACTGCATCCCGGCTTGCATTCCTTGTTCCAACGCCAGACTCTTACTGTATTGGGTTGCCACATGGGTTGACATAGATAACACTTTTGCCATTTTCGGATTCTTCAGCGCCAGTGCTTCCATCACGTTCTTCAGCTTCATGACTTGCTCGCTTATACCGAGGTTGTTCGCCATCTTTCGCGCGTTGGTGAACACTTTACCCATACTTCCACTGCTCATCAGATCTGTTACCATTTCACTGGTTTTACGAACCGCTTTGGCGGTGTCTACAGCTCGATCGGCCGTCTTTAATGCTTTCTGACCTGTTTTGACTGCACTAATCCCTCGGCTTACGGCCTTGGCTCCTGCTGCTCCCCAACCTATGAACGGAATGGCAGCTGCCGCAGATAGGGCTGCATTCGTGTAATCTCCACGCCCCACGTAGATAGCCGCATTCAGTAAATCCGCTACTTCTCCTAATCCAGGTATGAGACCCGCGACATCGAGTACGATTTGCGTGACATCTAGTGCTTTCTCCCAGAAACTTTTCTTCTTCTCGGGTTCGGGTTCCTCGATCTCCACTTCGCATACAAATGGTGCTTCAGGTTCAGGTTCCATATCTTCGACATACACGGCACATTTCGTCTGACCTTCCAGTTTTACTTCCGTGGCCTGGATATCACTATTATTATGCCAAATGGGTAATCCTTAGTTTTATTCTAAATTTGTTTTCCAAGACTCCTATTAGCACTATTATCTAACGGATTCATATTCAAGATATCATCGGCTCCTTCAGGTTATAAACCAACTGTACGGTCAACATCTATCCTTCTGACACTGAATCAGAAACGTTTTCCTTTTTTATATTTAGAGAAAGCAGAGCTGCCACTCCTTTAATTGTGACGAAAAAACACCCCATAACGAGTATAGCTCGCTTGGGGTAGGATACGATGGTTATAGTACAGACTCCCGAAACAAGTCCGAAACATCAACTCGCTTCAGCAACAACAGTTTTTCTAATGCTTCCGATCCATTACTTTCATAATATTCAAGTTCTTCTCGGGAAATTGGAACACATAATAGCCATTCAATTTCATTACCTTCTATTATATTCGATTGTATATTCTCTATTAATAAGTTTGGATACATAAAGTACAGATGTTCCACATTACCGAATTTTTCATATTTTGAAAACCAATTTATCCATACATCACCTGGATAAATATAACTTTCCTCATTAACTAAATAGCAACTTATATACATTAGAGTATCTTCTAAGAAATAAACTTGATCTTCTGGATCTCCAGTAAGTTCTAGAAAGTCTGTGTCTTCTCTTAGTACTGCCATTAGTTCAATACGTCGAGGAAGTCTATTATTTTCAGCATCCCTAAGCTCATACTGAGACAATCCAATAGTGCTATAAGTAGTAATCCCCTCTTCAGGTATATTCTTTAAAGTGAGGATATCAAAGCTCAGTTTATTTTTCCAATCCGCAGCCTTAGTCCAAAACAATTCATCACTAGAAAATTGCTGTATCTTGGATGTACCGCCTAGTTGATTTTGAATGTATTGAGACACTTGTTGGTTGTAACCTTCTAAGTTAGTCATTTTATCCCCCCTTTTATAATTGAATTTTAAAGAATGATAGTTTAGTCCTCAATATCCTTATATAATTTATTCAGAAACTCATAAATATCATTAGCAAGAAAGTACATGTTACTCATATCTCCGCACTCTTCCTCATGATCCCAAAAATAAATATTTTCATAGTACTTTTCGTTTATACCTAGACATAATAAATTTCCACCTGGGTCATCACCAATTGGAATAAATCCTGTGGGAAGTCTGCCATCATAAATGTCTAAATTTCTCTCCAAATGATTATATCGTGGACCATCATTTATCGTAAAAAAAGCTGTAACACCACTTTCCCCTTGCCCATCAGATATTTCAAATATATGTGGCTCGGGTTTACCTCCATTTGTTTCAAGCATAAGACTTTTATACTTTTCAGGGAAAATAACACTATATTTCTTTTCAAATTCATCTAATTGTTCAATAGAAAGCTTATTATAAGGACTAATTATATTCGCCATCTTCATTTCCTTTCTCTATATTGAGTTTTATTTATTTTGATTTTTTTTAGTAGCTACTCCACCTGTATGTGAAAATTCCTTGTGTATCTCTTTGTCTACCAATATCATTGTTGTTCCATCCTCATGATGATGCCATGTATAACCGTCAGGAGGCTCATCACTTTTTGGAACTGCCGGATTCGAATTTTTATCTAACCCTGCCTCTTCATTTGCTCTTTTAAAGTCTTGTTTACGATTATCTGGATATGCTACCTCTATTTTTACAGGTGCCACTGATGAATGCGCATACGGCGTAAAGTCAGGATATCCATCTCTATTATATGTTACTGACTTACCATCTTTATTTGTATACGTTGTTGACCCATCCTTATTTTGTTTTACTTTCCCACCGTTATTTATCCATTTCTTCTGATTTGGTTGTAATGGTTTACGCTCTTTACTTTTCTTATTATTTTCACCTTCACTCTTACCTTGTTCTTTATTCTTGCTCTTACCTTCCGATTCTTTCTTATCCCCTTCCTTCTTCGATGTCGTTGACTCTTTATCCTTCTTGCTCAACTCTTCCTTCTTGGTCTGATCTGTATCCTTCTTACTCTTATCCATATCTTTCTTCGTCGGCTCGTTATCCTTCTTCGATTTATCCTTCTTCCCAGATCCGCCGCCTGAAGAACTACCTCCGCCATCCGTAATGCCGAGTTTAGATTTCCCTCCGCCTACGCTACGCTTGGAGCCTGCCACAATAGATACCCATGTCAGCGCTGCACGCATCTTGTCTCCACCCAGTTTCTCAACGAGGTCTCCGACGAATTCATACTGCACCCCGGCTTGCATTCCTTGTTCCAGGACCAGACTCTTGCTGTATTGTGTTGCCACATGGGTTGACATAGATAACACTTTTTCCATTTTTGGATTCTTCAGCGCCAGTGCTTCCATCACGTTCTTCAGCTTCATGACTTGCTCGCTTACGGTTTGACGTATATCCGTTATTTTGTATTCATATCCACGAACACCTTTATAATACTCAGGGGGCCGGAGAGAACCTATTATTTGAGATTAGACAGGAGATTTAACAGCCCTTTAGGATTACCAGTTAGGGATTCTTCCACCCTAACTAGTGATTTAGACAGAAAAGAACCCAGCATTGACCAAACAAATGGTGCTGACTGGGTATATATTATAAACTTCTTAATTACTATGTTCTGCTTTAATTTGCTCGAACCACTCTATTGCAATTCTATTTGCGGTTTTAACCAAATTATAAGTATACTAAGCATACTTATAATTTGCAGTCAACTTTCTTGTATTAACATCTTAGATTAATCTCATTTCTGTAGGCATCTCACGGTTATATTCTTTACATAAATTTATAATTTTTTTCATATCAGCCTGTAATTCACTATAGTAATCAAGCGTATTTGGTTTGTTAATTTAATAAACATTTACGAACTAGTAAATACAGCATTTATAAATCTAATTCCTTTTTGTTTCCTTCATAGTCAACCAACATTGTCCCTTCATCTAAATTATCCATTAACCATTCTAAGCCACATTATCAGTATTCTACCGTTCCTAAGAATCTCAGATAATTCGATTGAATTTTAGCTTCGACAATTTCCCCAGTATACTTAAAGTTATAAAGTAAAACTACTGCATTAATATCATTTGGCAATTCTTCCTGCACTAGCGTATCAAATCTCAGGACAATTTTATCATCATAAGAGAATCCTTCAAGTAATTGATTCAGGTCATTGCTCGCCTCTTCATAATATTCTGCTTCTCTAACAGCATCGTCATATCTACGAATCTCAAAGTGTTTAGCAAATATGGATGGAACAAAATCTCCTTCATCAGCGCCACAATAGCTGATGCAAAAAGTCCTCTATACGCGCTATTAACACGCATTGCCGTGATATCCTTTTATCCAATAGGTCCCATGAATTCTGTAATCAAGTAAATATGCTCAATAAATTTAACTTTCTTCAAATTCTCTACTTTTTCTGATCCCCCTAAACCTATAAGGGGTACATAACCAAAACACTCATCAAATGCAGGCTCTCCATATATTTTTATAGCTTCTGGATATGGGGACCAATCGAGAGCTTCCTTTAAGAAATACTCATCATTTATATCCCCGAAAAAGAACTTGAGGTTTTTGGCAACTACATTTACTTCATGCTTCCTATAGTTAAGTGACAAAAGATAACCATCTTCCCAAACCAATATGTCTCCCATTGCTGTTGTAAATAATGGAATTGCTAAGTCAGCTCGAACATAAGTATCTTTTAAGATTTCACGATATTGATCTGGATTTACAATTCTTAGATATCCATTTGAAATACTTCCCAAACCATACTGTTCCCATACTTCAACTACTTGACCAGGAATATTTTCTTTGTATTCTTCAAAAATGCTTATTGGTGTTTGTTCTACAGGAAGAAAATTGGGAATATTCATAATTTCACCCTCCATATTATTATTCTGTTAATTTTATATTTAGGTATGTTGCTTTTCTTTGTTCCTCAGTCATATTTTCAGCAATATCTCTAATTTGTTTATCCAGATCTTTGATATTGCCCTTCCATTGTGATCCAATCGATGAATTTACCCCCAAGTCACCTAAACCATCAATATTCTGCGGATATCCACCAGCAACTTGGTCTGGATTATGAAGTGCGGCCTTACCTTTAATCCATTCTTCAGCTTTTTTCACAGCATCTTCATACGAAAGTCCTTGATCACGTAGTCTATCTATTTCTTCTTGAAGAGCTTTCTTTCTAGCAAGTTTCTGAGCAGCATCTCCCTCAAGGGATCTACCATCTTTTAAATATTTATCTCTATTACTTAAAAATTCATCTACAGATAGCTCATTTATTCCCTCTTCTTGATCTTTCAACTGTCTTTTAAACTCTACACTATCATGTTTAAGATTCCTATTGAATTTCACTTTTATTTCAGAGATTCTTGAGATAACCGTTTGCTTGAGAGTTCCACCTTCACCCGTCCCCTCAGCATTCTTCGACATCCGCTCATTCAATTCCTTCTTACCTTGTTCCAACTCACTCCAGTATCTCTGTTGCTGCTGATTTAACTTTGGATCGGAGCTTTTCAATACTTGGTCATCTGGTAATCTACCACCTGCCCCAGCGAGGACGGGTATAGGCCCAGGTAGATTGTTCCCCACTTGTCTAAGCGACTCTGCGACATTCTCGAGCATGTCGCGGGTTTCCTTCATATATTTCTGACCCATTTTATTGCCATATTGGGTTAGATCATCTACTCGCTTGCTGAATTGGTTCGCTACAGAGCCTATTCCGTTTCTCAACCACGGTGCCACACTACTTATTTTCTTGACTACTGCTCCGCCGATTCCTTTTACGATTCTTGAATCCAGTATCCCTGCTGTTACGGCTCCTATCGTCGCATCGCCAAGTAGTGTCTTCAGGCTAAAGCCTTCTCCAATCATCGTCTGACGGATTACACTCTCGAAGGCATTCGTTACTGCTCCCAATGCCATCTTCCCACCTACAACACTAGTTAGTCCGAATGGACCGAATATCGCTCCAGATATTGCCCCTATGGTCGACTCTCGTAAGGCAGCCCATCCATAGGCACCGAAGTCGCTGACTTCTCCTCTGGAAATATCGGACACGGCCTGACTGACGACGGCGGCTGTACCTGCTATCGCCGCACCTGCTGCTACAGCGCCTATGACCACGGCACCTGCACCCAGCGTCGCTACGACAACCACTGCAACAGCTACTACTACCGCAACGACTATAAGTGCACCCACTACATTTCCGATGAGTTTCCCCCACTTAAACGGTGGTTTCTCCTCGGGCTCAGGTTCGGGTTGCGGTGGTGGGGTTCCTATCAAGGGTTCGTCAGCATAAGGTGAGAAGGGTGTTCGGTCCGACCCTTCAGCAATGACCTGCGCTCCAAGGATATGGTACTCATTCTCAATAGCTATCCCACTGGTCTGCCCCGCTTTTACTACCATCACTTGGCTTTCCGCTTGGATCACGACTCGCTTCTGGCTGTGGATGATGATGTCACTATCTGCTTGTAATAATAGTTTCTTATGGCTTGTTAATGTAATTCCGTCCTCGTCTTCTAGCGTTAGCTTTAACGGTTCCTTCGAGCCGCTTACAATATCTATGCCCGTTGGAGATAACTTGGCTTCACTCCCATGCTCTGTTCCGAAATATCTAATGTTAGGATCCCCAGATTTCTCACATTCTTCTCCATTCGTTCGTACACATCCCGTCACGATCGCGCCTTTTCCATCCGCTTCTGGACAGTACAGTGTGGCACTTGTTCCGATTTGGGGCATGCAGTACATGGCATTCCCTGTTGGTGGAGCGAATATGAACCAGTGAGCGGTCTGCTTCGGTTGATCTTTATCTATTGTGAGGTGTAGCTTGACTTGCTCTCCCTGAACATCTAGCACTTCTCCTTCAAGTGAGACGCCAGACAGCCGTTCATTATGTATAATTCTTCGATGTATTCCTTTCTGGCGAGACAAGCGATAGCTATATACCAGCTGTATTTCCTCTAAGCATACTGTCTTTTGGCTAACGACCAGTTGTTTATCTCTGAAGTTCACAATGTCACCGATGTTATATTGCTGATCACTTATGATGTCATAATAGAAGAAGTCCGTATGATGTAGTCCTGCCTCTGCACCACCCGCGCGATGATACGCGACTAAATCTTTACCTGCCGTATAAGATACATCATCTGACATGTTATATTCTTTCCCTGGAGGTGTACCGAAATATATTTTCGGGTCCGCATACTTTAAATCCGATGTAGCGAATTGTTGGAAATGACTTGCTAGACGCTGGATGAATTCCCAGTCTGTCTCTTCATATTGGATGATGGGTTCCCCTATAGGAATTCCTACTCCGACGTTACACGAAACATCTCCTCCTGAATATTCTTCCATGATACTCTGAAGTAGGGCTTCATAGGTCATCGTACTATTCTGGAAGGTTCGTTTTCTTCGCTGGATATCTAGTTGAATGCTTGCGGATAAGCTTTCAATCTCCACATAATATACGCCATTCACATTCGTACTTTTCACTGACGTAATTAAACCTTTAAAGACGATGATTTGTTTCTCATCCCTCTTGTCATAGATCGTTAGTTCATCTTGCCACATCGCTCTGGTCGTCGATTGGATGTGAAATGAATCGTCTACGATGCCTTTCATAGTCGCCTTAACGTGTTCTCCAGGCCTCATGATGATGTCCAGATCGATAATCTTTTGCAGAGAATATGGTGTGTGGACAACGAGACTATCGTACGTAATCATGTTCGCAACCTCCCTTTAGACTAGTCATCATGCTGTCCATCTTTGAGGAACTTGACTACACCATCCACACAATGGCAGAAGATGACTGAATCTGTGGTCAGTGCTGCTTTCCCCTCTACCAATGTCCCTTCTTTAGCATTCACCCATTTCCCATAAAAGATAGGTACACATGGTTTACCCGAGATCGTCCCGGATCCATCTTCTGCGATAAGATGTACGACCTCGCTGTTTAGGTTATGCACACTATTACATATACCAAAGTAAGGGATATGATTCGGTTTGCAATCTTCCACGTTCATCATCGGCTTTTCATTGACGTAAGAACCATGACTTTCTGGAAGATTAATGCGCCGATGGTGAGATCCCATTCCACATTCCATCAACGCTCCTCTTACGACATAAGCGGGATGATCCGACATAGTATCTTTCTCCTCTCTATTCAACAGAAACTTTTAATTATTTCTCTTGATCAATGTCATGATTGGCGGATTCTTTACTCTGTATGCCAATACTGCCATCCCAATCAAAAAGGCGATTCCCGTAATAATGATGGCACCCGTAGGTCCAATGAAATCCATGACTTTATACAAATAATACACGGACGCTTTCACTACTCTAGTTCTACTAAGACCGTTTCGTGCCTCTTGGGCAAACCATGTCAAGAATACGCCTGAACCGATAATGATCAGCAATGCTAGAAGTGGCCTAAACGTTGCATTGAATCGGTTATACTCTTTCACTTTGAAACTACATTCATCCTTTAGAAGTTGGTATAATTCTTGGAGAAATTGCTCCGTTTGCTCCTTATCTTCTATACTTAGAAAGTCCGTTTCTTTCTTACCGTTCACTTTCGTAACAATCGTGATGAGTGATGTCTTTTGGTTAGAAGATACTTTCTTTATAGTGTCAATATAATGTACTCTGCTTGGTTTCAAGCTATAAACAAAGTCTTCATCTCCATATACATTTTCAATAAATTGTTCAACTTCATCTTGATTTACTTTGTCAAATATATAATCTGGCGTAAGAATGATGACTTGACCAGAATCTGAATCTATCGGATAAATTCTAGTATTTGATATCATTTGATCTGTCAATGTTAGTCCCCCTTTTACAGTTCAATAGTTCTATTCAACAGAAACTCGATCTAAGTGGATGCCCGTAAACCCACGCCGAAGTATACTTTCTGCAACATCTAGTCGAACGACAATGAGCGGATTTTCGCTCTCTTTAATTTGAAATATGTGATGATTCTCAATCAGACTTTCTTGCAGAACGAGTCTTTTAATCGTGGTATGATCATGGTGAAATTCCGTATTTGGACTGAGACAACTGATTTCCTTAAAGATCGGTAGATAATATTCTGATTGTTTCTGCATGGTTCTATCGATAAGAACGACTAATTTCGTGACATAATCAGGCTGATATAAGTCTATCAATTGTTTCATATGGCTAGACATCAGCACGATCTGTCGATCAAGGAAATCTAAATAGGTTGTTTCTTGATCTGCTTTCACATAAAAAATTGATGTGTCCGGAATATGGTGTGCATCCGTTAGATGAATATGTCTAGTGTCAATCTGAGTTCTGAGTTGTTCTATCATCGGGATTTGGGTATACCGCTCGTCCTGCCTTAATACGAAGTAATCCATTATTCACAATCCCCACCTTGACCGTTGTATTCAAAGACAATTTCACTTTCATCTCGATATTCCCCCACCGCCACAATCAAGCCAGAATCATCTATTATATGGTTGAAATGACATGTATCCATGATGGAAGGGATTTGTTCTTTGATCAACTCTTTGGTTAACAAGTGATATTTATAGCCTTCGATCTGCTTCACTTCTTCAATATCCATCGAAGTAACTTTTCTTGCATAATGTTTCTTCTCTTGCTCAAGCATCTCCATCCGTTTAAACAAAGGCTCGAACATAAAGGCTGCCTCCCATGTCGTGCTACACTCTGTTGAATCCAGGTACCACTTAGCATCATAGGCATCTAGTCTGTACATAGCCTTATTCTCCATTACACTTGTACGTAAATAGGAACAATAGATATAACGTATCTTCCCCTTATCTCCTTGTTCATGTAATATGCTTGCCTTCACCAATAAATCATGGAAGGATTCATACAGGCTACGGTCAATCTGTTCTTGACATTCTTTGTAAGCATCGTCAATGAGAATGACATCTTGGATCCACTGATGAAATACGAATTTCTCTAAAAATTCGGAAATGGCAGCCTCTTTATTCATATAGTTCATCGAATATTCACCTTGGATCCGGTCAACGCAACTTCATCTTGGATCGTCAGCATCGTATCCGCCTGCTTAAGATCTACCCCTTCATCTCCCTGAATCAGAACCTTGGCTCCACCTGTAATTTCTATATCATCTACAGCCGTAATCACAATTTTCTTGTCACTCTTGATCTCTATTCCTCCATCGTCTGTTAATCGCAATAACGTCTGTCCATTGCCGATAATCTCAACAGCTCCTGGCTGAAATACAATTTGTTTCCCATACTTGGTACTAATGCTTTTCACGGATGGATCACTTCTCTTGGTCGTATCTGAAGAGTCTAAGTCTACTGAACTTGCTGCAAAGGCATTCTTCTCTTCCGCATCAGGGAAGTAAAGACGGACCTCATCTCCTATCTCAGGCATACAATACCAGCCGCTTCCATCTGGTGATGAGTACACTGTTGAGTAAGAGAACCACATTGCCTGAGATGGAGTGTGGCTATCATCTATCTGTAGATGTAGCCTCACTTTATCCTTAGCAATCGCTGTGATTTTACCGAATAAAGAGCTGCCAATGATGGCATGGTTAGTTTGCTTATGACATTGAAAGCCTTCTCGATCACGCAATTGATATTGATTTACGAGTATCCCTTTCTCGATCACTATGTCAGCACGATAGACATATAATTCATGATCACGAAATGTCACAGGACAACCAATCTCTAGCAGCTTATTGCTTGTAACTTCAAAACTGAAGTTACTTTGACCAACAAACGGATCATCGCTATTCTCGGTGATCTGTTTAAATTCTTTCATGTTATTGTGTATCTTATAATTATATTCATTGAGTTCAACAGGTTGCCCAGCATCTGACAGACCCACATAGTATTTAATCCCGTCCAATGTACTGATAGGAAGTAAGGGCATTTGAAAGTGAGAAGCTAGTCTCTTGGCGAATTCCCAATCCGTTTCTCGATACTGAACCAATAGCCCTCCAATAGCTGCTCCATTGGAGGCAGCATCGACTACGTCCGACTCTGGGTAGGAGTTGGTGATCACTGCGAACACATCTGAATAGGACTGTTGGCTATGTTGAAAGGATCGACTCTCCTTCTTGATATCCATCAGGAAAGTCTTACTACTTGCTTCAATTGTCATCGTTCTCACATTTCTATCTACTTGAACGGCTATATTCGTAATTATCCCTTTGAATAAGGCCATCTCTCGGTTATCGTTGGTTACACATATCTCAATACTTTCATTCTCATCGATTTGTTCAATATATTGATCTAGTTTACTTTCAGGAATAATTCCACTAATGGCACACGTTACATGCTCATTGACCTGTCTAATTAAGCTCAAGTTGGTTATCTTATCGAACGGACTGGATTTCATCGATATATCTGAAATGGTATATATAGCTTCACTCATGGCTATACCTCCTGTTCACGAATTTCAGCCGTTTGAATGGATCGAATAACTTGAAATGCTATATCTCTCCATTGAGGCTGATCTTTATAAAGACAACTAAATGTTCCCATGATCGTTTTTCCATCCACGGCTAGAAAATACATAATATTGTAGACAAAACCGTCAAGTGCAGAACTTTTGAATTCAAAGTAACCGATCTGTTTACCGTTCACACTCTCGACTTCAGTCGTATAAAAGACATTTGAAGGATTTGTTTTCTTAATGACGTCCCTCATACCAAGAGTAAGTTCCTTCACCCAATGATCACTTAAGTCTTCTTCCAGATTACTCAATGAAAAGTTAATGGCTCCTGTATCATCGGTTTTAATAATTTCAGGTCGTTGTTCATGTGGATATTTCATTTTCTTATGTTTCTCTTCCATTTCCTTAAAGTGATTAGGCAATTGGACAAATAATCGTTGATCAAAAAAGGTAGCTTCTTCAAATTCGTAATAGTAAGCTCCGATTTTTATTGGACCATCTGTGATTTTTGGAGGTTCACTAGATTTGTCTTTCATTTCATTTAATATTTTTAATATTTTCTCATCTGCACGCTCCATATCATTAACAACCTCCTTCTCGTTATAAATCTATTAATCCACAATCACCCGCTGCGGCCCACCCATGGAGAAACTACCTCGGGCTTTACCGCCGCCACGAACGTTATCCAGAATTCGACCTAGATGCTTATGAATCTGCACATGGGTGTATTCCTTGTAGGCTATGCCCATACGGCCGGCGATATAGTGTAGAATCATGCTGCGTGACACGGTTCCTTCATTGCCGCACATCATTGCGAAGATTAGATCACGCGGGTCCGCGCTACCACTACGAAGCATCTGATCTGCGAAATAGCGCATAATCAATGGGGATAATGTACTCTCCCCATGTGCAGCATAAGATGTGTGCAGCACATTCAAGGTGTTGTATTCGGTCGTGAAATCCGCGAAGTTCTGATAATCCTGGCGGAGTCTGGCCCCTTCCTTCAGCTTGAACCGACCCAGTTCCAACTCAGATGAATTGCAATCTACTTGTTCGTCTAGCACAATTTCGCTAGAGTACACTGTCAGGTCACTACCTTCCTTCACTTCGAGGAAACGGATCTTGAGTACTAGTTCCTTCCCTGTAGCCAAATAGGTAATCTCCGTAGATTCGTTCAATATGTAGAGCCTTCCCTCATGCCGTACAATACCTGGTGAGATGATCAGATGCTTAGGACCGACTTTGAGATTAGCACCTGTCACAATACCATCGGAATAATCCGCATAGTGGATATCTACGAATTCTCGAGGGAAGTCTCGCAAATTGGTCAACATTTCTGTCTTCAGAATTCTACCTTTATTGAAATGGGGATATAGATGTGTAAACAATGTGCTCCTCCTCTGCCGCTTCGTATCTTTATTTCAATCCATCGAAGAAATCCAATTCAGACAGATCGCTCTCAAATGCAAATATTTGTTTCCTTCCAAGATGTAATCCGTCCTTCTGCCGTGCTATAGGAAGTACGTGGAACCCCCAATGATTGTCATCTGCGAACACGAACCACTTGGTCTCTCCATTGACGATAGAATCCGTGTCATCCTGTGGGATTTTGTCCGCATAGGCCAAATTGATCTCCTGATGCGTAATGGGATGATAATCCGCGATTTTATTTACGTATAAGTAACTGTGACGGAGCCCGCCATCACTTCCATGGAGGAAGAATTCTATTTCTGCGGTATCGAATGGACGTGAGATGGAACCGAGCACTCGGTTACTACGTTCCAAGCTACTGATCAGTTCTTTCTCTTGATGATTATGCGTATGTGCACTAACAGCGTAAGGAATAACAGACGAATAATTCGTAATACTCACTTCAATGCTACCGAATTTACGTGCATGCAAATACCGAATCGCCCCACGTAGACAGGATAATTTAAGATCAGGTATCCTTCCTTCTACAGGCTTCTGGCGGAACTCAATGCTTCGTCCAGGGACGAATTCCTTCAGTGCTTCACGGAACACGTCGATACGACAGGACTGACCGGTAAGCTTAATAATGGAATAGTCGCTGATGCGCCCTTCACGGTAGAAATCATCGAGGAATTTACGGACGACGTCATATATATCCGCTTTGATTAATTGCGTGATCTCCTTAATATTGAACACGACATCGGGAAATTCGTATTCATCCTTCATCACTCCATTGCGAGAGACCGACAAGAACCAGCGATCTATCGTCGTAATCTGTAAGTCGCTTTCTTCGAGCGCATCGTGCTCAGAATGGAATCGATTACGCAGTATCCCCGTTCTACGAAAGAACTGCTCTTTCATTTGTTCAGCAATTTCCCATAAGAAGTGAAAGTTACCTCTTACACGTAAATACTCATCACGTGAACGATTCTCATATAATGTGAATGCTGTTGGGATCACATCTTCCGCCTCACGGTACCTTCGTTCTAATTCACTATATATTTGCTCAACACCCTGTTCATCGACCTCTCGGAATAGATCATTCGCAGGAATATTGATCAGCTTATCAATATCACTTAGATTACGTTGACCCATGTAATAGTCGGCAAAGACAATCTTCATGAATTGCATAATGCGGTATGTAATGTTATTGCCACCAAAATTGGTGTCTCCATTCTCATAAGTCGTATTAATATCGATTCGATAAGACATATGACCGTCTTCCACTCGGAAGTTGCAAGAGGATAAGTCCGTTGTTCCTCCCCCACAGTCAATAACCAATGCCTTATATTCCTCTCCATCCTCAAACGTTCCCCGTTCAATTCCATCGGCAATGGTGTTGTACAGTACGGCCATTCCTTCATCCAGCGCGTTGTCTCGCTCAATCTTATAGTCCGGTAAAATATGAGTGAACATATCAAGGAACTGTGTCTTCATCTTCACAGGACTAGATAGGTGCAAATGTCTGAATTTACACTTGAATTGTTGTTCCGCTCTCGTTATCACATAATGAATATACGCGCGAAGAATCTCGCTCCTAGATACCATTGCAATATTCCCTTGTGTATCCATGACTTCTTCTTGCTTGGTGTAATTGTTCACCCATCGCTTCATCCCGTGAAACACACTAGCACGGCTACTATAACTACTATGACGCATGCTTCGAAGCGCCTGATAACCGAAGTTATACTGAATGTTGGTTGGGTCAGAACAGTCCGTCACACTAACTACTGAGGGCAATGCTTCAATCCAATCCGTCACCTTATACGTGGTATCTGGGAACTTAACATAGTTGATGGTATCCATCTGAATCTGTCCATTTAGCAGATCTAGACTACTTGGCGATGCTGCATAACCGTTATATAGAAAGGCACCCGCTGTCGTATTCGATGTACCGAAATCAATAGCAAGCACAGCGTCTGTCTCTTCTAGTTCTCTTATCTCCAGTTCTGCGAGAGGGATCTTATAATATTGAATATTAGCTGGGGGTTGGTCATGCACCTGATAATAGGTATTGTAGATATATTCCGACTCTCGTTTACGCAAGAATAATAGGCTATAATGGCGATTAGATGTAAGAAGCCACTGTGTTTCGTGATCCGTAGTCAAATAATATTGTCCCTGCTTCCCATCATCTTGTTGTAGATGAAGAATGCCGCACAGCTCCATACGATCATTCACCAGTAACACATTGGATTCTGGTAGCGGTACTGTAGTAGTTACTCGATAGCTATCGGACTTATCCGTGGCCATTCCTGAGTAAAGAATCAATCTTGCAGGTACACGAATGCCTCCGTCACCTTGGAGTGGGAGCTGCATATACTTGCGGATCGTACTTTGAACTCGATCAAAGCCTCCCTCACAGATCGGGCCTATGAATAACCGTTCCTCCGCACTTAAATACTTCATGATGATGCGGATTAATCCCTCACGGTCCAAGCTATTGCCCAGTCCTTCAACCAGTCTTTGTTTATAGCAAATATTCCTCAACTGAAATGTGGTCATATCCATAAGTTCATCCCGGGTATACCTAACAACACCGCGTTCAGAGGCTTTCGTTATTAGATCGTTATACAATTTGTAGGAATAACCCTTCATACCTTTTCCTCCTCACTGATCATCTTTGAAGTCATCCTATCCGCCAATGCAGACCTGTATTTCAATAGATTGCGATACGATCTTGAATCATCGTGTAATCTTCATCAATAATGCCAAAATGATCGTTCCAGTATACCTCTGCGCTATACTGGATAGGGAGTAGTAGCTCCATAATCAATTGCAGTTTGTTACGTGTTGTTTCATTCTCCCGCTGCCCAATGTAGAGCAGAAGTTCATCCTTCTCCTCACAGATCGCATATATGGTTGAACGTTGGAACATCCGACTCACCGTATCTTTGAACAAATAAAGTGCCTCTCCGGTATCGTATAGTCGTAGCACATTAGCTGCAATGATCTCCTGTTCCTCTCGATCGAATAATGAAATATGCTCTTTCACTACTTTTCCCAGCAGGCCATCTTGGATATCTCGCAGCACGAAGCGAATATAATACTCCCGCTTGTTCATCCCCTGCATTAGATCGATATCAGCTAAGAAATGAATTAATATATCAAACAATGCGCCACGAAGTTCCGTATCTTCTGTATTATTTATATCAAACATGCCATTAAAAATATCGTAGAAGCGATAGTACGGATTCACCTCAACGTCACCCGCAACCGTCATGGCGTTCAAGTCCTCTTGACTAAGCTCCATATATGGCGAATATACTTTAGCAGGCAAGAAATGGATGTCTCTCTTGGCCATTCCTAATTCCTGTCCGCGGATAATGAGGTCCCAGATATAATTCAAGCCCATTCTCCTTCGCACTTATATTCAGGGAAAGCTAGCTGAATCTCAGATACGAGAAAGCTCATTAAATCCTCTAGAATAAACTGACTCTCTCCCCGAATCACACTGCTCCCAAAGCGCAAAATCATGCGCGTCTTCCCTTGCTCCGACCGTACATGATCACTAACAAATGGATTCAGTTCATAAGTGACAGAACGGCACACACCAGACTCATCTAATTTGTGATCTATTAGTTCTAGCATCTTTGATTCTTCGAAGGAGTGAATCATACGAATAATTTCCCCCTTAGAGCGCACTCTTTGATCTTGTTTATGCTTGTATTTGCCGATGAATCCTTCCGCCTTACGGTTGGATATAACGTCGTAAGCCAGCTTACCAATCACCGTATCTACTGGTTCTGCAATCTGAAGCAAATGCCATATATCTGATTTGTCACGAGAGGATACGATTGTAATCTCATCCCCCGTACGCTTGATATACCGGATATCCTCTTGATCTCCATTCACCAGATAACCATGCCTAATCCCGGTCTTAAGTAGCGGTAGCACATGTTCATAATTGATACGGTCCTCTGCTGGAATAGGAAATCCCCCTGTCCTCAGCTCTAGCTTCTGAATATTCCACAGCGGTATAAGATTCACTCGTTTATATGACTCGTATTCTTCTAAATGGACCGTCACTTCGGAGATTTCTTCCGAATCTTCTAATTCGCCATCACATTCAGTCAGCACGACATCAACGAACTTATGTATGTAAGGATGATTGATCGTTCTCCATGGAAGACCGTTAGTAATAAACACATGGTATAGCTTCTCAATTTCATCCTGATATGTTCTGTTCTGCTTCAGTCGAACCTTCACCGTATATCGTCCATTTTGAGTGACCAGCACTCCCTCGAATTCCCTGTCGCTTTGCAGTAACTGTTTGATTAATGAATAATTGCATTGTAGAAAAAAAGTAGTCAGTACAACCTCTTCCTTCTGACCTAGAGCATCGACGATATGCTTCATATCAATGACTGGCGCTTCCGCATCCTGAGGGATGATGGGGTATAGAAATTCGTGAATGGGGTCCAACTCATCCCTTGGGCATAGAGCTGTGAATATATCATGCTTCCCGTCATCACCCTCGATCTCATCGAATACTCTACGCTCCAACTTCCGATTCAAATCATCTTGATACTCTACTAGATTCAGGAATACACCTGTCATCATGTTCTTCAGCATACGACGTTGCTGTAAATCCTCCATCTTGCTAATTCGGTCTTGTACGATATCCTTCATCATCACAGCTCCTCCTTGCTATCAGGGGTAGAACTTGTCGGGCTTGTACCATCAGACGTACCATCCGTCTCACTCTGGGTGCTTTCATCTACTACTGGAGGTGTTGTTGTCACATTTTTCTTCGTAGCTGCCTGTTGAATAGGCTCCGTCATCGCTTCGTAGGGATTGGAAATCTCTTGTTCTCCTAAGCTACTATTGTCTGTACTTGCTGCTGATACCGGCACTATGGGATGTAACTTCTCATCCGCCTTAGCAATCTTACGCTCCATGGCCAATACCTTCTCTAGCTTGCCGATAGCCTGATATTTCTCCTGCGCCCGCATATAACCATCTATAGCACCCGCATAGTCCTGAGCATCGAAGCTACGGTCGCCTTTTTGCTCTAACTTATCACCCTGCAGGTTAATGGTCTCCGTTTGCACCGCATCCAGCTTCTCTTGAGCCTTACTCATCTTATCTTGTAAATCCTTCTGAGCGGTGGTGAACGACACTTCGATTGCGGATGTATTCGCCTTCTTATATAGAACAAGCGCACCACTGTAATCTTGACCCTGAAATTTGAGATCTCCCTGCCTAATCTCTTCCGTTACTCGCTCATAATCGGTCGTACGATCGATTCTTTCTTGAATATCCTTTTCATCGAACGCATCCCAACGATCCGCATCATCTAATGCCTTCGTATAACTAGACACCGCTTTATCGTAGATGCCATCCTTCAAATAGTCATCGCCATCCACTAAGGTCCGAGCTAGCTTCTGCTTATCTCCAATGAGCTTGGTATGAACTTTATCCTTCACTTTAGAAGCTGCATTTCTTGCCTCGCTATATGATTTAAGCGCCTTCGTATAATCGCCGTCCGCTGCATATTCATCTCCGTCACGTTCGAATTCCACCATATTGGCGGCCGCTTCAGCAATGCGGGTCGCTTCCCTTGCTTTATATATCCAGAGTCCCCCACCTGTTAATAGAAGAGCCATCATAACGATCAGAATACGCTTGATCCATTTCTTACGATTCTTAGGAGGCTCTTTATAGGTCTTATCTGTATAGATCGCGACAGCCGTATAATTATTGACCGTTCTCTGCTGTTTACTAAGAAGGATCTCTTCCAGCGTATCTGTCAGTGCTTCTGGTTCTTTACTTTCCTCCAACGCATCGAGCATTTCGGGTAGATTAACCTGCTCCCATAATCCTGATGTGCATAGCAACAACACATCACCATCTGACAGTGGAATGCGTGGGGATACATACGGGTTGAAACGGTCTGGATTACCCATATAATTCAGTAAATTTCCCCGTTCCTCATGCTGTGATACGGTCTCATCCGGGAGATATCCATCATCTGCCATAACCTGGGATAGACTCTGATCTTTACTTTTCTGATTGAGCCTCCCCCCACGAAAGTGATATAGCCTCACGTGACCACTAGATGCCCATACCATCTTCGTATAGTTGGTTACAACCACGAGTAGACTTGCCTTCAGCCGGACCCTCCGACTCTCGAACTTCAGCCATTCATGCGCCTCACGCAATGAGTGCTGCAGTTGCCTCCGTGACATGGTTGGACGCTCTATGAAATTCTCTAGTACAATCTTAGCTATTATCTCAGCGCTATGAGCCTCTTGATCGTTATCAATTCCGTCCGCGATCACATAACAAGCCATATCATCAAGTTCGATATAAGCGAAATAATCCTTATTATCAATAAAAGAACCCGCTTCGGAAACGAAACCGGTCTTGAAATCACTGTTCTCCTTCCTCATGCGTTCCCCCTTGTCTCTAGCGATCCGAGCTTTGCGGATGCCGCAAGGAATCACCAGCCCTTTTCTAGTATAATAACTGTCGCATTGTCCTGATTTCTTAAGCCTTTGGCATCGAGCTGTTCGATAATGTCATCAGCGATGTCCTCCACTGGCTTCTTCTGCTTCATCACAAGTTCGAGCTCTACTTCGCTTAATGCATCATATATTCCATCACTGGCAAGCATAATCTTGTCCTGTTTGCGTAACGAGAATGGTTCGCCTATCTCCATATTTCTAAATCCTTCATATCCCAAATAATTGACCAAATGCTTACGCACAGGACTTGCCTCAGCTTCCTCTTTGGTCAACTCACCACTGAGAACTTGCTCACGGAGTAAAGATGTCTCGACCGTGTGCTTGGAATTCATAGGGATGAATTCTCCGTCACGGAATACCGAAATCATACTATCTCCCACCGCTGCCCAATGCAGCACTCCAGAAGTTACTACAGCTGCGACCAAGGTCGTTCCACCATGACTTCCGCTTAGATTAGCTAGAATCCCATTGTTACTCTGCATTGCTGCACTAGCAAAGAAATCAGTGAAATCCTCCGTCTTCTCTAGCATCAGAAATTCCTTACTAAACACCGTCACAGCGAGCGTACTAGCCATTCTTCCGTTCGACAAGCCACTAATCCCATCAGCAATGACTGCAAGTGTACCGACAGAGGTTGTTGAACTCGAGAAGTAATCATCTTGCTCCTCTCGTCTTCCGATACTTTGTCCATTCCCAATATGAATTCCAGTGGTGGTGGTGGATTGACGTCGTACGAGCACTCGCCGAACATAGTACAACACAATCCATAAGATGAGTGCCGACAGAATAACGATATAATGCTCTAACTCTACATTCTGCTGCATCGTTAACATCACGTCCTCAATTGTTTTCCCATACGAAATGGGCGCCGCACAGTGGGAGGAAGAGGAACTTACTATTCCCCAGCTGAATTACGTCATATGCCGCCAGTTCTGCAGGCGAATAAACCGCTTCGTTATTATGATAGGCTAGTCCCGAAGCATCCCCAGGTAGTAAATAGAAATTTCTTTTCTTCGGATCATAGACGATAACGGCATGGTTTCTTCGAGATATGGTATTGTCACCAAGAATACGAATATGCATTTCCTCCGCACGTCCAATGAAGTTCTTCTCTGACATAATCCGATAATCATGACCAAATTGAGGTCCTTCAATACAAACTAGCCAGCCCGTAACGGGGTGAATACCGACCGTTTCTCCTAGATAAGGCATCGTCTTCTCTTCCGTGTCCGCGGAAACCTGCCTTCTCTGCTCCCCCTTCGGCGTTGCATCTACCGTTATGTTGCAGTAGGGGCATGTATTACCGTGTTTTCGCGTGCTGAACATGTGTCCGTTAGCGCATCTAGTCAAGCTCATCTTGTCTTCATTCCTCCAATAGGTCTTAGTCCACAACGCGGCTATATTCTTACTTCACTAGCAATCGCGTGTTGGCAATATAGATCAAATCTCCTGCTCCAATCTGTAGCGGTTCTTCAATAACAAGCTTGTTGGCGGTACTCTTTCCTGCCTGTCTAATACCGGTCCCGCTATTTGATTCCATGTCCTCAATGTACCATCTTGTACCTGCCCGATTCAGTACCGCATGCTCCGAGCTAATAAGTGACGCATATTCACATTCCGATAAATCTATATCAACTTCACCGCGTTGACTGTTCTTTCCAATGAGTAACGATGTCTCACCTTCGATATACCATTCCTTCATTCGTTCTCCATCGTCATCTAATAGAATCAACTTCACGACCGAATCTTCTGCTATACGTGAAGTCTTTCTAGTCAAGCGTTGCAATATGATTGCACCTACAAAAAAGGCCGCTCCCACGGTGACTGAAATTTTCAATATTTGATCCTTAGGATGTAATAAGGTATAAAGAATAATGCCGGCTACAATGCCGTACATGATCACATCAATAACTACAATCCACACGGATTTCTTCGCCTTCATATTCGTCACCTCCATCTCTTAAGGGGGATTCATGATTCAACTTATTTCTTCTTCGTACCGAAATAGCGATCGAACATGGCAGAAGTATCAAGCGGATTGGCGGCATTCCGTCCATCTTTAGGTTGAGATGATTCATCCTTCGACTTGCCTTGATAACCAAAAAACTGATCAAACTGTTTGCGCATTTGTTCTGGATTGAATGCTGTGGGATTACTCTTCGCCCTACCACTAGGCCCACTTTGTGCATTCTTGTGTTGCTGTGACTGCTGGCTATTCGTACTAGACGATCTAGCGTCGTATTCTTGCCTTGAAGACTCGTTACTCAGTACCTCATAGGCTTCATGAATTTGTTTGAATCGTTCTGTTGCTTCTTCACTTCCCTGATTGGTATCTGGATGATATCGCTTGGCTAATTGTCGATAAGCTTGTTTAATCTCTGCTGCTTGTGCCTCTCGACCTATACCGAGAACATGATAATAGTTAGTCACTGACCTATATCCCCGCCTTTATGTATAGAACAAAGTATTTTAAGAGGCCGAAGCCTCTTAAAATCCAATAGCTTGCAACCTAAATTAGGCAGCAAATGATGCATATGCTTATTGCGAGAATGCATATCCGCCTAGAATGTTAGCGAATTCTGTCTTGTCTTTCTTTTGCTTAATGTACAAATTAAATGTTCCGACCCCTTCGGAATCACCGAAACTTTCGGTATAATCCACCACAAAAGCGTTAGGGAAGCTTACCTCACGAACAACTTGGTCCGCTGCAATCACTTTCAATGTCACTTTACGGTAGCAATCAGCCTTCTCAGCAGGTACAAGTGACCAATTAGCCAATTTCAACGTATCATCTGCTTTGTCTCCGTCTGTTGCGGTGATGATTTTACCACTAATTCTCAGTGTTGAACCTACATCCGTTGATCTTGCATTAGAGTCATCCGGTGTATCTGTGTCGTAAACGACCTTTTGGATGTTATCCATTCCTAGTTCAATCGTTTCTGCACCTTCAACTTTAAGTATAAATCCCATACATAATTCCTCCTTTAAATTGACTAACTTATTGTCTAGAGCGTTAGAACGTCTCCAGAATTTATGTATAGAGGCGAACTTATTAAAGATCGCCCCGAACATACGCTTTAGTGAACCTGTCATACCTTGACAGGGCTCGTTGCTTTGGTAATCATCACTTCCAAGTTCTTCACGTTACCGTTAAAGATCAAGTCAATGTGACACAGGTTATTCTTCTCATCGATCACATAAGTCATATCGTCTCCATCTTGAAGAATGGAGTTGATGAACCCTCGCGTACCCAGCCACTTACTCTTTTGACTGCCGGGATTGTTACTGAAGAATTTCAAGATATTCTCATGTTTGAAATCACCTGTCTGAAAGCGAAGAATACGCTCTACATAGGTACTGACAAGTGTCTTATAGATCGAGTCGAATCCGTCCTCAGAAGTAGCAAGGCTTCTCGCCTTATAGACAGTAATCCGACGGATGTCCTTATCCTGTAGCTGAGCACTCTCTGACGAGAATACAAATCCGAAGTTCTTACGATTGATCGAATCCTTGATGTTGTTGGTGAAACCAGTGATCTCCTTCGCCATCGTTGTGACGGAGCGCAGACTATTGTCCCTAGCTTCAATGTCATAACGTACGCCCGGGAACTCCCTACTCACGTTCTTGAAGGTTTCTTTCAAATACTCTGGACATTGATAAGCAGCTACTAGCCCAGCTGCCACATAGGAAGCGCCAACATACACGCCTTCAATCCATAATTTCAGAATATCTTCCTTCTCTCTCGAGAGCTGTACTCCATCCTCCGTCTGAAGCATACGGCTATCAATCACGACACCCGATTTATCTTTCGGAATAATGGTGAAGTTAGGCACGCACGGAATGGCAAATTCGCTATACTCCTTACGAAGTAACGGGGCACATTTGTCGATATATTTATCGATGCCCGCTGTTGCCATACTGCTAAATGTTGTATCTTCTCCAGATTGGAAATTAAAGAACAACTGTACTTTGTAATCCTTAATGACTTGAAGCAGCATCGTTAGCGATTCAAGGTTATTCCCATCCTGCTTAACGACTTTCTCATTCCCACGGAAGCGTTCACGACTAACTTTCGCATTACCTGCCGTTTCTAGCTCGATGGAAGGTACAATACCGAACCAGATCGTATCCGAGAATTCATTCTTAGAATTCACTGTGTTCAGGAATGTTTCAAGTCTCGGAATATTACTGCTTTTGACCATCATCTCAAGCTTAGTATTGGTGACCAGAAGCGAAGGTAACATCCCTTTGTTCTTGATCGAATATTGGTCAAAGAACATCTTGACGCCTAGGATTTTCTCAACTAACGGCTTCACCGTTTTGACGAAATCATCTTTAGCCGTCTTGTAAAATTCCAAATACGTATTATAATTCTGGATTTCTGTTGTGATATCTACTTCTTCATGCACAGCCGGAAGTGGACAGAACGTGCGCACGACGAGATCCTTGACATACCCTGAAGGAGATTCTGTCACACTGTTATAATCTTCTTCAAAGACATTCACCAGTTCATTGGTTCCACTCTCATCAAGCAGTAACAATTCTGTGCTGGCACTCTTCGGAGCCTCGATAATCTTCAATTCACCACTGTCTCCAATGGTCAGAGTACCGATGCGGATCGCTTCAGACATATTCTCATCTTGAGTGTTGCCCAGTAGAAGACGTGTCTTGATATCCTCAATGGCAAGTGGCAACATCGCCATGACATTGTTGTAATTCTGGCTTGCATCTTCAAACATCGTATTCAGCTTATCTCCAAGATCTAACTTCTTTGGATCGCCCTCATCTAATTTCTCATATTGCCCGAATAGGTAATGAATTTCCTTACGCACTTGGCGAATATCATCCATCACTTTTTTCGGAGAAATCATATCGAGTAAATTCTCAAATTTGAAATCTACATTCGTAATACCCTGACTGCGTTTCGTATCGATAAGCGTAAATAACATCTTTAAGAAATCATTATTCTGATCGATGCGAATTTCAGAAATACAATCTTCTGCTAATCCTTCTGGCTTCTTCAAGGCATACATGACTTTCTGATTGGCAGCATTAAAGAATGAATACACCGTTGGTGAGAACTTGTCTAGAAATTCATCAAAGTTGCGCACCAAGAGGTGTTGGTGGATCTCTTTAACTTTGTCATCACTCAGGCTGTCAATTCCTTTAACATCCCCTACGATGGTTACAAGATCTAATTTCTCTGGATTGATTTCTTCAAAAAGCATTGTCCGATTCGTTTGATTGATAATGTCCATGAATGTTCCTCTCTCCCCGCTTACTGCTACTCCGACTTGAGAAGTGTGGTTATCCGAGTAAATAAGACTCCATTCCCAATATTTCCCGTGTCATGGATTCTATCTTAAGTAATTATGCTCTATATTGTCAATATATAGGGTATGAGTATTATTAAGGGGACTTATGTCCTAATATTAGGTGCCAATTGGTATTTTTTGTGCATATAAAGACCTAAATTTTGGATATCTATTATGGATTAAGTAAGTAATGCCGATAAAGTTCCTTGTGTAACTTTTTTACAAACAATCAAGACTTTACTTGAACCCGTAGCCCTACTTTTATTCAAACACCAATGCCTCTACTGCCGCTTCCCGAGTCTCTTTTATGGATTTCCACAACCCGATCTAGTAACTAAAAAAGGTGGTTTCACAAAAACATGAAATTGTTAATTAGGACTTTTTACCTGTTTTTCGGATTTATACTTATTGTTTCTTCGACAATCTTTGCAGAAGCACCCGTTAAAGATAGCAATGGTAAGGCTTTCGATGCTGTTTTCGTACTAGATACGAGTTATTCTATGAGTACAAGCGACAAAGATCGTATCTCAGCAGATGTTATCCAGCTATTCATGGATATGAGTGAGGCTAGTCGTACACGGGTCGGTTTCGTAGCTTATAATGACCGTATTGTCGCCTCCCAACCGCTCACCTCTATTGCTGTAGCGGAGAAAAAGAAAGCGCTAAAACAGCAGATCAATCAATTACGACGATCTGGTTATACCGATTTAGGACTAGGACTGCTTAAAGGTGCAAATGTACTAGCGACAGGGAGTTCAGAACCATCTTCTCAAGGGCATGACCGATTACCATTCCTCATTCTGTTATCCGATGGGGAGACCAGTTTCGGAAATACTAACGGTGGGCGAACGAAACAAGATTCCGCTAGAGATGTAACCGCCGCAATCACCAAAGCGAACAAGAATGGATTCCCTATATACACCATTGGACTTAATCATGACGGTTCCGTGAACCAGAACGAATTAGAACAAATTGCTTCCCAGACGGGAGGAGCTTCTTTCATGACTAGTAGTGCTGACGATTTGCCTGAAATATTCAATCAAATTTTCGCTAGCGAGATGAGGTCTGTACTCGTACCTATCGCTGGTCTTACTGCTACAGGTGATCTACAAGAAGTCAAAGTAAACCTCCCCAATTCAAGCATGGAGGAAGCTAATATTATTCTGCTCTCAGATCATCCTCTGAAAGAAACACAAATGTATTTCAACTCTGAGAACACTAGACTTTTCAAATCCGACAAGTATTCCTTAATGAAAATTTCCAATCCACCACAAGGGACAGTGGTACTTAAATTCAAGGGCCAGCAAGGCGATTGGGTCAAGATCAATTTGCTAGGTAGTTATAATTTGGAAGTAGAAACCAAGCTCAGTAAGGATGAAGTGATCAAGGGACAACCCACGGGGATTGAAGCTTATCTCTTAACACCGGGAGCAACAACAAGTGTAAAAGACGATGCGGTATACACCGCATTGAAGGCAGAATTGGTAGTGACAGAGGTACAAAGTAATGAGGAACAGCGTATTCCCATGACTAATACAGGGATTGGATTCCAAACAGATTATATATTTCCAAATTCGGGGGAATATGTTTGGAAAGTCATGATTGACGGACCCGATTTCTATCGTGAGAGCTCATCAAGTGAAGTGAGTATCTCCAACCTACCACCACAGATAATTGGGTCTTTGGATTTGGAATTGATCAAAGAAGATGGGGTAGTAAAACTGGATCTTGCGAAGTATATTCAGGACCCTAATCAGGATCTCATGACCTATTCACTACAGGGGACAGTTGAGGACAAGCTTTCTTCAGATTTACTTGAATCTACGCTAACCTTAACCCCCAAACGTACGGGAGAATCAGAACTATCCATTGTGGCAACAGATCTTGAAGGAGGAGAAGTGACTGCCCTCTTCCATGTCTCTATTCAATCCAAATATACACTCCACAAGATCATAAGTGCTGCCGTAGCTGTTATTCTCATCACTGGCATTCTTCTGTATTTCTGGTTAAGACCAAAACCGGAATTCACAGGGAAACTGGAAGGATACTTCCTAAATACAGCCAGTGGCACGGATATTCCAGTCAAGTCATGGCCGCTTACATCATTCCCTGGAAGACAGATCACTCTAATGCAGTTATTTCGAAGCCTTGATGTGAATGAGAGCCTTCCGGAGAGTGAATATATTGTATTCGAGCCTGGTAAGAAAGGGATATTGTTCGTCAAACATCATACACGTTGTGCTGTAGTTCATGGAAAATTACCGCTTTCTAGAAACAAAAAAGAAGCCCTCCAATTCAATGATAAATTGTATATTACCTTTGAAGATGGAAAGACGGAACTAGAACTTCGTTACAAAGCGGTTAAACCCGTTACTACGATTTATACAGGAGACGATAACCAACACTCCGCTTAATCTGAGTGTTGGTATTCCCTTTCCTTAGGAATGGAGTGCGGAATAGAGTGCGGTATGGCTGCGGATTTACGACCCGTTAACCGGACCACACTCTTTTTCTGTAATATATATTCTGCTTGCAATGCCATTCTAAACCAACGAAGGGAACTACATCTCTTACTTGCAGATAGAGCAAGTCCCCAATGAATGACGCGCGATAAGAGCGGTGAAATATCAGCCTTCCCGACGCGAACCGACACTAGCTTATCCTCAAATAACCGTGTCTGTACAGCTACGGGCGCCGATCCGCTGTAGCAAAAGTATAACGTCGCTGCTAAGCTATAAATATCCGCTAGCGGTGTCTGCAAAGACTTGTCTGAATACAATTCTAAGGGAGAATATCCGGCCGTGGTAAAGATGGGTCGTTCGGTATCCGCATCTGTATAACGAACAACAGACCCGAAATCAATTAACTTACTCCCTCCATCCTTCCCTATCATGATGTTGGCAGGTTTGATATCTCGATGAATGTATCCCTGTTGATGAATATGCTCCAGCGCTCCGATCAGTGGGAGCATAGACTTACGCAGCATGGCAACATTCAACCTTTGTTGGTTCTTTCTCACGAATCGATCCAACGTTATACCATCACAATGCTCCATGACTATATAGGCCGTCCCGTTGGCTTCGAAGTAATCCTCGTAACGGACGATTCCTGGGTGCATTAGATCACGTAACACCATAGCTTCGCGTAGAAATGCTTCCATGAGCTTCATAAACTGTGGCGAGAGCGAAGATTTCAAACATTGAACTGTCTTACCATCAGAAGAACGGCAAGCCAAGGCACTCGGGAAGAACTCTTTAATTACACTCATCGTTCCTGTCTCTAAATTCCGTACAATATACACGATTGATAGCTCACTACGGGATAATATTCTGCGAATTTGGTACAGTTGTTCATTTCCAAGCTTCGTATTTCGAGCTAAAACGCCAATCATCGATTCTTTTCTCATGTTAACCCTCCCAACTAAACCCCTTCAAGAAGAATATGGGCTATCCATTTCTCGGGTTTGATAGAATTATGTCGAACTGCTAGATTCACACTTATAGTAACAGATCGCGAAGTTATTTCCAATCTTGGGATTTTCACGTTCCCGATTCCTTCAATAGCGGCTGATACATCATGATCGCATGATTCTCTGTTACGAACTGATCATCAATTATCTCTTTATGAGCATTATACTTTTTACGATGAATGATATTATGTCTTGTGTATCCTCCCCATAGCTCAAGTACAATCCGATGGTCTCGCTCATACACTTCATATGTACAAGGCTCTGGCTTCATGGATCTCCATTCCCCAATTAAATCGTTGTCATCCATACGAAGACAAAGCTGATAGGGAACCTCGGTGTCATTACGAATCTGAAGATCTAAATAGTTGTATGCGCATGTTGCCCCGCTACCGAATGGTTGTGTCCGTCTTGCATCAGGGAATACGTCATAGCTATGGCGATGTCTCTCAGTGATCGTTAACGAAGTATGAAGCGTAATCCAATAAATGAGGTTTGAGCATTGGCACAATCCACCACCTATACCCGCTTTGAAATCTCCATAGAACAGTACCATTCCCTCTTGATACCCCTTACGCTTCGTAGGATTCCCTATTAGCTTCCAATAAGAGAAGGCCTCTCCAGGCTGCAAGACAACTCCATTCATTCGCTTAATCGCGATCTTCAAATTATTCACTTTGTTATGCTGCATCCACATATCTACATTCTTCAACTCTCTTAGCAATGGTGTGTTATGTGTACTTATGGTGTGCTCCAAGGGAACTAAGGAAATCTTCTTCGCGTATCTCTCTTTACCTAATATCCACTTTATATATCTTCGATAGACGAAATAACGCTTCCCTATAAATAGTCTAAGTGGCGATCTTTTCTTAGGCTTCATCGGAACTCCTCCTACTTATGCTCATGCTCATCACATACTAGATCTTCATCTCGGTTTATTCTACCTTATATTTCATAATTTACGTGTGCTTTTTTGAAATAAGAGAAATACCGACCGGCATCCTTGGCAACAGCGTTAGTTCCTAATATACCATCTCCTCCAATCACCAATAGATGCAAAAGTACACTTAAATTCGGCCATATTCCCCTATCACTAAGTTTAGTTGTATAAAGAGCATCTAATTACTGGAAATCATCTAATCTCACTATTCCACCTATTTTAAGTACCCTCTGTGCAACTATTTCTTCATCACCTCCCCTTTTCCTCTGAGTAAGTACCATTTATGCAACTATTCCATCTTATTCTAGCGACTTTCAAGCAGGAACGGACTCTCTTAAGACTCATAAGGAATTGGTCTACGTGTCCTCCAAAAAAACTTATACTTTCTAAATATGTTACACAGAATAGACTCCCCCATCTAACAGGGAAGCCTATTCATGTCTGCTATTCATTTATTCATTCATGTCATCTACTCATTTATTTCGCAATGCTTCTCGCTTCTCTTGCTATTTCAGTCGCCTGAACCACGTGTTTCAGGGATTCTACCGTCTCTTCCAACCCATGAGTCTTCAAGCCACAGTCTGGATTAATCCAGAATAATGATGGATCTAACACTTGTAGTGCTCTATCGATCAGCATTAGCTACAACTTGCCCAGCGATCATCCCCTGGATAGGGGCATTTCTTATCTCTAAACTTCGCTATAACTGGCACGATACAGCCACATAACGTGCAAGTATGATTATTCATCAGCTTGGTACAGCCACTACATATTTGTAATCGTTCGGCATATATCGAATCGCTTACACTTTGTTCTGGTGTTAATTTAACTGATGAGAGTATACGAGCAATTTGCTGATCCGTTACTTTGTACTCTTCACGGCATCCTTTACATGTAGCCTCTTGTCCAATCATTCCGCAATCAGTTCTAGCACCGTTACCGACATTGGAGCAAGCTTCACTTGAATATCTGTTCCTATCTGTTTAAATGCAGTGAATTCAGATGGTGCAACGTTGTCAGGCTGATCAAACGTATTATGAGCATCCATTGTTGCAGCCTTTAATTCTGTTCCGCTTATCTTCACGTTACTTCCAGTTAATCCACGTAGATCAATGTTCAAGTCTGCTCCATCTTGGTGACTCAAGTTACACAAGCTAATATGGATGACACCTTGCTTATCTCTGGATGCAGATACAGACACTTGCGGTATCTTGTTACCATCCATTTCATAATCTGCCGTTACGGTATGGCTATATAACAATTCAGCATCTTGATGCACCTTATACATATCAAACACATGATACGTAGGTGTAAGAATCATTTTCTCGCCTTCTGTCAAAATAACGGATTGCAATACATTCACGACTTGGGCAATATTCGCCATCTCTACCCGATCACAGTGTTCATGGAATATATGGAAGGTTAATCCTGCAACCAATGCATCACGAATCGTATTCTGTTGATACAAGAAACCTGGATTCGTTCCTGGCTCTACATCAAACCAAGTACCCCACTCATCAACGATAAGCCCTACACGCTTCTCAGGATCATGGCGATCCATGATGGTTGTATGTTTCGTAATTAGCTCATCCATCCATAGCGCCTTCTTCAACGTACCGAACCAATCTGACTCCGCAAATCCTGTAGCTGCGCCCTTGTTTGCCCATTCTCCAGGAATAGTATAGTAATGCAGACTGATCGCATCCATATGACGATGTGCATTCGCCATAACAACTTCCATCCACTCATAATCATCCACATTCGGACCACAAGCAATTTTATAAATTTTATTGTCTCCGTAATTACGAACATAAGTTTGAAATTGACGATATAAGTCTGCATAATATTCAGGTCGCATATTACCACCGCAACCCCAGTTCTCATTACCTACCCCGAAATATTTAACTTTCCATGGTTTCTCTTGGCCGTTCTCACTGCGCAATTCCGCCATCGGAGACACGCCATCAAAGGTCATATACTCCACCCATTCGGACATTTCCTGAACGGTACCACTACCCACATTCCCAGATATGTAAGGCTCGCACTCTAGCATCTCACATAATAGAAGAAACTCATGTGTTCCAAAGTGGTTATTCTCCACTAGACCGCCCCAATGTGTATTCACCATCTGCTTACGTCCCTCACGTGGACCAATACCATCTTTCCAATGATATTCATCTGCAAAGCAGCCTCCCGGCCAGCGTAATACAGGTATCTTAATATGTTTAAGAGCGTCAACTACATCATTACGGATCCCTAGAGTATTAGGAATAGACGAGTCCTCTCCTACCCAGAATCCTTCGTAAATACAACGTCCCAAGTGTTCGGAAAAATGACCATAAATGTTACGGTTAATTGTGCCCGTTGATTGATCTGCATGAATCGTAATTTGATTAACCATTGTATAGCCTCACTTTCAATTGTTAATATTTATATTATGTTTTAACAGTAATATTAATTATAAGTTTAATACTCCTAATCAGAAGTGTCAACTATAAGATGAAGCGCTTACTCTTTTGCATTGAGGTAATCCTTTCAACGAACCATGCTATTCTCCATTTCAAAATAAATCGAACGATATTCTATCAACTCTCCAATATATATTATGATACAACCATTCATTACTTGCCGCCGTTGACCGTCTTCCGTATAAGCTGAAGCAAGTCGTGATTCTACATTATTTAAGCGAATATACCCAAGAAGAAACCAAAGGATGGATCGCTCCACCGGAACTGAAAGAAAGAGTGCTTCATCAAATTAAATGAACATATGTCGCCAAGAAAATACCCTGATAATTCTATCTTTATAGACACTGATAAAGCTAAGGAAATATTGAGCCCCGAGGAGTATATAGAGTTTGACAATATTTTTATTGAAATGCATGAGATTTCGCAAAAATCCGTTGACGCCAATGGGGAATTTCACAAGGATCACTTGTCAGACACCGACATAACAAAATTAGAGCAACTCGGTCAATCATTGCAGGCTTACCTAGATAAGATAAACATTTCAAAACCATAACTACACAGAGGGGTGTCCCATAGACCGTTATTTACGACCTTTGGGACACCCCTTACATTACAACGCTGGAACTGTCAGTGTCATTTCATCGTAGGAAGAAATCATCACATCCGCATGCTGTAAAGTCTCGAATGATCCTATTCCAATAATCAGTCCCACACCCGCCGCTTTAGCTGCTTGCATGTCTCCCCCTGTGTCACCAACCATTGCCACACGCTCTGGCAATACGTTAAGTCGAGCACAAGCTAGTTGGACCATTTCCGGTGAAGGCTTGCCTTTAGTCACCATATCACTTCCAATAATATGCTCGAAGTGTCCCTCCACGCCCATCCAAGTCAGATGTTTACATGCTTCAACTGTATGATCAGCAGTTACGACAGCTAACGGCAGTTGTAATTCCCTGCATCGTCCAAGGAAGTCTATCAAGCCCGGAAGAGCTTGTACAGGTCGCTCTCGCTCTAATTCCTCACTAGCAGACACAGCGAATTGCCGAATAAGCTGAATCGATTCATTCCACGGAAGTCCAACGTTATATAATTGCCAAGCAAGTGCACCCTCTGTTTCAGAGACTGAACCCATAGACAACGGCCCCTCTATATCATATGAAGTCGCTTGTCCGTCTGCATCAAGCACCAATCCGAGCATCTTCGAAGCCAAGCCCTCCGTTGGCACGACACCAAGGATATGAATTCTCTCCATGATTTGTGTCGTCATAAATTCAGCCCAATGCCCCCATAGGGACATGAAATCTAACAGTGTACCATCTTTATCGAAAAGAATGGCATCGACCTCTTGACTCTGTCCATGAACTGTCAATATCGGCATATGCGAAGCCCCTTTCAATTCACTTTCGGGTAGATTGATTTCATTAATAGGATCGTACATATAATAATCATATTTCCATTAAAAAGCGACATATTTCATAGACGATCCACTCGTTATACATTCATCAACATTGTATTTGTCGATCGTGTCCTCTTTATATGTCAGTGTTCAAAAGATGACTTTTTGAATATCTTTTATAAGAAAATCGTGGTAATTATGGGTATACGAAGGTATACTTAGATCTGTTATAAACACAATAAGAGGGGGATTTATCCTATGAGTCAATTTTCAAATGATCTACAAGGACCTTATAATAACTATCCACCACCGATGCCACCTGCCAAAACAAACGGCAAATCCATCACCGCACTTGTGCTTGGCATATTAGCTATTGTTCTTCCATACATTGGTTTCCTTATAGGAATCATAGCTATTGTCATAGCAAGCCTTTCCTTAAAAGAGCTCAAATACAAAAATGAACAAGGCCGTGGTATGGCAGTAGCTGGTCTTGTATGCGGAATTGTGGGTACTGCGCTTTACGCTATTATTATTGCATTTATAATCATTATTTTTCTCTTTTATGCAGTAGCTGATAATTCGTTGAATTATTATTAGGTAAAGTTCATGCTTCCGTAGCTAGCGATACTTTGTATCGTTAGCAGGTACGGATAATATCCGCTGGTAAAGTCTGAACACAAACCTTTCTCCTTCTCAATCACCAACAGTTACATAGAGTACACTTAAATCTAAGTGATTCCTCCTTTCTGCTAAGTAAGTACCATTTATGCAATTGTCCCTTCCTCATCTGTCTCCCTTCATAGGGTAGAGTATCATTCACCCGCTTAAATCATCCATTTTATGTCTACTCAGTTCTAACACACAGTAAAGACCCTAACCATCACTACTAATGGGTTAGGGTCTTTGGCCATTCATTCAAAATAATTTTATCATCATAGCGTCTCTTGTAACACAACACCTTCGGGCATGATGGATAGAACACGCTCCCGTACAGAATCTTTCTGCTGTAATTCTTCACATAGAATAGCAATAATGCCATGGTCTCCTCGGGATCTTATTAGACGCCCCATACCTTGTCTTAGACGTAACAGCATATGGGGTAGATCCACTTCTTCAAAAGGAGCTGTGGATGCATTACGCTTCGCCATAAACACCGGATCATTAGGAGGAAATGGAAGTGACCATATAATCACGTTCGATAACGCTGGGCCCGGTACATCAAGACCCTCCCATAGACTAACCGCACATAGGACGCTGACTTCATTACTTTGAAAAGCCGAGATAAGATAACTAATCTCCTGATCGCCTTCATAGTAAAATGGTATATCCGTACATCTCGGTTCTACCTTAATCTGTTGTTTGAACCGTTGTAGTTCCTCCTGTGTCCGGAACAAGATAAGAGCTCTCCCATTCGTGCGCTCCAGTAGCTGAACTGCGATCTCCATTTTCTCAGAAAAAGTCTCCCCATGCGTTAACTTCGGCGCGAAAGCTTGCATCTGATTCGGATAATCATACGGCGAATTCACCGAGAAGGATAAGTAATGTTCTAAGCCTAAGCTATCCGCAACATATTGAAATGACCCATCAATAGATAATGTAGCGGATGAGAAGACGATCGGCATATTTGTGCTAAATACCCGTTCCTGTAACACTTCTTTGACCGTCCTCGGCATAATCGACAAGGTTAGCCCTTCTTCACTGTCCGTCACCCAACAAATCAATGCTTCAGAATTCTCAAAAAGGCTTAAAGCCTTCTGCATCATCTCAATATGCTCTTCAACAATCCGCAGTTGATAGTCATCCAACGTATATAGCTCACTTTCAAATACAAGCTCTTCCTCAATCGCTGTCAGAATACTCCGAAATTGGTGAACTGCCTTCAACAATTTATCATTTAGGTTAATCTGTTTCCGATCTGAACCAGGGATACTCTCACTGTGCTGTTCCAACAATTGAAACATTAACTCCGATTGGTCAATCGCTGCATCGATCAGCACGGCAAGGGCTTCACGTACTTCCCCCTCTAACAAACGGGTGATTAACTCTTCGAACACGACATGCTTCATCTTATATCCAAGTGCCTTCATCGCAGCCGACTCTAGTAAATGCCCTTCATCAAATACGACCGCACAATGATCTGGTAAGAGCGGGAGTTGACCCTCCCGCTTTCTTCCCTCAGATGTCCATACATGCTCCATATAGTAATCATGAGAACAGATGACTAAATCTGACGAATGACGATAGTATTCTCTAGAGAGTGTTTGTCCACAACGATGCCTCTTATCGCAAGTAAAACAATCTTGGAAGGAATCCCAGTTAATCTTATGCCATTGTTCATCGTTCAGGTGCGGATAATTCTTCCGATCACCGTAGGCATAAAATTTCTGCATCGGTTGAGGATTCTGAACGAATTCAGGTAAATTGTCGTACAAATCCTCCCACTCGGCCCCATCCTCGTCCTTGAATCTTGCATCGTCCAGCTTCACAAGACATACATATTGATCTGGAGATTTCCCCAAACGCGCGTCAATCGCTAAGCTAAGATGCTGTGCCAACTTGGCAATATCCCCTTCGGGCTTGACCAGCTGCTCAATCAGCGACTCATCCGCACAAGCGATAATAGCCGGCTTCCGTGTATAACGAGCATAACAAATCGCATACAATAAATAGACTAACGTCTTTCCTGTACCTACTCCTGCCTCTGCAAAGATCGCTTTCTTCTCAAGAAAAGCACGTTCTAATTGAAAGGCCATATATATCTGCTCATCGCGAACCTCAAAGCCCGCTTCTGGTAATAGTTCATAGAAAACGTCTGCCACCCAATCGCCTACTTGTTGAATAAAAGGCTTGGAAGGATCATGCACAAAAGGATAACGCTCCACTATATTGTTTACCTCCATCAATTCGTATCACAAGAACGCCCAAACTTCATAGTATGTGCGAACATTTTATTATATCATGCTTATGAAGTAAATACAACTCATTCAATATTCCATCCTCACTGTCATCGTTGGAGATGCTCCTTAGGACTTCAATTGTTGTATATGAGTGGATTTTTCAGTTATACTATTTAGAGTAATTCAATATATTAGAATGATAGAATCAACCCTATGTTTATTGATATAATCATTTATTTGGAGGATATGAAAATTGGAAAATTGGATTACAAGCATCATGGAGCAATTTGGTTATTGGGGAATTTTTATACTTATCGCGGTGGAAAATGTATTTCCTCCCATTCCTTCAGAAGTTATTCTTACTTTCGGCGGCTTTATGACCACCTATACGAATTTAACAGTTACAGGCGTTATAGTTGTGGCAACGCTTGGATCTATTATCGGCGCAGTCATTTTATATGGATTAGGTTATCTGATCAATGTGGACAAGCTGGAGATGATGATCGATCGTTGGGGACGATTCCTTCGCGTGAAGAAAGAGGATATACGAAAAGCTGATGCTTGGTTCGAGCGCTACGGTTATTGGACTGTGTTCTTTTGTCGAATGATCCCGCTGATCCGTAGTCTTATTTCCATCCCTGCAGGTATGGCAAAAATGAAATTCGGGCTCTTCCTACTATATACTATGTTTGGTACTTTAATATGGAATATCATTCTTGTCTTAGTGGGCGCCGCGGTTGGTAATAATTGGGGTAAATTCGTCGAGTTTATGGATGTATACTCCAACATCGCTTATGCAGTCATCGCTCTTGGAATCGTTATTGTATTGTTTTTTTGGATTCGAAGAAGAAAAAAGGCATGAGCCTATTTCACGAATAGACTCACAACTAACCAATCCCTGAGATAAGCTGTCTTTCAAATGATGTGAGTTGCTCTTGGATGCTCACAACTTCTCCGATAATAATAAGTGCAGGATTCGTTAGATTCACCGCCTCAGCAAGGAGATGTACATTCGATAATGTTCCCGTGAATGTACGCTCCTTCTCTGTCGTACCGTGTTCCACTAATGCAACAGGTGTTGTCGGGTCCTTTCCGTATTTCAACAACTTTTCACGGATGGATTTCAGTTCACTAACACCCATATAAATCACTAAGGTGTCCACACTATGAGCGAGAAGATCCCATCTCACAGGGGATTGTTCTCCATGGCACCGGCTTCCCGTCACACAAGCGAACGAAGTCGCATATCCTCGATGGGTCAAGGGAATTCCCGCAGCAGCAGCTGCACCTATTGCAGAAGTAATTCCCGGTATAATCTCATAAGGGATACGACATGCAGCCAATTCGAGCGCCTCTTCCCCACCACGTCCGAAGACCAAGGGATCTCCTCCCTTCAAACGGACCACATGGTTCCCTGCTAACGCATAGTCAATTATCGTCTTATTAATTTCCTCCTGAGACATGGTATGCATCCCTGGTTTCTTACCACAATATATGAGAATAGCACTACCACGAGCATAGGTAAGGATTTCTTCATTTACTAGTCGATCATACATAATAACATCTGCCATTTCAATTCGCTTCAACGCCTTGATCGTAAGCAATTCTGGATCTCCTGGTCCTGCACCAACAATACTGACCTTCCCCATCGTACTCATAGGCTTTCTTCCACAGTAATTGAAAGTAATGATCTGTTCTCTGCACGCGTGTCGTGTTCACTACTACCCGCAATCACAAGCTTCATCTTACTCACCTTCTTATGTGACAAGTAGATGAATAACCCTGTAAATACAGCACCACCCAAGAAATTCCCAATTAGAACAGGAATCTGGTTCCATATCCACCAATCCCCCATGCTTACATCCGCTCCCAGCATCATTCCAGCAGGAATGACGAACATATTCACCACAGCATGTTCAAATCCTTGAGCAAAGAAGATCAAGATCGGAAGCCACATTGCAATAATTTTGCCGGAGGTAGACTTTGAAGTCATTGCCATCACCACACCTAATGTAACCATCCAATTGCATAACACAGCCTTGATCATCACAAGAGCCATACCATTCCATCCCATACTTTTATAACCGATTGTCTTAGCTTCACTTGCTTTTATAATGGTCTGAATCATCGGATTACTCATATCTGTACCCATCTTCGTTATCGTTAATCCATACAATACAGCGTATACTGCACAACCGATTAAATGCCCTGCAATGACCCATGTGAAGTTAGTCATCATCCGTGACAGAGAAGTTTTTCGTTCCAGAAAGGACAGTGGGATAAGCGTAAAACTTCCGGTAACCAGCTCCAAGCCTAACAATACGATAATAACAAAACCTACAGGGAAAACAAGTGCACCCACTAACCCTATCGACGTCTGCGCAGCAGCGGTAAACGCAAGTGTTGTTGCGAAGGCAAGAATAGCTCCGCCGAGAAACCCTCTAATCAGCATTTGAAATTTAGTCATTTCTGCCTTCGTTGAGCCTACCTCGATCATCGTATCTAGCACTTCAGCAGGCTTCACATAATCCATCAGGACCCTCTCCTTTATATGGTGATATAAATAATACCGCTAGTTACGTCTACCTCAGTCTCATAGGTCCTTATAAATCCATCATCTGGCTTATGGACTTCGCCATTGGAGAGGTCAATTTTCCAATCATGTAGAGGACAATGCACGGAAGATCCGCATACCATACCCTCCGACAACCGGCCACCCTTGTGAGGACAGCGGTTCTCAACTACCCTCACGGTCCCATCGCTTAGGCGAAATACTGCAACCTCTGTTTCATGGACACGGATCGTACGTGACCCTTTTAAATCAATATCAGATATTAGTCCTACCTGTATTTTCGCCATAACTATGTCTCCTCCTCTCTAACTTAATGTCTCAACACCTGATAACGGTTGGAAATTCTTGCGGAGATCATCATTCTTAATAATCTCTTGCCATGGATCCTTTGTATAACTCCGCGTCTCTTCAATTCGGCTGACAAGATCTCGCCGATCATCTACGCTCTCTAACGCTACCTTAATCGAAGCAAGACCAACTCGTTCGATCCAACTAGCTGTCCGTTCATTCCAATTCGCATTCTCACGGTAATATTGTAGGTAAGCAGCAGTCCACTCTACGACCTCATCCTCCGTCTTCACTGTGCAGAGAAATTCTGATGCCCTTACCTTAACCCCAGCATTTCCACCAACGTAAATCTCCCAACCTCCATCGATTGCAACTACACCTAAATCTTTAACGGTCGCTTCCGCACAATTACGAGGGCATCCAGATACAGCCAGTTTCACTTTCGCAGGCGTATTGATCCGTTCAAAAGCCTTCTCCAAGACAATTCCCATTCCGATTGCATCTTGCGTACCAAAGCGACAGAATGTTGAGCCCACACAGGTCTTCACCGTACGAAGTGCTTTTCCATATCCATGACCAGAACGCATATCAAGCTCTTCCCATACCTTGGGTAAGTCTTCCTTCTTTACACCGAACAGATCTAATCTTTGACCCCCGGTAAACTTCACCAAAGGTACACCGTACTTCTCGGCCACTGTAGCAATTTTCTTAAGTTCAGTTGGTGATGTCACTCCGCCATATATTCGAGGAATAACAGAATACGTACCATCTTTCTGAATATTCGCATGGTACCGTTCGTTGGCAAATCGCGATTCTTTCTCATCGGCATATTCAGCTGGATATAGCATACCTAGATAGTAATTCAGTGCAGGACGACATTTAGAACAACCCTCAGGTTCATGCCACTCTAGTACATTCATGACTTCCATGACACTCATTAAGCGCATTGTCTTTATACTTTCAACAATGTCATCTCGACTAAGGCTTGTACATCCGCAGATCCCCTCTTTTACCGGCTCGCCTATGGTATCGCCTGCATACAAATGTAGCAAAGCTTCCACTTGAGGCTTACAGCCACCACATGAAGCTGTAGCTTTTGTACACATTTTAATCTCCCTGACCGTTGTACAACCATTGCTAATGACCTCTGCAATCGTTCCTTTGGTGACACCATTACAACCACATATGATTTCGTCATCTGACATACTTGCGATCTTACTTAACGCCGACTCTCCTGTTTGGTGGGGCGAATATCCAAGTAATAACTCTTTCTCCCTTCCCGCAATCGACTCTCCACTCTTGATTAAGGAGAATAACGATGCCCCATCCGATGTATCGCCGAATAGAACAGCTCCAATCAATCGATCATCTCGAATAACAATTTTCTTATATACATTATCTATATCATCTTGAAAACGTAATGAGCGCATTTCAGGCCCATCATTGAAATAACCTGCCGAGAATACATCCACACCGGATACCTTCAATTTCGTCGATGTTACCGAACCGACATACCCCGTTGTCTTAACAGCCACCAGTCTCTTCGCCAATACAGCACCTTGTTCATATAACGGAGCTACTAGTCCATATGCAATCCCACGATGCTCTGCGCACTCACCAACTGCATAAATACCTTCTATATTTGTCTCCATGAAATCATTCACAATGATCCCACGCTTAACCATAACCCCTGCTTTCTTAGCCAATTCCACATTAGGTTTAATCCCAACCGCCATGACTACAAGATCGGCCTCTATCTCACTTCCGTCAGTAAATGCCAGCCCTTGTGTGCGACGCTTGCCTACTATGCTAGCTGTATGCTTCTCAAGTAGAAACTTCATCCCTTGTTGTTCCAGATCTCTCTGTAGCATCATCGATGCTGCTTCATCAAGCTGACGATCCATTAAATATTTATTGATGTGAATAACATTGACATCCATTCCTAGATTCAGAAGCCCTCTAGCCGCTTCTAAGCCAAGTAATCCACCGCCAATAACGGCTGCCTTCTTATATGTTTTGGATGACTCCATCATGATCTGACAATCTTTAATATTTCTGAATCCAATAACACCTTCTTTGTTCACTCCCGGAAGCGGAAGCATGAAAGGATTAGATCCCGTCGCTATAATTAATATGTCGTATGCAACCTCAATTCCAGACTCAGAAATCACCCTTTTGTTCACTGGATCAATATTCGTAACCGCATCCCCTGTGTATAACTTAATATTGTTCTCTGTGTACCAAGCCCAGTCATTGATCACAATATCATTCATTTCGGACCCTCCTGCCAGCATCGATGACAACATGATCCGATTATAGTTAGGATGTGGCTCAGCACCAAACACTGTGATTTCATAAGCCTCTGTCGAAAGTTTTAGAACATGTTCAATCGTACGTATTCCCGCCATTCCATTCCCGATTAACACCATTCTTTTCACTTGATTCATAGGTAGTCTCCTCCTTCAAATAACATAAAAAGGCCTGCTGCGCTGAGGGAAAAGAAAACATTCCCCACTAAGCGAAGACAGGCCTCGTTGCCGCTTCTATACGAATACGCCGATGTATTCGTGAAAGACATTCAATTCTTGTTCGTGAGACTAACTATATAAGACATCGCCGTATATGTCAATATACTTAACATAAAACAATAAAAACAAGAAACTACTTATAATACACCTCCATATATGTAATGTTACCTCACATATGGATTGGATTAATATTTTTAATGAACTTGATAAAATTTAAATTATTATTGCTTTTTTCATTAAAAATTGTGAGAATAAAAAATAAACATCTTCTTTCAAATGGTATTCAAGTTTTTTTATCCATTTCAACCCTATATTCTGTGTTTAACTTAACTGACCTATTATTTTCTTCCAAATCATTACGATGTTAGGTTTACTCCTTGTATTTTTATGATTTATAATTAAATTTCTGTATTTAGGAGGTGTTATCTGCCGTTGAGCTTCTTATTGGTTGTCCAGGATCCGTCTAATACCATCCATACCGACCAGAGTAAGATTCCTTCTCCTCCAGAAGTACAACCAGAAGTTCTACTTGAATCCAATGGTTATCAGATATTCGCAACATCTAAGGTACAGGATATTCAACAAATCATTGAGGAAGTGGATGCTGCTATACTCCACTTACCTATTGGGGATATACAGGGCTGGGAAGCGATCCTTCAACAATGGAAACCCCTTCCTCTTCTATGGTGGTGTGGCTCTGCAGTAGCCACTGCCTCCATCTCTTCTTGTGAAGCCGACGTTACCATTGATGGCATCCTAACACCTAGCATGAGTGAGCAAGAACTTCATTGGGCGCTCCACATCGGTACCAAGCAATTCTATGATCGACATCATTGGCAGAACGAGCGATTACAACTATTATCCCGCCTCGAGGAACGCAAATGGATCGATATGGCTAAGCAGATCCTAAGTGACGTTAACCGAATATCAGAAGCCGAAGCTTATGATATTCTCCGAAAGAGAGCCATGAATGAGCGTAAACGAATGATTGATATTGCCACCTCGATCGTCAAAGCACACCAACAACTAAAAGCTTAGTTACGAAGGAGGGCTTCATAATGATGATAGATATATTAAAAGAAGTGCCATGATCATTGAACATTCTTCACGAGTAAAAATACGCTTCCCGGCTTTATTGGCTAAGGAGCGTATCTATTATTCATCATCTACAATCAGCACTTTACATAGATCACTCAAACATATCCCTCCTATAGACAAACAGGGTGCCTCTGTAGGCACCCTGCGACTTCTCGTTAATGAAATTATTAATCGATTTCTGTTACCTCTTGAGCTTGACGAATAATTTCAATTTTACGAATACGATATTTATCTTTTTGTCGAATAATGAACGTCAAATCTCCATATTGCCACTCAATTCCTTTGGGTAGTTCCGGTTGTCGACTATACAACCAACCTCCGATAGAATCAATATCTTCATGTTCTATGTTCACTCCAAGTAGAAGGTTAATATCGTCAATGGCTGTATTTCCTTCAACTAAATAATGATTCTCATTTAGTGTTTCGATTGGCATGATCTCATCTGTATCGAATTCATCTCGTATCTCACCGACAATTTCCTCTAAAATATCTTCAATCGTAACTAATCCAGCTGTCCCACCATACTCATCTAACAATAAGGCAATGTGTACATGCTGTTCTTGCATCTTTAGAAGAAGTGTCTTTACAGGTAAACTCTCCGGAATGGTTAGCACCGGTTGAATCAGTGACTTTAATTCAAAAGCAGGGTTATTATCGTAATTCAAGAAAAACTTCTTTGTATTTACGAAACCAACAATATCGTCTTTACTCCCCTTAGTAACTAAAAAGCGAGTATATTGTTCTGTTTTAATAATAGCTATATTCTCTTCTAGTGTCTGATTTACATCTAAGCAAATCATATCTGTACGTGGTACCATAACTTCTCTAGCTAACAAATCATCGAAGGCAAAGATCCGGCTAACATAGCCATATTCCGCTTTGTTTATTTTCCCACTTTCATAACTCTCTGTCAGAATAATCTGAATCTCTTCCTCTGAGTGGGCTTCGTCATGTTCACTAGCAGGCATAACTCCGAACATTCTTACAAGCGCGTTCGCTGAACCATTTAATATCCATATAAAAGGATACATCATTTTATTGAATATAATAATGAGGGGTGCTGTAAGGACTGCAATTTGTTCTGCTTTTTGAATCGCTAGAGTCTTTGGTGCAAGTTCACCTAACACAACATGAAGGAATGTTATGAAAACGAATGCAATAATAAAGGAGAGTATATGTCCTGTACTTTCACCAACCCCAAATTGTTGAAACAGCGGGAATAGTATCTTCTCTACAGTCGGCTCGCCCAACCATCCAAGACCTAGAGCAGTAATGGTAATACCTAATTGACAAGCTGATAAATAACCATCCAAATTATTAGTAACCTTATGAACAGCCACCGCGTTCTTTTTGCCCTCCATAACCATTTGATCCACTCTACTAGGGCGAAGCTTAATAATAGCGAACTCGGTAGCCACGAAAAAAGCCGTAAGTATAATTAGTAACGCAACCAAAAATAAATTCAGTAACATGTCATGCTCCTTCTTATCTATTAATCAATCTATTCAATAAATACTTCGATACTAATATTGTTCCGACTTTCACTCTGTCGTATTGTGCCCTTAGTATCACATATTGAATACACTCCTCTCTCCACCACTTCAATTCCAAACTAAGGATATTCAAACTTTAGCAAGTTCCTTTATTCTTTAGATTTGAAATTGTAAGTTGCATACTTTATTATGATACAATGCGCACTTTTTTTCAAATAGTCTGCTGTTTCTTCACAAAATACGTTAATGAGGTGCTTACTGCATTATGAATGATTTCTTCACACTACTGAAATATGCCTTCTTAGGTCTCGTACAAGGAGTTACTGAACCGATCCCAGTGTCTTCCAGCGCTCACGTTATTATCGTTCAAAAGCTTTTCGGATTAGAGATTGCAGGACTAGGATTCGAGGTGCTCGTCAACTTTGCATCACTGTTAGCCATACTACTTATATACAAGAACGATTTAATTCAGTTAGTTAAGCATGCTTGGTTATACCTTAGTGGAAAAGAAGAACAATATAAAAAGGATTTCCACTTTATCATGTATCTTATTATCGCAACCATTCCTGCTGGGTTGATTGGATATCTGTTCAATGACCTCATCTCCGAAGTCTTCAAAGGAATGCTGACGGTTGCCATCGCCCTTCTGATCACAGGAATTGCGCTGTGGTTGATCCGTAATCTACGCGGACGTAAGAATGAGGCTGGACTCAAACTGAAAGATGCTGTCATTATTGGACTTGCTCAGACCGTTGCCTTAATTCCCGGAATTAGCAGATCAGGCGCAACCATTGTAGCTGGTATGGGGCTTGGGCTAAAGCAATCTACTGCACTCAAATTCTCATTCTTCCTATACATCCCTATTAGTGTAGGTAGTATGATTCTTGAAGGTTCAAGCCTTATACGCGACCCAGAGATTGGAACACTAGCTCTTCCTTATTCGCTGGCTTTCATATGTTCACTTGTTGCCTCCTACTTCTCCATGAAATGGTTCATGGGAATTATGGAACGAGGTCAACTCAAATACTTCTCTTGGTACTGTTTCCTACTGAGTGCATTTATATTATTATTCTTACTATAAAATGAATAGTACACAAGCTATCATAGTGGGTGGGACACGTTTTTAAAGGCGGAACGTAAACTTTTCGCTCCATATCCATTCCCTTCTCTTGTTCTATTACGAGGGTTCTGTTACTTCCAGATTTATGGATAATCGATCCGGTTAGTATGTTAAAAAGCGCTACTAGATTAAAGATTAATCTAGTAGCGCTTTTTCTTGTTCTCGTTGCAATCCCGCGTATTTTAATGCTTGGAGACAAGCTCCTTCAGGTCTGATATCAGTTGATCTAGCTTTCCGTAGTCTTTCACAATCGCACTTATTTTGTCATCCTGCATTTCCATGCTTCCATACATTTCTTCCACTGCTGCCATGTTCTGTTGCGTAGTAGCAGCAATATTAGACATATCATCCGTTATGCTTATCTGACGATTATGAAGGCGACTCGCAGATTGATCGATCATGTTGGAATGCTCCTTCACTTGATCACTATTTTCATTAATACGCTGAATTAGTTGTTGTACCTCTTGCGACACCTCACTACTTGATGTCACAACCGTCTGTCCCTGCTTCACTTGAAGATCGACTGCGCTTATTTGCTCGCGTACACTATGGAGAATGCCATCGATTTCATTCGCTGCTGTACTAGACCTGTCTGCCAGCTTGCGTACCTCTCCCGACACAACTGCGAACCCTTTACCATGTTCTCCAGCACGTGCAGCTTCAATAGCCGCATTAAGCGCAAGTAGATTGGTCTGTTCAGAGATTTCGCTAATTGTAGCTACAATGGAGCTAATGCGATCATTCTCCATATTCAGATGCCTCATGTTCTCCACTGTATGTTCGATGATTTGTCGTACACTTTCTACTTCTGCCGATAAGACCTGCATCTGCGTACTACTCTGCCCTGTCAAATCCGCATTATCCGTAGAATATTGTTGTAATTGCGTCGTTCCCTCCAGTAATCCCTTCACATCTTCTTCCATGGTTTGGGTCGACTCGCTTACATTCATAACATTCCCCGTCTGCTTCTCAATGGCTACTGCCATTTCAGAGAAGGTCAAGGTTACCTCTTTGGATATGCGACCGGTAACGTGAACATTCTCCTTCTGTCTATCACTGAACTCGTTCAGCATCAGAATGGAATCTTTAAGCTTATCCAGTAGTGCGTCTGCCTTATTCTTAGCCGTAAGTGTCCCCTGTTGCTCAGCTATTACCTGCTTCTGCAAAGTTAGACTAAATCTAGCTGAGAAAGCAAGTGCAGCCGTAGCGAATGCAATATACATGAAAATATAGATTAAGGAATCGTCCGGAAATAGCCGCTCTTTGAATGAAGGCGTTAAGAATAGATATGTACTTACACCTACCCCTAGAATACCTGTAAATATAATAGGCTTATAATCTTGATATAACGTCATTACTGCCAAATTAACATAAATCAAAAAATATGTACTAATAATAGGATTGGGATCTGATACGATTAAAAAGAGTACGATTAAGGTAAATATAGAAGCTACAAAATACTTGATATATGTGACCCCAATACGACGGTAAGTCATAAATGTTGCCCAAGCACATGCAACTCCCCCTAGACATGCAAGCGTAAGAATCATTTGCATTTTAAGCCCAATAGCGAGATCCGTAATGATGCCAAGCACCAGCATCCCCCATGAAATTTTAATGAACAATCGATTACGTTTATCCAGTTCTGTAAGATTCGTCGTTTCCATAGTTATCCTTTCCATTGCTGTAATAGTGTATTAGAACATCATGTTGTTTGCTTCATACGACTACTCTCTTCTGAGTTTGTTAACCATGGATATTGTTCCTTATTGTTACATACCTCCTCTAAATCGATAATAACCGGAACAACATGATCACCCTTATAGAACACTTTGTCCCCAATCTTTTCGAAGGGTACCTGAAACGTAATACGGAGTGCTCGCAGAAACACAGGTTCCAATAATGCCACATAATAACGCAACTGATTGTTCTCCCCATACTGAACAGCCGCTGACAATAAATCTGCGATAAAATTTCCTCGATATGATTTGAGAACCGCCATTTTATCAATTTCAGCTACTGCGCCTTCTGCCTGTATCAATTTCGGATGGGTAGCAAACGGAGCAGCCTCATTGATCATACTTTCATGGATACTGTACGGCTTAATTTCAGAGGTACCCACATAGTCTCCATCGCTCGTAACGATCACGAATCTTTCCAGAACCTGTTCTGAAAACTCCAGTTCAAACCCTTTCTCTAACCAGACTGTTGTCCAAATGGTATGATACCGTGCTAACTCCAATTCGTTCTCGACACGTTTGAACATCATTTCTACTCCCTTTTCTCCTTTTTTCTCTATCTAGAATCTACGGGAATTTCTAATGCGCAAATAGATAGGTCTATACTCATATCGGAATAACATGTAAAAAAATGTAGGTTACATCATCTATAACTCTACCGATGTACTCATTTCGGACCAAGCTGCCTGCCCGATAAGTCCAATACGCCAGATCGCAATCCCTTTTAGACCGTAGCGTTTAGCAAGTCCAACTTTGGTGTTTACAGAGTTTTCATTTTCACTACCCATGGATATTCCGAGAATCAACTTATCCTTGTCTACTTCTTTTAGAGCCAACGTAATGGCTTCATCCACCTTTCCAAGTGGCTCTGGGCTTTTCTCCTGTTCATAAGCATACGCCATAATAATTACGTCGTCGGACAGGCTTGCCAATGTAGTATAGTCATATCCCGTATAAGCACTATTCAACGGATGAAGAACGACAGTAAGTTTAAGACTAGCTTGATGTGCCTTGATAGATAGATTCTTGATAAATGCATTGTAGTCTGCACGCGCTTTGGCCTTATCACCGCTCCAACCCAGACCCTCCAGGTCGAGTACAATTCCTTTAAATCCTTTTTGTGTTGCGGTATCTACGATCCCAGATATCGTCTGTTCTTGGAGCAACTTATCTTCTAAGTTCTTCGTGAGTTCAAGGTTCCCATCAACCGCGTACACCATCAGATAAGGTGCTGTACCTTGGCCTTCCGCTTCTTGAATGATCCATTCTGGGGTAATCTCTCCAGCAGGCTTCGGCCATCTGTATTCCTTACCTTCCGTAGTAAATTGACCGTTCGTATCAATCCGACTCCAGCCGAATGCAACCGAATCGAAGGATGGGATCAAGGACCGTTCGTCAAAAGAAGACAAAGCATAAAACCCCATCGTATATATATCTTCCCGCGGGGATGTAATGGAAACTGTCTTCGTCCCTTGATTCCACGCGACAGACGCCCCAAATTGCTGACTGAAGAAGCTCAGCGGAATCACCGTGCTCCCGCTGAGCGTTTGCACAGCAGCCGCTAACTTAACAGTGACACCGTCAACGACAGCATTCGTACTACCCATCGTAAGGACTACTTGCTTAGTCCCCGCTAGTCCCTGCTTAGATGCCGTAATTTGCTGTGTTGCCTGATCCCAGTTCACTGTAACTCCAAGGGCCTCAGATATCGCCCGAAACGGTACTAGAGTTGTCCCATTCATAACTTTAGGTTGTACCGGAAATGGAAGCGGGTATCCGTCCAGCACAATACTAACTCCGCCAACTTCCGCTGCCTGAGTCGTATTGCTATCCATTACAACCGTTCCACCCATGACGATCATGTAGCACAGTAATAATTGAGCAAATCGTTTCATCTTGTCTCTCCTATTCTATGAATATATTAATATGATAACTGCATGTAACAACTAATACCTCTATTATTTTACCAAAAAATGATAGTTTGTGCGAATATATGATGATTCTACAAATGCAAAAAAGGGTAGTTCGTTGAACTACCCCTGTTGCCTCTATAATATGTTGTTATTCATCGCATCAACGCCCTCATCCTATACTTTCATGATTGCGTAGGCGAGCTTTCACGATACCATTTATTTTTTCAGATGAAAGAAGTAATAACACAATATAAGCCCCAACGAAAAACGGGAAAATGCCTATCGTAGTCTTAGCGGCTAGCAAGCCTAGAAGTGGCGGAAAAAGGGTACTTCCTGTATAGGCCGCGGCTATTTGATAGCCCATAATTTTCTGAGAATGCTTCTGCCCATATCGAGCTGGCGTCTCATGGATTAAACACGGGAATATCGGCGCACATCCTAAGCCCACCATAATAAAACCAAAAAGAGAGAATATGTTAGGAAATGGTAATATCAACAGTAGCGCCCCGAACAGTGCCAACAATACCCCACCTCGAATAAGCGTACGATTACTGACTTTAAACGTAATAAACCCGGTTACTAACCTGCCGACTGTTATTCCAGCGTAATACATCGATACCCATTGCGCGGCAACCGATGCAGGTAGTTCTTTTACGTTAACAAGAAAACTACTCCCCCATAAGCCCATCGTTGCTTCGACTCCGCAGTATAGCAAGAATGATACCAGCGCTAGTTTTACACCTTTAATTTGCAAGGGTCTGAGTGTCTTCTCATGTTCAAAATGAAGATCATTCTTCTCTATCTGATCTCCATCTACATGGTTCTGACTACTCGTAGCAACTCGTTTCCACAAAGGTAGCGTTAAGAACAATAGCACAACCAATGTGATTTGAATCCAAAAAACGGCAGTATAACCGTTTCTCCAAGAATTATCTTTCGCAATATACTGAGACATAATAATTGGCCCCAATGTTGCTCCAACGCCCCAGAAGCAATGTAGCCAACTCATATGATGCGCTTTGTAGTGTATCGCCACATAACTATTTAATCCCGAATCTACGGCACCTGCCCCCAGCCCAAGTGGCACAGCAAAGAGAAGTAGCCAGATGATAGATGGAGAATAAGAGAATCCTAGTAGAGCTCCTGCCGTCATCATGCAGCTAATCAATGTTACTTTCCCAGTACCCAGCCGTTCAATGATCGTTCCACTAAATAAACTTGAAACGATCGTACCTCCTGATATAACCATCGCAATTAAGCCAGCCGTTTCAAATGAAGCACCATAGTCGGATTGCATAATCGGCCAAGCGGATCCCAACATTGAATCGGGTAAACCCAAACTAATAAAAGCTAAATATATAATAATTAAAAAAAATGTTGCCATGCTCTAGATTCCACCTCTCTGACAATTCAAAGTACCATGTGATTTTGGTGGAGTCAATACAAATAAACCCTGATAGACCACGACTTCTGATCATATCAGGGACTTTACCTATGCTAGATGTCCATCCTTCAAGTTGTAAGAGCTTTGTATTCAGATCGAAGTTGGCTGTGAATTCAGGAGATTGATCTTGTGGATCTCTTCCCCCCTTTGGTATAGGTCAATCCAAAAGAATTTTTTTTACTTGTATGTGGCTTTTTATGCCCCTCCGGTGTCTAATTAAATGTAAGGTCAAGAGGAGGTTCTTACAATGTCTGGAGCTCATGACAAAAGCCCTGTTTATCCGGATAAACAGGAGATTATAAAAAACTTTGAAATTACCTATGATCAATATCGCAAAAGAATCCGTAAATATTTCTCTTTGAAAGTAAATCCTATGGTTGCAGATGATTTAACTCAACAAGTTTTCTTAAAGGCAATAGAAAACATCCATACTTTTAAAGGAAATTCCAGTTTATTCACTTGGATTTTCAAAATCGCTCAAAATATAGCGAAAAATGAATTTCGAAGTTTATCACGAAAGAGAGAAATCCCATATGACTTTACAGATTACGAATCACAGTCTATCTCTCTTGATTTTGCTAAGTATATTGAAATCCGTATAGATATTAGTTCAGCATTAAAAAAGCTAAATGTGCTAGACCAACAGATTATTTCATTACGTTTTTTTGTTGACTGTACCTTATTGGAAATCTCCAAGATCGTTGAAATGCGTGAGAGTGCAGTAAAGAACAGATTGTATCGATCATTAGAGAAATTAAGAAGAGAATTAAAAGAATGGGGTGACATTGCCATAATGTCTATTCAAGATATGATATCAATTGTAAATAAAAGTGAAACAAATGAGATGACTGATAGTTTGAAGAAGGTTCATCAAGACTTATTTAATGAGCTTAAGAGTAATGTTGAAACAATTTCATTGAAATATAAACACCAGCCATCCAGAAAAATTATCATTGAAATTTATCCAGATCTTCCGACCTTCCATCAAGCTGTGGGAGAGGAGAATGCTCCCAATTGGTTCATGGGTACCTTTGAGGAGAATTATTTAAAAATTGTTTCTCCTTTGGATCCCGGTCCAGAGCATACGTATCAATCGATTCTTAGATCCACCGTACACTTATTCACAATGTGGTTAATCACTGACATTAATCCACTTGCTCCAAAATGGGTGCGTCAGGGTATTGGTGGATATGAGTCAAAAGGAATGAGCGAAGAATTCATAAGGAACAGTACCTTAGATCCCATTCATAGTCTTGTTATCCCGTCTTTTCAAGAGTTAGATAATGATACTTGGGATTTTGAAACGATGAAAGGATTTCAATTTTCTTATTTAATTGTCGAGTTCATTATTGATAAATATGGAGTAAATGCATTAAATAAAGTGATTAGACATCCCAATGGTTTTAATGAGATTTTTCAATGTTCTGAGTCAGAGTTCCATGAGCAATGGGTTGAGTATGTAAGAAATAAATAGTAATGTTTCTAGCCTTTTAAGCCCGGTTATATTATAACCCGGGCTTTTATTCTGTTATCCTTCTTATGAAGAAGGAAAGGCAACAAATATTGTGAAAGGACGCAGAAAAAAATATAAAGGCACTCCTTCGCAAGGAGTGCCTTTGTATCGTTCAATGAATGAATTATTCCATAGTGATCACACTTACTTGTTACTTGTTATCGTCCATCCATTGGAAATGGAAGCTTCCCTCTTGATCAAGACGTTGGAACGTATGTGCTCCGAAATAATCTCTTTGTGCTTGCAGTAAATTAGCTGGCAGTCTCTCTGATCGATAGCTGTCATAATAGGCTAATGCCGAAGAAAAAGCAGGAACTGGGATTCCTCTAGTAATACCAATCGCTATGACTTTTCTCCAAGCTTCTTGATATTTTTCAACGATCTGATTGAAATATTCGTCCAAAAGTAAATTGTTCAGATCCGGATTCCGATCATAGGCATCCTTAATATTTTGCAGGAATCTTGCACGGATAATACATCCTCCGCGGAATATCATTGCGATGCGACCATAGTTCAAATCCCAGTTGTACTCGTCAGAAGCGGCTCTCATTTGCGCAAATCCTTGGGCATAGGAAGCTATTTTGCTCGTATACAACGCTTGGCGAACAGCCTCAATGAATTCTTTAGGATCACCATCATAGCTAGATACCGTAGGACCACTCAGAATCTTGCTTGCTGCTACACGTTCTTCTTTCATCGCGGAGATAAACCGTGCAAACACGGACTCCGTAATGATGGACAATGGAACGCCTAAATCCAATGAGCTTTGGCTAGTCCATTTACCAGTTCCTTTTTGCCCTGCCGAATCAAGAATAACATCCACCATCGGTTTTCCTGTATCTGGATCGATCTTCTTGAAAATATCAGCTGTGATCTCGATCAAATAGCTATCTAGCTCACCTTTGTTCCATTCTGTGAAAATGTCATGTAGCTCACTTGTACTTAAATTCAATACATCTTTGAGAAGATGGTAAGCTTCACCGATGAGTTGCATATCGCCGTATTCGATGCCGTTATGCACCATTTTGACATAATGACCCGCACCATCTTCTCCAATATACGTTGAACAAGGATCGCCATCCACCTTAGCCGAAATAGCTGTCAGAATCGGCTCTACTAGTTCATACGCATCTTTTTGCCCACCTGGCATAATGGCAGGTCCTTTCAACGCTCCCTCTTCTCCTCCAGAAACACCTGCACCGATGAAGCGGAATCCTTGAGCCTGTAGATCTTTGTTTCTGCGTTGTGTATCAGGGAAATAGGCGTTTCCACCGTCAATCAGAATATCCCCTTGATCTAGGAAAGGCACAAGCTGATTAATCGTATCATCCGTCGGTTGACCCGCTTTAACCATGATAAGAATTTTACGTGGCTTCTCTAGAGATTGAACGAATTCTTCTACATTGTACGTACCGACGAAATCTTTCCCTTGCGCTTCCACTAATAGTTCTTTTGTTTTCTCAGGTGAACGGTTATACACTGCAACCGAGAACCCTTTGCTCTCGATATTCATAGCTAGGTTTTTCCCCATAACAGCTAAACCAACTACACCAATTTGTTGCTTCTTCATTATGATTGACTCCCCTTTAACCTTCTTTATCGTACAATATAACTTAAACCTCTGCTGTCTTCTTCCAATCGGCAGCGAATTTCTCCATGCCTTGATCCGTAAGAGGATGCTTGGAAATTTGCTCGATGACTGAGAAAGGAATGGTTGCGATATGCGCACCTGCCATGGCTACACGTGTCACATGATCAGGATGACGGACAGATGCCGCGATGATTTGTGCATCTAGGTTATGTGTACGGAACAATTCAGCGATCTTTGCTACGAGTAGAACGCCATCTTCCGAAATATCATCCAAACGACCGAGGAATGGAGATACATAAGTCGCTCCAGCACGAGCTGCCAGTAGTGCTTGGTTCACGGAGAAGATCAGTGTTACGTTTGTCTTAACACCTTTCTTCGTAAGATAACGGCATGCTTCTAATCCTGCCAACGTCATCGGAAGCTTAATAGTGATGTTCTTATCATTGTTATTAATTTTAATCAGTTCATTCGCTTGTGCGATCATCTCTTCAGCCGTTTCTGCATCAGGTGTCACTTCAGCCGAAACCGATTCAACCTCAGGTACTTCACGAAGAATCTCTGCGATACGATCTTCAAATTTCACGCCTTCTTTAGCAACCAGTGATGGGTTTGTCGTAACCCCAGACAAAACACCAATTTTATAAGCCTTCTTAATATCCACCAAGTTTGCAGTATCGATAAAAAATTTCATTATAATGACCTCCGTTTTTATTAGTTATATTTTAAATTACACCATAACTTCTGCTCTTATCTCTGCCGTCTTATGATTATCGAACCACCAATGATAGCCGTCCTGCTTCAACAACTCATCAGACTCCGCAGGACCATAGGTACCGGCTTCATAGAGATGAAGTGGTACTATGTCCTCTTCATATGCCTCTAAGATAGGTTGAACCCATTGCCAAGACAATTCAACTTCATCCCAATGTGCGAAGAACGTAGAATCTCCGTGCAAAGCATCAAAGATCAAATTCTCGTAAGCTTCCGGCACATTCTCTTGACTCTCATGAAAATTAATATTTAATGGCTTGAACTCCCCTTTATGCAGAGGATCTCTTGAATTTAATTGAAGTAAAATACCTTCATTGGGACTGATCTCAAATACGAGAAGATTAGGCATTGTATTATCTTCGTTTGCACCGGCCTGCTTCAATGGTTCTTTGAACTCGATCACGATTCGCGTCGATTTGTCCTTCATTCTTTTTCCTGTGCGGATATAGAAAGGAACACCCCGCCAAAAATAATCGTCAATTTGCAGCTTGGCTGCGATAAATGTATCGTTTCTTGAGGTTGCGGCAATGTTAGGTTCGGATGTATAACCGACTACCGATTTCCCTTGGATCGTTCCTGCTCCGTACTGCCCGCGGACAACATGGGATCCAACATCCTCTTTTGGTAACACCTCCAGGGAATCCATCACCATTTTCTTGTTGTTTCGAACATTGTCACTACTATTATTCGGGAGGTGGATCGTCAGCATCATGAGCAATTGCAGCATATGATTCTGGAACATGTCTCTTACAGCACCAACTTGATCGTAATAGCCCGCTCTTTCTTCAACACCAACGATTTCATTCGCCGTTATTTGAACGTTAGCAATGTAACGATTGTCCCATAATGCCTTAAGAACCGGATTACTTCTCTGTAGAACTTCAAGTTTCTGGACCATCGGCTTGCCGAGATAATGATCGATTCGAAATATCTCATCTTCTGTAAAAGCTTTGCTCAGATTGTGATTCAACTCCCGAGCAGACTGTAAATCATGGCCAAAAGGCTTCTCAATCACCAGACGCTTCCAGCCATTCGCGGAACCAAGTCCACTTTCATGGATGTTCGCTGCAATAGTTTCGAAAAATTCAGGTCCTACGGACAAATAAAACATCCGATTCGGCACCATCCGAAGCTCTTCTTCTTGCTGCTCGATCATCTGTAGCAGTTTCTGATAATCTTCTTTATGACTTACATTGAGTACACTATAGCGAAATGCACTTAAGAATTTTTTCAATAATACGGGATCTTTCGCTTCTCGTCTGGAGAACATATCGAGAGATTGCTCGACATTAGCTTGAAAGGTTTGATCGGATAATTCCCTTCTTCCAAGACCGATTACGGAGAAGGATTGAGGTAACTTCTGATCGACAAACAAATTATACAAAGCAGGATAAATCTTTCTCTTCGCTAGATCTCCTGTCGCTCCAAATAAGACAAACGTGGTAGCCTCCATTTTACTTCTCCTTCCAGCAGGGCTTCTATGTCAGCACTGGTTTCTATTTCTTCAATCTACTATAATACAGATATCACCTATACAGGTAATCAATATATCTTACAGGAGCTATAGACCATGTCTATGATAAACTACGAATTATATAAAGTTTTCTATTGGGCTGCGAAGACAGGAAGCTTGTCCAAGGCCGCCAAAGTATTGTTTATCACCCAGCCAAGCGTCAGTCATGCTATCAAGCAGCTGGAGGAAAGTTTCGGCCTGACCTTGTTTTACCGGAACTCCAAAGGAGTTACCCTAACACAAGAAGGCACCACCCTTTATTCTTACATCGAGAAGTCTCAGATCTTAATCTCCTTGGCAGAAGAAAAGATGGCGGCACTTAAAAATCTGGACAGCGGCGAGCTGCGGATCGGCGGTAGCGATTCGTTGTTCAAGCACTATATGCTTCCTTATCTGGAAAACTTCCATCGGAAGTATCCCAACATCAAATTGCATCTGAATCATGGGACAACACCAGAAACGATCGCATTCTTGAAAGAAGGAAAAATCGATTTAGGCGTCGTTCGGTTGCCCATCGTCGATTCCCAGATTAAAGTGATGGAGGGAATCCAGCTACAGGATTGCTTTGTTGCAGGACCTCTCTATTCCGAACTTAAGGGAAAAACACTCTCACTCGACCTACTACTTCAATACCCGATCATCCTATTCTCCCGTAATAGTCGGGTGCGGATGGCCATAACGGAACTATTTCATAGCTACGGTTATGAAATCAAACCTGAGATTGAGGTGGGCAGCGTGGATCTTCTCATCGAGTTCGCGCGGAAAGGCCTAGGAATCTCTTACGTCACGAAAGAATTCATCTCCAAGGAACTAGAAGAGGGATCCCTCTTTGAAATTCAACTAGATATCAAGATGCCACCTTCCCAAGTGGGGTTCATGATTATGCGCAACATGCCACTTTCCAATGCAGCCAGCAAGTTTATTGAGCTGGTGAAATAGCACCCAGCTTTAATTGCAGATTTGTTCTCTAAATCCACGGCAACCTTTCTAACGGAAGCCACAGACCTTATTCCACGAAAAAACACCTATATGAAATTCTAACGGAAATACAGACCTCAATATGCACAATAACAGCTCAAATCCGAAGGTAGAAGCCAAATAAGGTCGCTCACTTCCGTCAGAATTCCAAAAGTGACGATTTAAGCAAATAAGGGCTGCCATTTCCTTTAAAAAATCCGCCTCCTCAATACACGAGGAAGCGGATTCAATACAAATTACATGTTATATTCAAAAAAGTATATTTTGTTATTTTCCACATCGGCAATTCCAATGAAGTTACTTATTGGTGCTACAAGATCTGGTAAAACAAGAAATGTTATTTACCCTACGATTTACGCTAATGCAATCGCTGGGGAAAGTATGATTCTAACGGATCCTAAAGGTGAACTCTACGATCGAACTTCTGATTACCTAAAGATTATTCTGCTAGAGACGCATTTGCAACTGCTAGATTATCTCCAGAGAAAATGAGAGGAAGTTTCTTTGGAAGCGTATCAGTAATGCTTCGATTGTTTTCGGATCCTGGTGTTTCGTACATGACAGCATCACAAGATCATAAACTTGAACGTGTCGGAGAAAAGAAGACAGCTGTATTCCTGGTTTCATTTCTATATAAGCGATGCTTTTGCTTTGATTCTACTAATCTTTCTCATCGGATAACGATGAAGAGCGATCATCCAAATAACGATATAAAGTAGACTTACTAATTCCAGTCGCTTCTTTTATGTCATATAGCGTATAAGTCTTACTGTCATACATTTCAAAAGCCAGCTGTAAATTGTTATCTGATTTTCGTGGACGACCAATCAATTTGCCCCTCTCTTTAGCAGCTTGTAGCGTAAATGTAGAAGAATGGCTTAGAAATTTAGATTGTAAATCCGCAAAAAAAGTAGCACTTTGAAGTAGTGAGGATTTTTGAATCGTTTGATTGGTCACTTGTTCATCGATAAAGTGGATGGTGATTTGATCTCGTTCTGCTAGTCGTAAAATATCTAAAAGCTGCTGCAGGGAATCGGCTAATACTACAATATTTTGGATGAATAGTTCGTCATCTTTTTGGACAATCATTAATAAGTGTTCAAGTTCTGTTCTTTTCCCGGAAAGTCCATGTGTCTCTTTAAATAATTTATCAATGAAAAGTTCATTTAATTGATGGGCGCATTGTTGATCACTTACAATCGGACGGGTATATCCGTATTTCATTTGTTCACTCCTCTCTTCCCAAAATTATATACTTATAGGAATAAAAATGATATGATACAAACATTATAACATTTGATTAAGCTTTATTATAATAGTTTGGTCTTAATGAAAGGGGAACAGTATGCATACTTTTAAACAACAGTGGTTTGGGAATATACGCGCTGACATTTTAGCAGGGATCGTAGCCGGGTTGGCGCTCATTCCTGAAGCATTAGCTTTTGCGTTCATCTTGGGTGTAGATCCGCGTGTCGCGCTATATGCTTCGTTTACAATTGCGGTCGTTATTTCGTTTGTAGGTGGTCGAACGGGTTTAATTTCAGCTGCGACAGGTGCGATGGCTCTAGTGCTCGTCAGCTTAATGGCGAATCATGGCCTACAATATGTACTTGCAGCCACAATTTTAACAGGAATTATTCAATTAATACTCGGAATATTTGGTGTTTCGAATTTAATGCGCTTCATCCCAAACTCCGTCATTCTTGGATTTTTGAATGCACTAGGGATTATGATTTTTATGACGCAAATGCCTTATTTACTTGGGGCAAACAGTATAACCTATATATTTGCGATTGCTACATTGATTTTAGTGTATGCGATTCCGCGATTTTTCACTGCTATTCCTGCACCTCTTATTGCGATTGTCGTGATGACGGGTATTGCGCTCATAAGTGGTGTGAAGTTACAGACAGTAGGTGATATGGGCACGATGCCAACTTCATTACCGGTTTTTTTCCTTCCAGATATTCCACTTAACTTTGAAACGCTAAAAATTATTTTACCTTATTCTTTGGCTTTATCGATTGTCGGTTTATTGGAATCATTACTTACATCCCAGGTATTGGATGATATGACTGATACGCCGAGTGATAAAAATAAAGAAGCACGTGGACAAGGAATCGCCAACTTTATCAATGGTTTTTTCGGTGGGATGGCAGGTTGTGCTCTGATTGGTCAATCAATCATCAATATTAAATCAGGTGGACGAGGACGCTTATCGACATTTACCGCGGGTGTATTTTTAATGGTTTTAATTCTCGTTTTTGGTGATGTTGTTATCAAAATTCCAATGCCCGTTCTTGCTGGGGTGATGATTATGATTAGTTTTACAACATTTAATTGGGGTTCGTTTAAGTTTCTGAAACAAGCGCCTAAGTCTGAATCACTTGTTATGCTCATTACGGTTGCGATTATTTTATATACACATAATTTAGCAATCGGTGTTGTCGTTGGAGTTATCTTAAGTGCACTTTTATTTGTTGCCCAGATTTCGCGTGTGACAGTAACGCATAGCAAAGAAGGGTACAGGGTGAAAGGTCCTTTATTTTTTGCATCGACTACAAAGTTTATCCAGACATTTGATAACGTGACAGAAAGCGATATTATCATTAATTTTGAAGATAGTCAGCTGTGGGATGAATCGGCAGTCGGGGCAATATTTAAAGTGAAACAGAAGCTTGAGCAAAAAGGTGTGAAGGTACAGATTCAAGGGTTAAATTCTTCAAGTGAACAATTGTACAAACAATTAACATAATGGGGGAATTTAAATGAAAATCGCTGTAGCAGTTGATGGATCGGACAATGCATTACGCGCAACAAAACATGCAATTATGCTTGCTTAACATTTACCGGAGGCGCATTTAAAAATTATCTATGTAGCTGATTATAATAAAGCTAAAGATGAATACCTGTTAGCGCTAAGTCCGGAGAGTCTAGGTCATGAAGCATGCGAGTTGTCCAGTCACGATTGTTAAATAAAGAGCTTTCATTCCCAATACTATCTGATGTGGTGACTGGTGAATAATTGAGTAAAGAGTGCCTGTGCAGATTTACCTGTAGTGCGGCCCAAAAGATATTACCTGACCGTCTTAAGCGGTCAAAATAAGGGAAAGCCATCTTCTTCGGAGGATGGCCTTTTGTATACTGGTACCTGTATTTTATCTTACATTCTGATACTAACGACGTCACTATGAGGATTCCGACGATTTGGTAAGCCATATGCCTAAATAGGGTACGTGCGATGGTTACATATAAAGATCCCTTTACAGACTTACTTTTCATGCAAAGTTGTCCAACTGATGTAATCGGGAAGATATTCACGTATGATCATAAAATATATGAAATGTGTAAAAACCCTTCAAAACCTCACGCATTTCTTGCTTAATATTGATATCAGGTCTTTTAGCTTTGGCTAATTGTTCTGCTTCTTCCAAATTAGATGCTAGACCTAATTCTATCAATAGGGCTGTAGCCACTGTCCCTGTCCGGTTTCGTCTACTAGAGATAAATTTCGATTATAAATGAGATAAAGTGTTTTATAAGGGATTATAACTGTAACATCAAGAAATGGTTCGGTAAGTTTATTTCTTGATCATATGATACTCATTTTACTTAAGGTTATTTATAAATTTCTCACTTTGAATTGCAATAGTTTCATACTTAAAATCTTGGACATAGTGCCCGCTATCTAGCATAACCTGTTGGCTGTCATTCACATTTTCAAGAAAGTCTTTTTGATATTGTTGCCATTCCTTCTTATCAATTCCCGTCCCATCACCATTCGATGTGAAAAACAACATAGGAATCTGCGGTGCTGGTTTTTCATTAACCTTTTGGGCATTATCTTTAACAATTTGAATTTCATTTATCATGGGTCTTGTTTCTGTTCTTCTATAGAACACTGCTTTATATATATCTTTTTCGTGATCCGTTAGTGTCCCCCCTTTAATTGCGGATTCACCGTTGACAAAAGAGGGAATAAATCGTGTGATACCCATTTTAGCACCTAATGAAAACAAGTCGAATATAACCTTGCTTGGCAATTGGACGTTTTTATAGGCAGCTGGAACAGCTGAATCTAATCCTACAATCGCCGAAACTTCATTTGGATACTTTTGTGCCCAATATAGCGCCTCCAATCCAGCCATAGAATGAGGAAACAATACATATGGAGCGTTCTCGCCAGCTAGATTTAAGGCTTTTCTCGTTTCTTCTAGAACGGTATCTATGTCTCTTGGAACATCTGCAATTTCACTGAAACCATATCCTACTCTCTCTACTACTGCAATTTTATACTCATCACTTAATCGAGAATATAGGCTTTTGAAATCTAAGCTTGGGGACACAGTTCCTCCTCCTGCCATAAATACTAAAGTGTCTTCACCCTTGCCTTCCGTGTATACGCTCATAGAATGTCCGTTTACTGTAACCATTTTACCCAATGGCTTAAATAATTCAGCCTCTTGATTCAATTTGATATTATGATTAATAACGCTGACTAAAATAGCTATGAACAAAATTCCAATAATTCCCGCTATACCTAAGCCTGTTATCTTCACAATCTTTCTCATGATCACCTTACTTTTACGATGTTCTGCCATGATTTCAGCTCCTATTCCGTATTTTCTTCCATGCATGGTTTATTCCGTAATCAACACATAGGCTGTTATCCGCTTGATCCTCGATGCCACTAACATCGATACGAAATAAGCTAGCACAACAATACCGACGCAAAGCATGACGATAAGCGGAATCTTCACAATAAACTGTACATTATGAATGCCGGCACCAGAGAACAGCAGCGTAAGCATCGAATTGGTGTATAGACCGCCAAGTACACCGCCGATAATGACACCCGCTACTACAATAGGTACAAAGCTTAGCATAATCTGAATCATCAACTGGAAAGTGGTATATCCCGTCGCTTTTAAGATCCCAAATTCCCTCTTACGCTTGAGAATCATCGTCTTGATGACTAGATATAGAATCAGTACGACAACCAACACCGTTATCGCAATAATCATGATCATAATAGTAAAAACAGCTGATATATATAAGCTACTTTGGCTTTCTATCGTCTCATCTACATCCATAATATACTCCGTCATACTCCCGTAATGCTCTTTGAGGCTTTGGATAAAGCTCGTATTATCTATTCCTCTCAGATAAACATTGATCATAGTAGCTGTGTAGTCAGGAATTAAATGCTGTATACCGGGCAGTGTTAAATAAGAGGCTAGCCCCAAATTGCTTATAGCCTGGCTTAGCCCCGTAATTAAATACGGATAGGAAGCCCCCCCGATTTCCACCTCAACGGTATCGCCGATGTCTTTATGAAGCAGTTTGGCTACCGCCCAGGATACAGCAATTTCATTGTCGTACAGCGGATATCGCCCCTTATAAACCGTTTGGTTTTCCAGCTTGCTGTAATCATCCGAAACATTCGTATAAATGCTATGTCCGTCAAGATTCGTTGAAATCATATCTAGGATTGCGGTCTTTGCTACGTCATCCATTTGTTCGATAGCAGCAAGTAGCTTTTTACTATCCGTTGCGGATTTAGACTGAACCATTACATTCGACGTCTCTGAGCCTACCAGATGAATGAACGCTGTCTTATCTAATGCCACATTGTAATACAGCACAACGGAGAAGACAGAAGCAAAGGTAACGGCGACGATAATAAAGGCAATCATGATATTCTGCTTACTGTTCATCATTATCGTTTTGCAAGCAAGCAAGAATTGGAGTCCACCCTTGGCTTTCTCAAGCGGAAAAGGATTCTTTCTGAAGCTGTGTGTCGTAATGCCGCCGCGCAATGCTTCCACAGGGTGAATTTTCCGTATGCGTCTGGAAGAGAGAAGTGTCACTGTCAGCACCAATAGGGCAACTATGAGAACACTAGCAAGATTAATAACAACATCGAAGCTCTGGGGCCACAGCAGTCCCGATAATGAACTGATAATTCCACCAAATACGGGAATCATCGCATATGATACTGCAACTCCAAGAATACCTCCAGAAAGTGTGATGAGCATAAACTGCAAAATAATGGAGGCGAGAATCTGCCTGCTCGTGTAGCCCACCGCTTTGAGGACTCCAATATTAACGATGCCATCATCAATACTGTTCTCCACACGAAACTTAATGACAATCAGGGAGACAAGTACAATCACCGCTGAGAACGCGACTAGGATCATAGCGACGAGCTTGATCGTAATCGCTCCAATGCTTTTCACTGTTTCAATATCCATCTCCCAGAGTATTAGGAAATTCGCATTCCCACTTGAATCCGAGAATTTCCTATTGTAATCATTAAGCAATTTTGTCGATTGCTTGCTATCCTTAAGGACCGCAGACAAAATGATTCCCCCCGCTGTGTCACCCAGCTGATCCGACAACTGACGATAAGCTGCATCCGGTAAAAAGAATTTCATTAGGCCTGTACTGGGCGTACCCAGCATGGTTACTTCAAAGAATCCTGCGATACGATAGATATAAGCCTTCTCCTGATAGGTTATTGTTAAGGTATCCCCTAGTTTGTAACCAGCACTTGCTATAAAGCTATAGGACACATAGATATCATTGTCTTGGATAGTATCCAGCTTCCCAATCAGCTTCAGAGGCGAAAATTCCCGGCTGGTATCTGCGTTAAGCAGCGCAGCGCCACTGCTCAAATCGCTATCGCCATAACGGAACTTGGCTCCGTTCATCAGAATAATCGGTTCCATTTCTGTTCCTTTTACACCAGAATAGCTCTTGATGAAATCCACATAGGGTTGTTTGTAATCGGTTTTTTTCATAAGTATGCTTATATGCGGATCATGTAATTCTTCAACCTTATCATCATAAAAGGTATTCATTTTGAAGAGAACCGTCATCCCTACATTGAGCAGCAGTCCAGCCATAAAAATCAAAATAAACAGGGAAAGAGCTGCACTTTTAGCTTTTTTTATGTTAGCTAGGGCAAGATTACCGATCTTCATCTTACCACCCCATTTCGGCGAGAAAGGCTTTAAGCTTCTTATGCCGTGCAAGGTTGTGTTCCAAATGGAAAGCATCCAGCTTGAGATCCCCACAAATAACGCCATCACGCAAGTAAAGCACTCTGTTCCCGCGCAAAGCCGTCTTGATGTCATGTGTGACCATCACAATGCTTTGTCCATTTTGGTTGACCGCGGTTAAAACATCCAGCACACTGTCGCTTGCCGCAGAGTTGAGGGCACCTGTTGGCTCATCTGCGAACACGACTCTCGGACTGTTGATCAGTGCGCGCACGATACCTGCGCGCTGTGCTTCACCGCCGGAAAGCTGTGTGGGGAATTTGTTCCATGCAGCTTCATTTAATCCGACTTGGGTCAGCAAATTCTTTGCTTTCTCAACAATGGCCCGCTTGTTTTTACTCACCAGCAGACCGCTCGCAAGCACATTATCCAGTACGCTCATATTGTCCAGTAAATAGACCTGCTGGAACACAAACCCGCAATTATTTCTTCTAAAAATCGCAAGCTGATCGTTATTTAACTTCGAGATATTCCTCTCCTCATAATAGATCTCTCCTAATGTCGGTTTATCCATACCACTAAGCGCATAGAGCAAGGTGGATTTCCCCGAACCTGAGCTGCCCATTATAACCGTAAAATCACCCTCCATGAGGCTGATATCCAGATTTTTCAGCACATGCTGTTGAACGCCACCATTGGAAAAGGTTTTACATAATTTCTCTGTTCTTAATAACCCGTTTTCCATAACTTAACCACCCCTTTTATTCGAATTTATAATGGTATGTATTCCCTGCCAAACAAGGATAAACGGCTACGCCTTCTTTCCGAAGGAGAAAGGTGCGTTTGTCCGGAATTATAGGTCAGTATAAGTAACAGAACTTATACTGACCTATAACTCAAATAAGACTGCAATAAAGATTACAGTCCTATCATACGAGAGCAATTCTTAGTTAATCTTTGTCCAATCCTTAACTGTTTCTTAATCTTTTAGGCAAGCTTAATTTTAAGGGTAACGGTAAAACCGTCATCTCGGTTATGGCACTCAATATCCCCCAGCATTTTCTGCATGAGATATTTGGATATGAACAGCCCAAGCCCTGAACCACTTTGTCCCTCTACGTTATTTCCTCGATAAAATTTATTGAACAATAAGGGCAGTTCATCCTTATGAATGCCATTCCCATAATCCATTATGTTAATCTCTAAATGCGTATGTGTGATATGAGAAGCAATCGTGACAGAAGTGCCCGCATATTTATAGGAATTGCTCAGAATATTATCAAATACTTGCTGTAGACGTGTGACATCCGTTACAATAATACACTCCGGAATAGGCTCATAACTAATTTGATCATCGAAATTTACATTTGCAATTACCCCTTTTAGGACATCGCTTAATTCCTCCGTAACCGTTACCTTCAATTCCTGAAGTTCTTCTAAAGTGGCATGGAACATATCCGTCACCAACAGATTAATCTGCTCTGCCTTTGAATAAATCGTGTTTAACTGCTTGATCACTTTCTCATCATCAGCCCGCAAAAGCATCAATTCGCTCACCGCTTTAATGGAGGCAACCGGTGTCTTAATATCATGGCTCAAGCTGGCAACAAGCTCCTTCTTACTGCGGTTCGCTACATATTCACTCTGACGTGCTGAAGCTAATTCCTCGCGCATGATGTCGAAGCTTTCGCTAAAAGCGCCGAACGGGTTATTCTTGTCCATTTTCAAAGGAATATCCAGATTGCCTCGCGCCACATTAACAGCAAAACTTTGCAGCTTGTTGAACGGTTTAAATACGGTATGGTTCAAAAATAAAACATAAAGGATACACAGCACCATTAAAGTGGAAAATGTCGCGACAATCACGATTACAAGTTGTTCCTTGTTATGCTGTATAACTTGTTTATAATCATTCTGAATAATAAGCTTACCTACGAGGCTGCCCTTTACTGTCACGTCTATGATTGTGCTTCTATTTCTAATGGCATCATTTAAAGTTGCGGAAGGCCCGTCCAACGTTCGGTAAAGCACTTTCCCACTATTATCAAGAACGGCAAATTGCAGCTTGATGGTACTGTAATCTCCTTGTTCGATATGCTCCCAATGGTTTTCAACCTTATTTACTATTTCATTCACTGTTACAACATCCACGTCGGTATTCACCTTAGACTCGATCACTAAAGTAGAGAAAACGATGCCTGTAATAAAAATAGCAAGAATCATTATGATTAACCATTTCACCTTCATATCCTGCCATCCTCTAAGACATATCCCGTTCCCCATACAGTTTTGATATATTGCGGTTCGTTAGGATTAACTTCAATTTTTTCACGCAAATGGCGGATATGGACATTGAGCGTTCCGTCACCAGTAATGGAGTCACCCCACACATTGTTAAACAGCTCTTCTTTTGTAACCACCCTGTTTTTATTTATTGCCAAATAACAGAGCAGTTTGTATTCCAGCGTTTTGAGTTTGATTTCTATATCATTCACGCGGACACGGCAAAGCAAACAGTCGATTTTGACCTGGCCAAACTCCAAAATTTCAGCCGAACTGTTATTGCCATATCTTTTGAGCACCACCTTAACTTTGGCAAGCAATATGCTGAGCGTATATGGTTTCTGAATATAATCGTCCCCGCCTATGTTGAGTGCAATGAGAATATCATCATCGCTAGAACGAGCGCTAATAAACAGAATAGGAATCTGCGTTGTTTGCCGTAGCCTTTTGCATAGATCAAATCCGGATGTATCCCCGAGATTGATATCCAGGAGAATCAGTGATGTTTCATTTTCTCGCAAAAATTGCACACACGCATCTTCGCTAGTCACATAAGTCGTTTTGACTTCGAACATATTAAAGTACTCACTCGTTGCTTCCGCAAGAACAGTCTCGTCATCCACAATTAAACAATCATAGTTCATATTAACTTAATGCTCCTTTGATCGTGCGTTATGTATTTGCTTCAGGATTCGTATCCATTCTATTATTATAGTCTATTATTCGATTCTATCACTCATGGTATTTTGGCCAATAGCAAAAAAAACCTTGATAGACCAATCAATCTGGCCACCAAGGTTCTCTAATTTGTCTCATTTATTCCCGTAATTTGACTCAACTATAACCGTTACTCACAACAGTTCCTTAGATTCTTTTAAATTTTATAAGCCTTCATCGCCTTACGAATCTCTTTCATCGTTGGACGCTTACCATACATGAGTACACCTGTACGATAGATCTTGGCGGATAACCAGCCGAAGAAAAGAATGAATATGATTAACGCGAGTAGTGACAACCATATTTCCCAAGCCGCTACTTCCCCAATCCCAATCCGTACAATCATCGTCGTTGGTGAGAAGAACGGGATGAATGAAGATACTTTCATCAAGATTGAGTTAGGAACACTAATGCTGAAAGTTCCGATATAAAAGGCAGCTAGTGATAACATCGTAATTGGCATGACCGCTTGACCTAGATCCTCTGTACGGCTAACGATCGAGCCAACAGCAGCGAACAAGACCGCATATAAGAAGTATCCTAACACGTAGAATATGAATCCATAGATCAATACGTCTAGACTAACCTGTGATAGATTCAAGTCGAAATCTGCCAGTATTTGTTTATTCTGCGGCATGAGTACGTTCGCTACAAGCACCAGTCCGAAGATTCCAATCTGGGTCAAGCCAACGAGGAACATTCCGATAATTTTACCGAACATTTGAGTCAACGGTGACACGCTCGTAATTAGAATTTCCATAATCCGTGAGCTTTTCTCTGTTGTTACTTCGGCAGCGATCATATTCCCAGTTGTCATAGTGGTGAAGAAGAATAGAATCATCAAGAGATAGACTACAGCGAAATTCAACATATTGTCTGGTCCATCTTCTTTAACCGTTTTATCATCCGTAGAAGTCTCTGGAGTGACGCTTTGAGTATTAAACTGCACTGGAGTTCCTAACTCCGCGACTTGCTCCGTTGTGAGTGAATCCTTCACAATACTTTGTGTTTTGACAGTCTGCAATGCACCAACAAGATCAGCGTGAGCAACTGGATTCAGATACTCTCCATCCTTCGAAGAATAAGTCACTGCGGGGAATATCCCAGCTTGATCTTCTGCGAACTGTAGATACCCTTCAATGTTTCCCTCTTCAATATCCTTCTGTAAAACTTCCATGTCCGCAGTATCATATTTCACAAATGTGAAATCTTCATTATTCTGCGCTTTCCAATAGTCTTCTAGCTGTCCAGCCAATTCAGCCTGCTGTCCATAGACCAGACCTACCCGTGTAGTCCCCGTATTCTCCTTCAAATCTTCACCCGTAAACAACTGAATGAAGTACGGAATATTAATCGCAATAGACATAATGATAGCTAATACTAATGTGGTAATGATAAAAGCCTTCGTCTTCACCTTATTACGAAATGTAAAACCAATGACAGTTTTTATATTATTCATTAGATTCACCTACCTCTTTAATAAAGATTTGATTCAGTGTCGGTTCCTTCAATTCAAATTTCTCGACAACACTTTGTTGCATCGCTGTCTGCAAAATCTGTTGTGCAGCAGAAACATCTGAAATCGTGATCAGATACGTCCCTTGCTCTTGTATTTCCACATGACTTACTCCAACAATATCCTTTAGTCCAGATACCTCACTCGTTGTTACAAGCGCTACTTGTTCACGTGGATATCTACCTTTAATTTCTTTCAGGCTTCCCTGAATAATCGGATTAGAACGATCCATAATCGTAATATTTCTACATAGTTCCTCTACATGCTCCATACGGTGAGTCGAGAATAATATGCTCGTACCTTGATCGCGAAGTTCCTTCACTGTTGATTTCAACAATTCTACATTGACCGGATCCAATCCACTGAATGCTTCATCTAGGATGAGGATCTGTGGCTTATGTACGACAGCCGCGATGAATCCAATCTTCTGTTGATTACCTTTGGATAACTCTTCAACTCTTTTATCATAATAGTCCGGAACTTCGAAACGCTCCAACCAATAGCGCAGACTCTTATCTGCATCCTTACGTCCCATGCCCCGGAGCTGAGCTAAATAAGTCAGTTGGTCACTCACTTTAATCTTCGGATATAGACCCCGCTCTTCGGGTAAATAACCCATGATTTGTCGGAGCTCATTGCTATGAGCTTTCCCATTGTACATAATACTTCCATTATCGGGATATATAAGTCCTAGGACCATCCGCATCGTCGTTGTTTTTCCAGCTCCATTGGCCCCTAGCAATCCGTAGATTTCGCCCTCCCCAACTTGAAGAGATAATTCATTCACTGCCGTCTTGTCTCCGAATTGCTTAACCACTTTCTCCAACTTCAAAGCTTCCATATTATACTCCCCTCTCTGACTGCCCAACGACAGCCTCATCTCTTTGTATCCATAGACTTAATATTTCATCAAGCTCCAGCCCTCGTGTCTTCACTAATTGTATACCTGAAGCCTGTAGAACATTCTCCAATTTCTTACACTCAGTTGTTATCATTCGTAATATATTCGCTGGTTCCTGCTCAACTTGAACAATTCCTGGTAAATTCTCTACCATCGCGCTATCGCCTCTGATCCATACTTCCTTCCAGTTATCCATAAGACTATCTTTTTCAACCATCCCGAGGACTTGACCTTGATGTACTAGTATAATGAAATCGGCTAGTTTCTTAATCTCATCTACAATATGAGTGGACAATAGAATCGTTGTATCTCCTTGTTGCATATATTCCTGCAGTTCATCAATCATTCTCTTCCAAGCAAAAGGGTCAAGCCCCGAAGAAGGTTCGTCTAGCAGCAGTAACTTAGGACGCGGCGCCAATGCCACCGCAATTTCCAACTTCCGTCTTTCTCCCTTGGACATCTTCGTTAGCTTGGTGTTCCGAGGGATATTAAAACCTATCATTAATTTCTCGAATAACGCATGATCCCAACCTTTGTACCAGTGTGAACGAAATGCTGCGACTTCCTCCGCCGTAAGATGGTCCTCTTCGACGTTAGATTTCTCTGACACATATCCTATTTGTTGCTTAATCTCAGGTGGAATACCATTAGGATAGGACTGGCCGAACCATGTGACCTCTCCTTCATCGGGTATCACCGTCTGCATCAGCATATTGATCATCGTGCTTTTTCCTGACCCATTCTCTCCTACGATAACAACGATATACCCTTGTGGAATAGAGAGATTAAGGGGACCTATCATTTTATTTCTTCGCTTTTTTTTAACACCAACCATATTAACGACGCTCTGCTCCATTTAACGATTACTCCTTCCCATGCTCAGGATCGTATTTACGCGTTACTATATCTAGAAATAACCTCTTAATCTCCTCTTCACTACACTGAACGGATATCCCGATGTCAACAGCTTTATTTAGTGCTTCCTCTACAGACTCTCTTCTGAATGCTTCCATTTGAGACACTCCTACTTTAGCAACAAACGTTCCAGTTCCTTGTTTCGTCCTTAGAAGACCTTCACCCTCAAGATCCTGATATACTCTCCGAATAGTAATAACACTGCAATTTAACCAGCTGGCAAATTCCCTGATCGATGGCAAAAGTGTATTCTCCTCGATCTGACCATTTATGATAAGCGATCTTAGTTGAGTCTCTATCTGATGATACAGGGGCTCTGCACTATTCTCGTTAATTTGAATTGGTATCCACACCTTTCACACCTCACTCCTCAACTCATATATAACTAATTACAGAAGATCTCTGTGTTGTAATCTGCGGAGAGTTAACTTACCCATTAAAGCCAGGCTTATCACTCCAACTACTAAAGCCCCCCACATGACTGGCGATAATATCCCCCACTCTTGGCTCATTCTCACCGTATATAACAGCAGGTTGCCATCAAATAACCAAATGATAATTCCTACAATAAACGTCACTCCCGTGATCACCATCGTTAACCAGAAATATTTCCTACCACTACATGTCAATTCGAGATGAATATAAATCCCTGTAAAAGCTAGACCATATCCAATCCATGTTAGTGCGAAACAGATGTAAGCTCCTACAGACATTTCCGATCTCATTTGATAGTTAACTCCATATATGATACTGAACACAATCACACTATTCATCGTCAATGCTATGAACATCTGGATGTACCTATAACACATAATGACTTGAGGAGAGATGGGCAACGTACGTAAATAGATCAACATCTGTGTGTATGAGTCCTCTGTGAGATATTTAAATGACTTCTTTGAGTAATAAAAGCCTAGCATCGGAATCAGTGTAAGTAGTAGCATATCCGACATTGGATTTAATTCATTCTGATGTTCGTATTGCCCCGCTATAAGCGTGCTAACCATTATACCTATATAACTCATGAATATTATTGAAACGATGAACATGTATTTCTCAATTTTTATATCTTTTTTGAAAATCATCCAAGCATCTCTTATTAATATCTTCAATCATTTCGCCTCACTTTTAAAAAATATTATTATTCATTGTCCGATCACTGTGCTCACTGTATATATCAATATACACAGTATAATGTCTGTAACATTCTACGTCAACCTTTAATTTCACATTTTTCCCAAACAAAAAAAGACCCGCAGTTATACTGACGGATCTCTCATCATGCTCATCATTAGCTTACCTATAAAGCATTTATTCTGTTGTACTAGATCCCGAGGATGACTTCCCATACAGGCTTCGTATGTCCACCTGGATACAGAAGATACAAGAGAGCATATACCGTGGCACCTGTAATCGCTGTGAAGAACCACATAATCGATGTCACTTTCCCCCATTTGCGATGTTTCGCGAACTTGGACTTAAATCCAAGCGTCAGCGTCGTAAGCCCGAAAACAGCCGCAACGGTAGCAAGAATAATATGCATAATTAAGAAAATTTGATAATACACTCGAAGGTTCTCTGGGCCACCCCATTCAGTATTACCTACGAATATCGTACGGGACATGTAAATAATGAAGAATAACAATGCTGCAATCGCTGCACTGATCATAACCTTCTTATGCGCTTCCTTCTTGCCCTTAATAATAAGATTCCAGCCAATGGCTACTAATACTGCACTGATCACTATAAAAGTGGTGCTTAACGTTGGTAACAAGAAATATAAATCCATGAATATCCTCCTAAGAGTTTTTTTGAGTTACACACAGGCAATACTTCGGAAAAACTTGCATCGAAAGCATATACTTGAGTTTTTTTGAGTTACATACAGGCAATACTTCGAAAAAACTTGCATCGGAAGCATATACCTAAATGTTTTTTAGCAATATATCATCATCTTCGCGGTTCTCATTCCTATACCAGTGATAGAATATATAAGCTAGCATAGAAACAAAAGTGATCTCCTGCACAAACTTCATCAGAATCGCTCCCACCTGCTGATCAACCAACGGACTCATCAAGTTAAAAAATGTAGGTCCACCGAAATTCTCTAACAATACAGATGTATCCCCGGAAAAACAATATCCCATTGCCTTCGCCCAAATATCTGGGTCACTATATGTAGCATACATAGGCTGAGCTGCGAAGATAATTAAACCACATGCTGGAGTCAATAATATCATATTCAAAAAGATATAGCCCATTTTACCAAGACTTGATCCTTTCATCTTCTCAGGTAGTGGATTCAATAGCGTCCACCACATGAGCATAGCACTCACGAACAATACAATATAATACAAACGGTGAACGTTAAAATGCAACATCACGTAATCATGAATAGCCGGAATATGATAGAAGGAGAACAAACCATTAAATAGAACAGCAGCAACAATTGGATTGGCCAAAACTCTTAACCGTCGAAATGGATTCACCCTCAACAATGCACGCCAGAGCCAAGTGGGCATACCCAAAATAATTAACGGTGGTGCGACTAAATACGAAAGAGCCATCGTCAACATATGAAATGTGAACATCATATGACCTAATAGACTTACTGGACCGCCCTGAGCTAGATAGAGCATAAATATTCCTATAATAAACATCGTCTTCTTACCCCACGAGACTGGCGGTTCTCCTGCTGCAAACTTCTCACTGAATGGACCTATCACAAGTAAATAACCAGCTAATATGAGCAGCATGAACACCATGAACAATGGGCTCCATAAGTCAGCAAAACTAAAGTATTCCAAGCCTAACATCTGATAACCTCCTAACTTAACATGTTTCTTCAACATTCTTTCATCAAGTAGAAACGGCAATGCCGTCCTTTTTCAAAGACGGCACCCGTTTCGGCGGAAATATAAGGAATAGAGTATCAAGAATCAATTTCATAATTACGCGACTCGATTTAGCTGCATTAAATACATCTAAATTCAACCCAATCCCTCTGAAGCTAAATTTAGTTGCATGGAGTACATCTAGATTACTGGAATCCTCACTTTTCACCGTTATCGCCATTTTTAACTGTGGTTTTTACAACTAATTCCTTCGTTCCCTACCTTTACTTCTAATTAAATGCAGTTTATGCATCTATTCTTGTCTCATCCTCACTACCATCATCACGAAGCTTTGTTCGTCACTCTAACATCGCAACTCTCTGCAAAAATAGATAGACTTTTAAATATCATAAAGGTTAGAGTAGACATTCCTCCAAATAACTTATACCTTCTTATATTTTAAAAAAGAGGTGGCTTAAGCCACCTCTTCTTATCTTACCACCACATCCAGAATATTGCTGTAATAACTGCCGTCCCTGCTACGAAAAAACCACCTAGCATAAACACAATCGGTAACAGATGTCCCTTATCCTTCAAATGCATCCAATATCCCATTTGAACAAACACTTGTAACACGGCCATTACCAATAATAAGGTAATCGTGAAGCCTTTGTTTACTCCTCCTGCGGCTACTGCTGCAAATGCGATTAGAGTCAGTACTATGGAAAAGATAAACACTACAATATGTTTCTGAGGCCCCTCGTGTCGAGGGCGGCGATTAACCAATTTGTGCTTGATCTGTTCATCCGCAGTCATGCTTTAGCCCACCTTTCCAAGCAAGTAAACGACCGTAAAGACAAATACCCATACAACATCGACAAAGTGCCAATACATAGCTGACACATAAACCTTCGGTGCCGTTACAACGGTTAATCCCTTGGTGTATAACTGTCTTATCAGAAACGCGATCCAACAAATTCCAAATATAACGTGAGCACCGTGGAATCCGACTAACGTGTAAAATGCCGAGCTAAATGCACTTGTCGTCATACTGAAATCATTATGCATCATATACTCATAGAACTCATAAATTTCAATAACTAGAAATCCAAGTCCCAGCAGCACAGTCAACATTAACCACTTCTTCAGTGAGCCTATATTATGACGATGCATAGCCTGGATGGCAAACACACTTGTCAAACTACTCAATAGTAAGATTAACGTTGCCACTCCCGTCAGCGGTAAACTGAAAAGTTCAAACCCCGATGGACCATCATTAGTCTGATTGCGTAATGTAAGGAATGTTGCGAAAAGAGTACCAAAGAGTACGGCCTCGCCACCAAGAAAGAGCCAAAAACCAAGAATCTTATTACGACCTTCAAGTGTTGCCTTCTCAGGATGATGAGGCAATTGGCCGTCTACCTGTTCTACATGTGCTGAAGCCATCCTTATACCCCCTCCTCTTCCAGTTCCTCTGGTTCAATATGCCAGCCATGATCATCAAAGTGAGATCGAAGCAACATAGATCCGAACGTGATGAGAAGCCCCAATCCACACACAACCCAGTTATTAAATATGAAGCTCATAAAGGAATTAGAGAATTTCTCATTGCTGAACATGAAACCAAGTCCTGCTATAAAAATCCCAAGAGACATTACAAAAGGAAGTATAGTAGGTGAAGGCATATGGATAGGTCCTACTGGCTCGGCAGGTGTCATCTCCGTATTACCAGCCTCTTTTTCCTTCCAGTAAGCATCAAGACCACGTACAAGTGGTATTTGTTTAAAGTTATACTCCGGTGGAGGTGAAGGAATCGTCCATTCTAATGTACGTCCATCTTTCCAAGGGTCATTAGCCACACCAATAGGTTTTCTCGATGTAATGTAAATATTCGCTAGGAATATCATCACACCCACACCCATTAAGAGCGCACCAATGGTACTGACAAAATTCATCGTATCAAATCCTTGATTCGGTAAATACGTGAATACGCGACGTTGCATTCCAATCAGTCCAAGGAAATGCTGAATGAAGAATGTCATATGGAAACCAATTGCAAAGGTCCAGAAGGTCCACTTGCCTAGTGGTTCACTTAACATCCGCCCGAACATCTTAGGCCACCAATAATGAAGTCCTGCGAATAATCCGAATACCATACCACCGACAATAACATAGTGGAAATGGGCTACCACGAAATACGTATCGTGGAATTGAAAGTCTGCAGGAGCAGACGCAAGCATCACACCCGTAACTCCACCCATTGTAAATGTTGGGATAAATCCAACTGCGAATAGATTAGGTGTCGTAAAGGACACTTGACCTCCCCACATCGTAAACAACCAGTTAAAGATCTTAATTCCAGTCGGAACAGCAATTAACATCGTAGATATTGAGAATAAAGCGTTAGCTACTGGACCAAGCCCAGTTGTAAACATATGATGCGCCCAGACCATGAATCCCAAAAAGGCAATCAAAATCGTAGCGAACACCATCGAACTATAACCGAAGAGACGTTTACGTGAGAATGTAGGTATAATTTCTGAAATGATACCAAATGCAGGCAATATCAGAATATAAACTTCCGGATGCCCGAAGATCCAGAATATATGTTGCCAAAGGATCGGATTCCCGCCACCTGCTACATCGAAGAAGTTCGCGCCTAGTATCCGGTCAAAGGATAACAATACGAGACCAACTGTTATAGCCGGGAAAGCAAACAAAATCATCGCTGAAGTAATGAATGAAGTCCACGTAAACATAGGCATACGCATAAACGACATCCCTGGTGCTCTCATTGTAATAATAGTTGCTAGGAAGTTAATACCCCCAATTAACGTACCTAACCCCGCAATCTGTAAACCTACCGTATAGAAATCCACTCCATGTGTGGTACTATATTCAGCACCAGACAGTGGTGTATAGGAAGTCCAACCTGCATCAGGCGCTCCACCTAGAACCCAACTAAGATTCAATAAAATTCCCCCGAACAAGAATGTCCAGAAACCTAAAGAATTCAGAAATGGAAATGCTACATCACGCGCACCAATTTGAAGAGGAATAAGAGCATTCATCAGAGCAAAAACAATTGGCATGACACCTAAAAAGATCATCGTTGTTCCGTGCATTGTAATTAATTCATTAAATGTTTGTGCGTCTATCAAATTATTCATTGGCTTAATTAACTGAAGACGAATGAGAATCGCTTCAATACCACCAATCCCAAAAAACAATCCTCCACCAAGTAAATATAGGACAGCGATTTTCTTGTGGTCAACAGTCGTCAACCAGTCCATTAAGCCCTTGTAGCGCTTGACACTATGAGCGTGAGCCAAGGTTTGTACCCCCTTTAGAGTCCTTGCTGTTATTTAGAGGTTGTTCAAAAAGTCATCTTTGGGTCACGAAGTATATCAAGAGGACTACTCGACTTTTTGAACACACACTAGTTAATAATCTAATTTGTAATTGGCTAAGTATGCTGCAATACCATCAATTTCTGCATCGGTAAGCCCTAAGTCTTTTGGTGCAGGCATTTTATTACCTGGCTTCACTGACTGAGGATCATGGAGCCATTCTTTCAAGTTCTCCTCAACGGTGTTCGTATATTCTCCAGGCGTCTCGGAGTTCAATAATATACCTGCAACCGCTTCACGCGAACCAATTCCCGTTAGACTCGGGCCAGACAGACCACCTTGATCACCTACGGCATGGCATGTTAAACATTGGTTCTTGAATGTATCTGCAAGTGCTTCATCCTCCAAAGCTACCATCGGTGCTTCCATAGCCGTAATCCATTGATCAAAAGATTCCTGACTTACCGATTTCACTTTAAACTCCATAAATCCATGTGAAGGCCCACATAATTCCGCACATTTACCTAGATATACACCTTCATTAGGAGCAACGAAACTGAACTTGTTCAAGGTTCCATCTGGGTTAGTATCCAGCTTCCCTGATAGGGATGGTACCCAGAATGAGTGGATTACGTCTGCTGTCTTCAGTTCAAACGCAATATGCTTATTCGTTGGAATAATCAGATCTTGTGCTGTAGTAATGCCATACTGAGGATATTCAAACTCCCACCAGTATTGATGTCCCGTAACTTTCACTTGTATAGCATCCTTGTCATTAGAATGATCGTTTCCGAAAGCAAATACCTCTTTAACAGTAGGTACTGCAAGAACAAGTACTAATATCAATGGAATAACTGTCCAAATGATTTCCAACTTGAAATTACCCTCAACTTGTTCAGGCATTTCTGTGTGTTCTGGTTTTCTACGGAATTTAATAAGTACAAACGCTGAAATCGCAAAAACAATAACCAATACAACGAACATAATTGAGATGGACAGCAATATTAAATTGTACTGCCCCTGTGCCACAGGCCCTTGCGGTCTCAGCACCGACAAGTCCTCACGGCCACAACCTGCCAACAGCAAGGTGAACATCGCTAGCATAGGAAGGAGTTTCTTCATGGCCTGCCATCTTTTCATCATAATCTACCCCACTTTTTATGCAATTTAATATATTTTTTCAAACATCGATCACTAAAAACACCTTTAAAATAACGAAAAATATGTATTTGTCAATTAAAAGTATCACCTATTTTAATATAAGTTTAAGGTACCACTTTGTCAATGATTGGCGCCTAGTTCACAAATTGTTCAAATCTTCAAAAAATAGCATGAGACTAAGCTTTGTAATCGGTTTCATATAAAGAAAAGAGTTTTAATAAACAATAAGGTTTATAAAATATACCTGAAAAATACGTCGCTAGACTACTCTTTCTATATTTGCCAACATTGTGTCATCTGAAACATATCTGTCACATGTCATTCTTATAACCCATAACAAAAAAACCGAGTTCCGCGGTAAATACCGCAGAAGACAGTTTATAAGGATCTTTCATAAAATTCAATAATCATTGCATTATAACGTAGAAGAATTCATCCGTCCTAGTTCATGCTCTACCACAGAGGTTAATTCCTCTTCGTATCCTCCCATAATATGATATTTCCTGACGTAATCCTTCACAAACTTCTTTGGATCCTTAGGCTGGAAAATACGTGTCATTTCCCTTAGACTTTCCTTGACTTCGTTATGACCTTTAGTTGCCATAATTGTTCCCTCCCAAATCGCTGAATGAAAAGCTCGGGTTAAGAGAATGCCGAAAAGATCTTCCTTGAAACATCGTGGAGTAATATGAATTATGTGTGGATAGAAAGCTCTTCGATCACCGCTCGAGTATTTGACAAACGAGTTACCCGAAAACCAGTGCAGCTGAATCACTCATTCCTATTGTATCATACTTCGCCACAGGTTACAGTAGTTAGAACACATGATTATATTTTTATTACATTATTATTGAATTTTTGGAGGTAAATCGATGTATCTATTTCTTATTAACAAGAAGTCAGGAAGTGGAAATGGGCTCCGAACATGGAACAAAGTACACACCATCCTACAAGATCGTAAGATTCCACATCGTCATATCTTTACAGAAAGTTCCGCTCAAGCCGCAAGCTTTCTCTCTGAAATGCTTCAGCAACCGGAGTCATGGCAAGCTGTTGCCATCATCGGTGGCGATGGTACAATTCACAGCACTCTGCCCGTTCTACACAAGACCGGTATACCCTTAGCCGTTATTCCAGCCGGTTCAGGTAACGATACAGCTCGAAGTTTTGGTATACCCTTTGATACAAAAAGCGCGCTAGAAGTTATTTTCAGAGGGAAGATTCAGGCTGTTGATCTGATCTCAACTTCAGGGGTCCTAACATTAACAGCGCTCGCTATAGGTTTCGATGCCCAGGTCGCAGAGAATGTGAACCAAAGCAAGTATAAGAAATGGTGTAATATGCTTCGAGTAGGTAAGGTCGCCTATATCATCGGCATTCTCCATACGGTGCTTACATACAAACCTACAAAGGTCAGTGTCACTTGCGATAATAATACAACGACTTACGATAACACTTGGATGACTGCCATTTCCAATGCTGTCTCTTACGGAGGTGGATTCAAAATTTCACCTCAGGCCCAGCCGAATGATGGTCTCTTGGACATATGTGTCGTCCATGGTTGCACTCGCTTGCAGCTACTTCGCCTATTTCCAAGAGCGCTAACCGGGAATCATGTCAATCTTCCATTCGTCACCATGCTTCGAGGTCGTTCTATTTCATTTCATACTGAGCAAAAGAGATTGGCACTTGGCGATGGAGAGACTATGCCTAACCGTCCTTACGATTCCACAGTATCCCCTAGCGGCTTACAATTAATGATCCCTAGAGGCGCATAATAAATTAATTCCCATATCTTCAAAGACAAAGGGGCTGCTCTACTCGTTGATTGTCATCTACGAGTGGAGCAGCCCCTGATCTATCACGATCTCATTGTACTTGGATAGCCTTATTCCGATTGAACAGCGTCATTCCCTTTGAGACCATTAAAAATAAGATTCATGACAATAGCAGTAACACTACCAGCCACAATACCATTGTCAACGAGAATACGAAGCCATGCTGGCAATTGTATAAATACTTCCGGTACTACGGTTACTCCAAGTCCCATACCTACAGAACAAGCAATGATGAACAAGTTCTCATACCGATTCAGATCCACTTGATCACCAAGCATCCGGATTCCTGATGAGACAACCATTCCGAATAAAGCAACCATCGCCCCGCCCAACACAGGAGTTGGCACGAGCTGTGTTAATGCAGCAATCTTCGGTACGAAGCCGATCACCACTAATATTCCACCTGCAACGACGATGACATCCCTCGTCTTAACACGACTCATTTGTACGAGCCCTACATTTTGAGAATACGTCGTGTAAGGAAAAGAGTTGAATATTCCCCCAACAACGATAGCGATTCCTTCCGCACGATACCCACGAGTCAGATCCTTCGAGGTAAGCTCTTTACCAACAATTTTACTGAGTGCCATGAACACGCCCGTCGATTCCGCGACACTCACGATAGCTACCAAGATCATCGTAATAATAGCTGAGGCATGAAATGTCGGCTTCCCGAAATAGAATGGTTGTACGGCTTGGAACCAACTCGCATCTCTCAACGGGGCTAGATCAACATGACCTAACATACCCGCTACGACAGTACCCGCAATTAATCCTATTAGAACAGATATAGAGCGTATGAACCCTTTAGTAAAGCGGTTCATCAAAATAATAAACAATAACACGCCGAATCCAAGAGACAGATTCAAGGAACTTCCGAAATCTACCGCTCCCTGTCCGCCTCCTATATCCGTTAATGCAACCGGAATAAGCGTCACACCAATGATCGTCACGACTGATCCTGTTACAACAGGTGGAAATAAGGCTATAAGCTTGCCAAATAAACCCGAGAATAGAATGACAAAGATACCCGAAGCGATGATCGCTCCGTATATGGCAGACACGCCATGACTCTGTCCGATCGCGATCATTGGAGATACAGCTTGAAAGGCACATCCTAACATCACAGGAAGACCGATCCCGAAGAATCGATTCCCAAATACCTGTAGCAATGTCGCCACACCACAAGCAAGTAAATCAATAGAGATGAGGTAGGTTAATTGTTCCGTTGTAAGACCTAATTGCCCCGCCACAATGAGCGGAACAATAACTGCACCCGCATACATCGCTAACACATGCTGAAGTCCTAAAGATAATGTATGGACTGGATTTCTGTTTTTCTGAAAAATAGGTTCATGACCCTGTTCTTGCTGTTGCATATGCTGTTTCTTCCCCCTAGTTCATAGTAAAACTATCTTACATATCCTCTTCTACAAAGGTCACAGTCCCATTGTCCAACGCAGCAATACGTACAAGGGATTCTACACGATACCCTGCTTCTAACAATAGTCGACGACCTGGTTGGAAGGATTTCTCGATAACGATCCCAATTCCTACAACCTCTGCTCCTGCCTGCTCCACGATCCGAGCTAATCCGAATGCCGCTTCACCATTCGCGAGGAAATCATCGATAATCAATACGCGATCTGTAGGATCAATAAATTTCTTAGAGACTGTAATTTCATTGGTCTCTTGTTTCGTGAATGAGAATACCTTCTCCACGTAGATATCTTGTTTAAGCGTCAATGATTTATGTTTACGGGCAAAGATCATCGGGACATTTAACTCTAGCGCCGTCATAATCCCTGGTGCGATTCCTGACGATTCAATGGTCAACACCCGTGTAATTTTCTGATCAACAAATCTGCGTGTGAATTCCTTACCTACTTCTTTCATTAATTCTGGATCCATCTGATGATTCAAAAAAGAATCAACCTTCAATACTTGGTTACTTAGTACGATACCTTCGTTGATGACTTTCTTTCTTAGCAATTGCATATTAATTCCCCCTCTAGTTATATACATGGCGATACTTTTTTCCTATACTTGCGCAAAACAACCCTTTCATCACCGCCAACTTGCAGCAGGGAATCCAGGGCTTTAGATTAACAGACATACCTAATCGTACTATGCTTCTCAGTCAAGTTCTCTGAATAGAAGGATGGATTGGGCATGTTGCAGTTAACCCGTAGACCAATCATTCCGGTGATCAGGTAGAGACATGCAGGCCTATTCCTGCACATATACGGAGTCATATGACAATGTTAGTATGAAATGAAATGTAACTCAAGTATTATAACGCATAGCACATCATTAAATAAAGGGGAAAATAATAGAATGATGTGAATACTAGCATTCCACTACAGTAGATTACTCAGAATAGACTTAAGATCTCTATCCTCAGTGTACTTTTCTTCCCCCATATCTAACTCAGTAATCCTAATGGAAATGTATTCCGACGAGGGATCAACTGATTTAAACAATAATGTTTCACGATCAGCAATTACGACGTTGTAATTCATATCTTTAAGCATATCCAAAAGCTGTTCATCACCTGGCTGTTGCTTCTCATCAAGAAAAATAATTCCCCGCAAATGTTTGATTTCTTCTTTATACTTCACTTCGAAATGAACGAGACACTCCTGCATGTCTTCATTCCCCCTTAATGTTGTTATCTACGCCTACATACTTCTTGTAAATTTGTTCATAGTGATGACCATAGCGTTCTGTTAGAGTATCTCCGATATCTTGCTCCATTTCATAAAGAACCATCTCCTGTGTGAAATGACTAAGCAGTAACTCCGACATCGCCGGGTGAACACTCACCATAGCACTCGTTGGCAAATCCTCTCCGCGCATGCCGAGCATACACCACGTCCGATCGATAACAAATGAGAATTTACGCCCTACATTTACTGAGGTCTGTGTGAATGATAAGTTCCATCCTGGCCATAACATATGACGGCTTAGGGACGTTTCCCCACCATCCGTAGACCAGAGCAGCTTTACTCCTCTGCTCTCAGCACGCTCCAATTCATCCCGTAACAGCGTAGCTTCTTCATGCGATACATCAATGACAATTTCCTTTTCTGCCCTCTCCAACCTCTGTACTAACGCTGCTAGGACATGATGGTCGCCCTCTACAGAAAGGAAAGGAGGCTGTTCTGGCTCTATTCTTGGCATTTGATTCTCGATATAGGAAAGAGATTCGCGCATTTGTCCTGAGATCATGTGCGTTAACTCTTCCGTACTAATCATACTATAGCGGATAGGCTCCCCAGAACTATGATGAAGGAATCCCTGCAGGGACAACCGTTGTAACGTAGTGTATACATTAGAACGCGATACACCTAATCTTTTAGCTACCTCATATCCTGATGAGGGGCCTTTTCCTGCCAATTCGACCATGACTTTGGCTTCCATCTCCGTAAACCCTAGATTCCGAAGATGATGTAATAATTGTTCCATTCTTCTGTCCTCCCAAGCTGCATGAACGTATTCCATTTTTTCTAAAAACCAATGTTTGGCTAGATTATTAAATTTGTTCCGCACCACACCGCGGACACCACTTAGATCCTAAAGGCAAATCAACCGCACAAATCTGACAATTAAATGTTTCTTCCGGGATTTCCTCTTCATCCTTAATACTCGACTCACCGTCATCTTGCCCTTTCCAATACCGAATTCGACGATCAAGCTCTAATTGTCTCTCACGCTCACGTTCTAGTTCCTCTACTTGTCTACGTTCGCGTTCTAAACTCTGTACTTGCATATCCACGCTCTCCACCTGATCTTCCTTTTCATTCGTTTCAGTGTAGTTCGGGTTTAGTATCTCCAATTCTTCTGGTTGTATAGATTGCTTCTCGGTAGGAACCATCTTTTCCTTCCTACTTTTAGACTCACTTCCTGACATCTTTGTGCCACAATGTGGACAAAAGTTAACCTTCAGTTCCACAACATGACCACAATGACATAACCTTTCGTTCTGCAATTCTGCAATACGTCCACGAAGTTCCTCTACAGCTTCCCACAGTGTATCACAAGCTTTTGACAATTTAACCATTTCTATCTCAGCCACGCTCATATCTTCCGTTTGATACCCCACATAGAATACTTTACCCATCTGCAAGAAGTGAATATCCATTTCTCTTTCAACTTCAGTAATTTGAGTTTTAATTTTATTAATTTCCACCATATCTTGAGCCTTTTGGGTTACGCGATTCGCTCCACTTTTGATTCGTTGCATAATATTCATCATTATTCTCCTTCTCGATTAGATCGCGATTATTTAGATCGCGATTATTCTACTTTCATTACTATATTGTCTTTAAACTTGTCATTAGCGTTATAATGATAACTATCGATACTTTTTAAACCAAAACAAGTGACTCTGACTCTATCATAACAAATTTATATATGGATTGTGAAAAGGTATATCCTGTACAGTTCAGAAAGGTAGGCCGTAATTGCCACAATTAACTACTAAATATCAATCACACCCGACAGGCGTGCCTATATCCACCCCCTTACCACAGACGCGATCTGCTCCAACAACCACCAGTAAAGAACTCGTTCTTCAACCTATGGAAGATGCTTTCTACTTCCGCGCACTAGAGCAAGAAGGAATTCATCTCAATGGACCACAGATTGATGCCGTGCGCCACGGTCAGGGACCTTTACTTACACTTGCTGGAGCTGGTTGTGGTAAAACAACGGTTTTAGCCGCACGGACAGGATATTTAATCGCCGTTCGTAATGTTCCAGCTTCCCAAATACTATTAGTAACTTTCACAAGTAAAGCAGCATCAGAGATTAAGGAGCGAATTGCCAACATCCCTTGTATTTCACCTGTTGCAGCACGATCTGTACAAGCTCGTACCTTCCACTCTTTCGGATTATCTCTATTACGTCAGTCTGGGCAACAAGAGCAAATACTTAGTGATTTCTCAACCAAACATACGATCATGAAAATCATACTTCGTCGCCTAAAATTAGGTGAAACCTATCAACCAGAAACACTCTTAGCAGCACTTTCATCATGGAAGATGAGCGGCAAACGGCCCTCTGAACTCCCCTCTAACACAGAGGAAGAAAGAAAGATCAAGAATATCCTGCTTACGTATGAAGAATGGAAACAAGGACGTAATCAATGGGATTTCGATGATATATTGTTACATACAACATCATTATTGAATGATCCCTCTCGATTAACTCAATTGCAATCGCGATTCACCTATTTGATGGTCGATGAATTTCAGGATACCAATACAGTCCAATATGAAATCGTGCAGAAATTATCTGCTGAACAACGCAATCTCATGGTTGTAGGAGATGATGATCAAACGATCTATTCTTTTAATGGTGCACGACAGGAATCTGTTCTACAGTTCGATCAAATCTACTCGGATGCCACAATCATTACACTTCCGATCAATTATCGAAGCGACTCTAGAATTCTTGGCCTAGGTACAGCCCTCATTGCTCACAATGAATTCCGACGTCATAAGCAACTTGTGGCCGCAGGATCTGAAGGTGACGCTCCTTACTATGCTTCTCCCGCTACTGTAGAGGACGAGGCCGCCTTTGTTGCGGATCACTTAGAAGAGCAAGTACGACTGGGAGAAGTTACTTACTCAGACATCGCTATTCTTCATCGAACTGCAGGTAGTAGTCGCTCTATGTTAGAACAACTATTACTTCGAGGAATTCCTTTTGTTCAATATGGAAGTAACACGGTGTTCTATGATCAGACGGTCATTAAGACCTTGATGGATCATCTTAGATTATCTGTGAATCCACGCTGTAAAGAAGCTTATCAGAGCGCACTTGGTCCACTCTATATCCCGCGTGAAGATGGCATGAGCTATTTAATGAATGAAGAGAAGAAGCAGTCGAAGAAATATCCACTCATTCACCTCACGCGATGGGATCGTCTTCAGCCTTTCCAGCAGGTCGCTGTCAAAGAGCGGATCAAATTAATTAAGAAACTGGCATCTCTCAAGCCGCTGTACGCTATTCAGGAAATGAGAAGATTATTCTACGATAAATATTTAGAAGCCGGGGACCCGCTTCTTCATACCCAATATAAAGAAACGCTGACTGATAACCTAGATGAGCTTGAGAGTGCTGCGGCACGGTTCGATACGGTCGAACTATTCATAGCTCATGCTGATGAATTAACGTTGCGACATCAGCAAATGGAAGCCCTCCGTGATGATGGTGCTGGTCAAGCAGTACAGCTATTAACCATTCACCGGGCCAAAGGGATGGAGTTCCGCCAAGTCTACTGGATCGGTGCAAGTGAGGGAATTCTTCCTCATAGTACCGTGTTGAAAGAACAGCTTCCCCAAGAAATGAAGGCCACTCGTCCACAGACGATGGATGCCAAACTTGCTAAGGCTGCTGCACTTGAGGAAGAACGGCGTCTAGCGTATGTAGCTGTTACTCGGGCTAAGGAGCGACTTTACATTACTTCACCACTTCATTACCATGGCAAAGCTGTCGAGCCATCTCGCTTCCTACTCGAAGCCTTTGGTGTGCTTCGCCGTCAAACTAACGCTAGCAAGTAATTAAATAGGAATCCGCAACTAATAAATAGAAATAGCAGACCAAGGATAACCCTGATCTGCTATTTCTTTGCGCATCATTCTCTTCAATGTATAAGTACACAACATAACTAGAGTTTAATATTGCTCTCATCAAAATATTCTTCCACCGTTAGTCCACTAGCAGCAAGTCCTGGTGCCAAATCAGTACCGAAATACCGAATATGCCATGGTTCATATACATAGCCTGTCTTATCCTCAGCATCTTCTAGGTATCGGATAACGAAACCATACTCTGGTGCATGCTCCGCCAGCCACTTGCCTTCTCTAGTCTGTCCAAATGACTCTTCAAGTGCATTACCTACACTTGGGCTGGAGACATCAATTGTAAGACCCGTCTGATGTTCACTATTACCTGGTGCAGAACTAACGCGAGAAGCTTCTTCCTCTCCCCTATTACGAACATTAGTTTCATAGATCACCTTCTGACGTGCATAGGAACGGTATCCCGAGACGGCTCGCAATTCAATACCTTCGGATTCTGCTCTAGCAAATAGCTTTTCCAACGCTTCCGCAGCTTCTTTACGCATCATTCGTTTCTCATGTGGTCCATCGAAAGAAAAAGGAACATTCGGCTCCACTAGATCCTTTGGCTCGTAGCCTTCAGGAAGACGCCGTTGTTTATTCACAATCACCGTTACCGCTTCTGGATTCGTCACTACATCATGACCGTCCACTTCTTGAATGGTAGCCTGAAGTGCATTTTCATTACGCATCGCCATAACCGGATCGATAGCTTGTCCATCCTTTACTACTTCCTGCTGATCCCCTTGACCAGCAGGTGATGCCTGCAACGCTTGTCCTTCTCCTTGAGCGGAACCCCCTGTTTCAGATCCGCAACCAGCAAGAAGTATGCTGGACAATAAAAGAACTGGAGCAAACAGACGAATCCAATGCTTCGTTTGCCATGTCTGTAATTTCATTCTAAACTCTCCTTACTTCACTTTACTATTTATAATACACAACATTAGGTTTATGTGCACGGTCCACTCATTCCTTAAACCATACCCTACGGCGCTTCTCAGCTGTGTCGGCTGTTTTCTTCAGAATCATTCGTAGCGCCTTTTGAACCCCGGGAACCCCATCCAACAATGGAGTCCAGTCATCTGCATGTAGTTCCGAATCCTCTGCTCGCGAAAGATATACGGTTACATCTCGAAATAGAGGACCTGGCTCATGCAGTCTTCCTTGCTCAGCAGCCTCTGCTAGCCAATCTCCTGGAGTAGGCCCAAGCTTCTCTTTCTCTTCGAGTAGTGATGACTCTACTGCCGCTATCTCCTTTGCCTGAGAGGTCGTTGAAGTAGACCATGTACCAAAAACCCTGAACAACAGTTCTTTACGAGGCAATCCTATAAGGGCTAACCCAATCATCGGATCAGTAGCCAACTGCTCAGAAGCATATTCACGCACAGATAACAACCTTGGACAAGTCGAATCTCCGCAATGACAAGTTGCTTCTGTCAACATGATATTTGCTGATGAAGGCAATACATCACGAAGCCATACCGGAGCCTCTCCGCTGAGAAGAAGGTACAAATCATGAGGGTTCCCCGTTAGTTCCGAGAGAATCCCCTCTTGAACTTGAGGAGAACATATCTCCACAGGTATCTTCACCTCGTGGTTGTTATCTTCAGTCTGTTCGTCAAGGGATTTGGTAAACGTCCCTATCAATATGCCCGGACGCGCATCAAGTAAGACTTTCGCTACATCTGTCACCCTCATCCCTCCTCTTATTATTTACAATGCCAGTTCAAAAAGTCAGGTTTTCAGCACCGAGAAGATTGGATGAAGCTAGGGACTGAGGAGCGGAGCGTAGGCAGTACCTACGTGAGCACCGGAAGGACCGGGTGAATTCAATATTCGATGCCGAATACGCTTCCTGGTAACCTTCGTGATCAAAAGATGACTTTTTGAACTTCCTCTCACATCCAGTCTTCGCCTTGTAGGGCGATTAGGTCCTTTAGATCAGTATCTGACATCTCCGTCAACCAGGTCTCACCCGAACCTACTACTTGTTCAGACAGTGACTTTTTATTCTCAATAAGTTCATCAATTCGCTCTTCCAAAGTCCCTTGGCAGATGAGCTTGTGTACCTGCACATTCCTATGTTGTCCAATACGGAATACACGATCCGTCGCTTGATTCTCAACGGCTGGATTCCACCAGCGATCATAATGAAGCACATGGTTGGCACGGGTTAAATTGAGACCTACTCCACCCGCCTTTAGCGAGAGTACAAAGAACGAGGTGCCCTCTCCCTCTTGGAAATTACGAACCATCTCATCGCGTTCTTGCTTCAGTACACCTCCATGCAGGAATGCCGGAGCCTTACCATACCTTGCAGCTAGACGTGATACAAGCAAATGCCCCATAGCCACGTATTGCGTGAAAATAAGCGCAGATTCGCCAATCTCTTCAATACTGTCAAGTAACTCTAACAAGCGCTCCATTTTTCCAGAAGCTTCCTGTTTCGTCACCCTAGTTTCCTCTTTGCCTAATAGCTGGGGATGATCGCAAATCTGCTTCAATTTGGTCAATGAAGATAACACGAGACCCTTCCTCGCGATACCTGTGCGCTGTTCAATCTGCACCAACATTTGATCAACAACAGCTTGATACATCGCTCCCTGCACATCGGTTAGCGTACAGTAAGATTTCAGTTCAATCTTCTCGGGTAGATCCTTCGCAATATCCGGATCACTCTTGAGCCTGCGGAGCATGAAAGGCGCAACCAATCTATGCAATTCCTGCAAACGTTCCTGATCTACATCCCCAGTATAACGTTGACGGAATGAAGATGACGTCCCTAAATATCCGGGATTTAGAAATTGAAAAATCGACCATAGTTCTCCCAAGCGATTCTCTACAGGTGTGCCCGTCATCGCAATTCGATGTGCAGCAGACAATTTCATCACACTTTGAGCTTGCTTCGTTCGGTAATTCTTAATATATTGCGCTTCATCCAACACGATGGTTGCCCATAATACCTGTGCCAAATCTACGCCATCCCTACCACATAAATGGTACGTTGTAAGGATGATGTTATGTTGTGTAACCTTTTGGAGGAACTCTTCACCATGCAGTCGCTTATTCCCGTGATGGATATAAATAGACATATCCGGTGCGAAACGCTGTAATTCACGTTGCCAATTCCCCAGTAACGATGTAGGGCAAACAATCAGTACAGGCTGAGTCTGCTCAGCCAACCGTTCAAGTAAACAAGTGATAACCTGAACGGTCTTTCCAAGTCCCATATCATCAGCTAGACATACACCGAAGCCAAGGTCCCGCATGGCAGCAAGCCATTGATAACCTCGCTCCTGATATGGACGCAACACGCCGTGCAACGATTCAGGCACAGGTCGGATTGGCACACGCCGCGAACTTGTTCCTTCGAGAAGAGATGACAACATTCCCACCGTCTGCATACCCATGACGGTAAGACCCTTCCACATCCGCTCATCGCCATCTTCGGCAGTTAAGTGCATCCAATCAGATACTTCCATCTGACCTTTCTCGTGACGCTTAATATATCGCAACACCTGACGGATTTCTTTGAGATCCACTTCAATCCATTCACCACGAAATTCTGTATATGGAACATCCGCTTCTGCCAACTTAGCCATCTCTTCTAGCGTAAGTGTCATTCCACCAAGCGCAGCTTCAACCTCAAAGGAAATTAAGTGCCCCATGCCTAAAGCCGCCGGCACACCCTCTCTACTCTCAATCGTTTCAGGCTGTACCATTCTAAGTGATAGGCCCACACGACGACGATCCCTACTCCAACGAGAAGGAAGCTGGACGCTCACCCCCGCAGCCGTTAGCAATGGAACCGATTCGCGAACAAAGGTGAATAACTGTTCAGGTGTAAGCTCCATTCCTTCTGGTGCCGGGAAATTCAAAGCATCACGAATTTCAGAGGATACGAAAGAAGCTTCACCCAATGCTATCAAAAGTTGTTCTTGAACCGCTTCATAATGTCTCCCTCTGACTTCCAAATCCGAAGGAGCTCTGCCCCATATAAAGCTTGCAGGCAGCCACGTCCCGTAATCATCTTGGATCTCACCCCAAAAAGACACATGCCATTGCTGTACATCGTCTAGCATCCTCGGCTCCATCCGTAGTCCTAAATTCAGGCGTCCCTTCTGCTGAGCATGCTCTTCATCTTCACCGTTTCCACTTACAGGAACAGAAGTGCCTCCGATGAGAGATACCGTCTTCGCTAGCTCTCCCACCTCACTAGGCGTTCCTTGAATTGAAATATCGCGACTTACCGTCAAGAGCCCATCCCACCATAATTCAGCAATCGGTGAGTAACCTCTCCGATAATTCGCCATATACCGGGAAAGCTTAGCATCTAATCCCTGTATCACATCTTTAATTTCCATATGAATAATCGCACTTAAGAAGGAATGCAGCACGGCAGCGCCCGCTTCCTCCTTCGTCTCTGAACCCACGAATGCAGGAACACCAAATGCAAGTGGGGGCATCGAAGCTGCCAATTGTAAGAAGCGTTCTGCTTCTCGTTTGCCCTTCAATTTAGGTTTCCATCGAGCGGTCACAATCTGCTCACTCGTACGTCTGCGTGAACCCGTTGTAACGAGTGGCGCTGTCCCAGGTGCAACCCGACCACGAAGCATTAGCTCCAATGCAAATCGTGCTACTTTCACCCAGTAACTCATTTCAGCACCAGGTTGTATTCCATGTGCTATACAAGTCTCATCATCCCAAGCTAGGAGCATGAAGAATGCATCTTGCGGAGAAAGTGCAAGACCTTCTAATGTCCTGCCCATTAGTTGACGTCTTTCCCCTCTTCTGTTGCTTGTTTTAGGGTTCGCGGTAGTGGATGGATATCGAAGTTCCGCTAACCGTAACACCCCATTAGCAAAAGGACGAGTTCCATCCTTCCATTCAAACTGTTTCACTACTCGACTCCAAGCATCCACCCTTGGCTCAGATACCTCACCTGAAAAACAAAAAAATACATCGCCTAACCATACGCCATATAGCGGTTGAGTCATCGTTGTCTCCTGTCGTTTCACTGCTTACATATTTTTGTTGCAACAATCGAACTTATCATGTGAAAAAACCCACCTAAATCTTACTTTCCAAAGGTGAGTTTAATAGTCTTGTTTCATAAAATCGGGACTTTTTTTTCATTATATCAATGACATTAAACTCCATTTACCACTGTATATCATACCATATGAACAGAACCAATAACAACCGAACACCACATTACTAACGCAGTTATTAAGCCAATCCCACAATATGAATGACCTCATTCGGATAAATATGAAGGCCCGACGATCCCGTTAATGCGATATTCACCATCGCTCGAGCTACTACTTCAGCAGGAATCGCACGATAAACGGCACCCTTTCCACGCAAGAGAAAGTCGAAAGCGGTCATGAATTTAGCAGCCACCTCTTCACCCCAACGTTTCTCGTTACGCTTCCCTAGAAGAAGGGATGGACGAAATAATTGTACTGAGGGAATTCCAACAGCCGAAAGAGCAGCCTCCGCTTCTCCTTTGGTTCTACTATAGAACACACGAGATGAAGAATCGGCCCCCATTGCTGATACAGCTAGAAACTGACTAACACCCTGAGCATGTGCTAATTGAGCCGCATGAACAGGATATTCAAAATCTACTTTGCGAAATTGTTCCTGTGATCCAGCCTTTTTAATTGTTGTTCCCAAACAACAATACACATCTCTCACATCCGTAAAGACCTCGCGACATTGATCTAGTTTATCCCATTCCACTACAATCTGCGTAAGTTTCGGATGCTGCATGTTCAATGGCGTCCTGACAAGCACCTTAACTACATCATATTCTTTCCGTTGTAGCAATTGCGCAACTACGAATCCTCCAACCAATCCTGTGGCACCTAATACAACAGCCTGAACTCCCATAGTTCCCTCCTATGAATCTTTAAGAATTCTTCGTCCGAACGTCAACGCTACAATTAACATAATCGTCCCCACTACACTTTGCAAGCCATACTGTTGAACCCAATCTGGAAGTTCTTTTATCATATTAAATATTTGTCCACCAATCATCGGCCCTAGGAAAGAAGTAATACCCGTGATTGCAGCATACATTGCTATGAACATAGGTCGCTCGCTCTTGGGGGTATCTCCAATCGTAAAGTTGAATACTAATTGGTTGAATCCACCGATACCCGCTCCTAACAATATATGCGAGATCATTAATACAAGTAGCAGTGGTAGAAATGAAAGGAGTCCCCAAACCATACAAGATCCAGCTATAATCGGGAGCGTCCAAAATAATAGTGTCTTATTGCTAAATTTAGCATTTAGATTACCCCATACGTAGAAACTAGCCATCATGGATACCGTCTGAACAATAGTAAGCAATGAGATTGTCTGGTAATTAATATGCCATATGTCTAGCATTACATAGGAGAACAACGGAACGACCATCGTCTGAAGAAGTAGCCACAACGCTAGGAACAATGTTGATTTCATAAAAGGTTTATCATGAAACGGCTTCTTCATCATAGGTAATAATTTGTTCTCATGGGATCGTTCGAAAGGCATATCTGGATAGAAACAAAACGTAACAATATTAGCAATTGCACAAATAAATATAAGAATAAATAATATTTTAAACCCTGTACTCTCAGGATTACTATCAAGTATTTTACCACCAACAAACAGCATGATACTACCAAGCGCATTTAAGAACGTATTTCTAATTCCAAAATATCTTCCCCTTACCCCAGCAGGAACGATATCACTAATAACTGACGCCCATAATACACCACTTACAGCATTGGCAATAAATGCGGAGGTATAAACAATAATAAAGACAGGTACCCACCATTCTTTATCAAATATAAAAGGAATGAGACCTGTAGAGCTCCAGAGTAATCTATGAATCGCAATGAATATAACCAGCGTCCACTTACGACTTTGTAATTTCTGAATCATAAAAGCGATAAACACTTGAAAGACGTTTACTAGCGTTGTAATTGCAAGAACCAAACCGATAACGCTAGAACCTGCACCCAAATACAATAAATATCCTGTAAGAAACGGTCCTCCAAGCAACGTTTGGAACATAGTAGAAGGTATTCCTTCCGCTGTTGCAATAAATAAATTCCTTCGTTGTAACGAAAACTTCCGTCTTTGTTTTAACTTAGATGCCGCACGTATGAGGATGCACTCCTTTTCATATCCATCTATTAAAAAACTCTCTCTTTTGTCCCCATTCTACACTCAAGTAAACATCTGTCAATCCTATTTATTCGACAATTACATTCATATATGAAACGACTCAAATAACTTCGTTAATATGAGGAATAGAGTATCAAGCGGAACCTATACTTCCTTATATTTTAAATATTATTTAAAATTCTTCCAATTTACCTCTTCCCTAATTCGACCTAAGCTGATATAGTTTATAAGCAACAGGACGATTTAAATCTAATTGTAGATATTCAATACCTCTCAAGTGATTAATTTCACATACATTGAGACATTTATCATGCTAACCTCTTCGTAGACATCATATTTGAAAAGAAGTAGCTATTGAATGTGCCCGTCATCAACACGGTTCACATTTTAAATATATGATCCAATTCATAATAAACAACTAGGGGGGGATTTAACGATGAGAAAGAAATGGACGTTACTACTATGCAGTGTGATGTTAGTCGGAGTATTAGCAGCATGTGGAAACGATAAGGATGCTACACCACCTACTACTGAACCAACGAACGAAGCCGTTACACCAGCAGTAACTGAAGGGGAAGACAAGTATCAAGATGGAGCTTATTATGCTGAAGGTACATTGGATGAGAGCAGTGGTTGGAAACCTTATGTCGTTCTTTCAGTGAAAGATGGCGCCATCGCTACCGTTGATTGGAACTTCGTAAGTTCCAAGGGAGGGCCTGATAAGAAGTCTGTAGATAAAGCAGGTAATTACGGTATGAAGGAAAAAGGTAATGCCCAAGCTGAATGGTATGAGCAAGCAGAGAAAGCTGAACAATTCTTGATCGAGAAGCAAGACCCTGCAGCAATCACTCTAGATGGCGAAGGCAAAACGGATGCCATTACAGGCGTATCTATTCATGTTAATGACCTAGCTGTTCTAGCGCAACAAGCATTGAATGCTGGTCCTACTGAAACAGGTGCTTATAAAGATGGATCATACCATGCTGAAGCTGCAGAATTCGATTCTGCTTCCGGTTGGAAAGGTACTGCTGATCTTACAATCGCGAATGGTAACATCATTAACGCTTTCTTCAGTGGTGTGAATGAAGCTGGCGAAGACAAACAAGCTAACTCTATTGAAGGTAAATACGGCATGAAAGCCAATGGTGGATCTTTATCTGAATGGCATGAACAAGCTCAAGCAGCTCAAGACTTCTTAATTGAGAAACAAGACCCTGCAGCAATCACTATAAATGCAGAAGGAAAAACAGATGCGGTATCAGGTGTAACCATCACTGTATCCGACTTTGTAACATTATCTCAACAAGCTCTTGAAGGTGCCAAATAATAACTGTTAATCTTTAATAAAGCTTGGTATTATTAGACATTGAAATACATTAGAAACCATTGAGGTGAACTTTAATTGTGAAGAAAATTGTCCTTTTGGGCGGAGGTTACGGTGGTGTTCTCACCGCTAAGAAATTAGCCAAGAAATTCAAGAAGAATAACGAAGTTGAAATTCAGCTAATTGACCGTAATCCCTATCACACCCTATTAACAGAATTACATGAAGTAGCGGCTAACCGTACGCCTGAAGATGCGGTTAAGATTGATCTCAAGAAAATCTTTGCCAATCAAAAGGTCGATGTCGTTCTTGATGAAATCAAGAACATCGATTTTGATGCCAAACAATTAACGTCCGACACAGCAACATATGACTATGATTATCTAGTCATCGGAACGGGTAGTAAACCAACCTTCTTCGGAATCCCAGGTGCGGAAGAGAATACTTTCACATTATGGTCACATGACGATGCTGTTCGGTTAAAGAAACAAATTCGCAATATGTTCACTGAAGCTGCGAAAGAAAGTGACCCTATCATCCGTAAGACGAAGCTTTCCTTCGTAGTTGTAGGCGCTGGATTCACCGGTGTTGAATTAATCGGTGAAATGGCTGAGTATCGTGATGAATTGTGTAAAGAGTTCTATATTGATCAACAAGATGTTCGTTTAGTTGTCGCAGATATGGCCCCTAAGATTCTACCTATCCTACCAGATAAGTTGATCGCTAAATCCGAGAAATACCTACGTAAAATTGGTGTTGAGATCATTACAAATGCCAAAATTACAGGTGTTGATCCTGCAGCTGTCAAGCTGGGAGATATGGAAGTTGCAGCAAGTACGATTGTTTGGACAGCTGGTGTAGAAGGCTCCGAAATCGTAGGTTCACTAGATGTGAAGCAACAAGGTCGCAAACGTATTGAAACGAATGATAAATTGCAAAGCTTAGATCACGAGAACGTGTACGTTGTCGGAGATAACATTTTCTTTATTCCTGAAGGCGAGACACGCCCTGTACCACAAATGGTAGAGAATGCCGAGCATGCCGCTCCACTTATTGCACATAATATACATGCCGATGTCATGGGTACAACGAAGAAATCCTACAAGCCTGCCTTTCACGGTACGATGGTTTCGATTGGTAGTCGATATGGCGTTGCCAATGTAGGTCTTCCTAATAAAATGTTCATGCTTACTGGATTCATGGCTATGTTATCCAAGCACTTCATCAACTTATTCTATCTATCTACTGTTGCTGGATTCAATAAAGTATGGTCCTACATGATGCATGAATTCTTCCATGTAGAGAACCGTAGAAGCTTCCTAGGTGGTCACTTCTCCAAGCGTTCACCGAATTTCTGGATTGTGCCACTTCGTCTCTTCGTAGGATTTATGTGGTTCAAAGAGGGTTGGAATAAGATTGGGAATATTATCGAAGATCCTTCACGGATATTCTTAATCCCTCCATCTCCAATATCTGATGCCACTTCAGCTGCAAGTGAAGCTGTATCTAATGTCGCTGAAGTTGTAGATGCTCAAACAGCTGCTTCTGCCGTTGCTAGTACAGGCGAGACGCTAACAGCTCTACCTGTCCCTGGTTTTATTACTAGCATTATGAATACCTTTATGGATATATTCTTCTATACTTCCGATGGAGGTTACACTGTACTAGCTGAAATATTCCAAATCGGAATGGTTCTTGCAGAGATCACCTTCGGTGCACTTCTTATGTTGGGTCTATTCACAGCATTCTCATCGATTGCAACGATCGGTATGGGCGTTATGATCTGGACTTCAGGCATGGCACCTTATGAAATGCTCTGGTATGCATCCGCAGGTATCGCTACAATTGGTGGCTCAGGAAGCGTGTTCGGTCTTGACTACTATGTACTACCATGGTTAAAGAAACAGTGGAAGAGGATTCCTCTCGTTAGACGTTGGTACTTATTCACAGACTGAAGCTAGTATTCATTGATAAATTACCAATATAGGTAAATTAGAGTAATGTGCTATTCGCACATTACTCTAATTATTTCTAGATGATTTTGAACTACAAATTACGACTACAAAACCGATTCCAAGGGGTGAAGCATATGCACACACAACTTATGAATGAAACCATCCGTTTACTCCAGGCTGAATGTTCACCTAAAGCTGGAATTACGTTGGACATCGATTGGACGGACATGCCGGTTGTGGAATCACTATTGAATAGTTATGACCTAGCTTATGAGCGCAAAGTTCATCTTCTAGCACTTTACACCGTGTTGAAGCTTGCCACAAGCCGTCATAAAGACTGCCACTATTCTGATCCTAATCTAACCCGCAAGGTGTTGGATGGAGATTATTTATACAGCCTTTATATTCAACTAGCCCTCCAGTATAAAGAATACGATCTGATCTCATTCCTGGCGCCCCACATCAAGAAATGGCAAATCAAATGGGCTGAGGGACATTCCGAAGTTGAGTTGTTATCCACCTGCTTGGAACAGTTCTTAAATATTGAATTTCAACGTCATGCGAACTGTACAGCCGTTGAACAGGTAGGGTAAAGATGAAACTACATGAGAGTCTAAATATTAATCTACCTCGCATCAACAGGACCATTGAGCATATCGTCAGATCAGATAAAGATGTACCTTCTTCCTCCATTATATCTAAAAGTATCCTTACACTTATTCGTTCAGGCGGTAAAAGGATCCGACCTTTGATGGTCATTGTAGGAAGTAGATTTGGCACCACAACATCTGGACATCGACAGATTCAATTAGCTGCAGCAGCAGAATTTATTCATGCAGCTTCACTTGTTCATGATGATATCATCGATCGATCTGATATGCGCAGGGGGCAACCCGCTATGCATATCAATACAGGTGTATCAGAAGCCGTTTATATTGGCAGCTATATGTCTGCACGAATTATCGAACTTCTCTCTGAAGGTTCCTCTCAAAGAAATCATTATGTCCATGACTTGTCAGCAATCGCCACCGCCCAGCTTTGCCTAGGTGAATATGAGCAACTTGAACATAGATATAACTATGATTTCACATTGGAACAGTATTTAGAGAAATCACGTAATAAGACTGCTCAGTTAATGGCTACCTGTCTACGTGTTGGCGCTTTATCTACAGAAACTGAACCTGAAGTCGCGGAACTATTATATCTATTTGGCGAGTACCTTGGGTTGTCGTTTCAGATTCAAGACGATCTACTTGACTTCACCCAGAGCCCTGAACTTCTAGGTAAACCGGTGGGTAGCGATCTCATTCAGGGACAAGTCACTTTACCAGTCATATATGCTCTGCAAAGAGCTGAGCTGGCGGTTACTATACGGTCTATAAATGCCACTTCTACCACAGAAGAGATTAATAATGCTATGGATGCCATTCGCTCCTCTGGAGCACTGGAACAGACAGAACAGCTCAGTCAACATTATTTGGAGAAAGCCCAATGTATTATTGACCAGTTAACCTCTTTTCCCGCACATCGGGATCTTCAATCCTTGCTACATTACTTCGCTCGACGCGATCATTAATAGATGTATCCAAATTACTGGAAAGTCCTACTTTTGCGACTCTTCCAGTTTTTTTGATACCATTTAAACATATATTTTCTTATTTATACATTGTTCCCCTTGATTCTACCCCTTTCTTCTCATTAATTTTTAAATTAACAAAAGTATGCTCTCCAGTTAACAATCGAGATATATAATTCATATCTAGATTGTCAACTAGAGAGGATATGATTCAAGAATGAAATTAATAAAGAAACAAGTAACCGTAGCTGTGCTATCTGTACCCTTACTTCTAAGTTCCCTAGGGGGAAGTTACGCTAATGCGGCAACACCTCCCACAACAGTTACTTTACCAGCAGCACCGTCTGCGGGGTATTTTGTAGATAATTACAAAAATAATAAAGCGGATAATTCAACAGTAGATTCAAATCCGACAATCAACTTACTATCCGGATTTAATAAGCTGTGGACTGCGGGATCGACCTGGAATACGGGTACCAAGCTGAACGATAGCGTCCTGAATCTCAATATTCTAAAAGTGTTTAACACGTATACTCGCCGCACTGCCGCTGAGGCTGATGCAGCATACTTGGATGACCGCAGAAAGCAGAGCTACAGCGTGATCGACGGTCTGGGTTCGCATGCTGATACATACCGAGCTAAAGCAGAAGCTACCACAACGATCAATGATGTCGCAGCAGATGCCACAACGCAAAAATACAGTGATGAAGGCAACAACGCAGGTAGCACAGACTCTAGTCTGGGTAACATGGTAGGGTTGGTTAATACTTTACGCGGTGAATTTTCCACGACGAATCCAGCTAAGGCGTACTTTAATTATCCCCGCCCGTTCCGTTGGGTCGACAACTCTCTCGTAGTTTCGACACTCATTCCTGTGCAAAATTCTGACCCAAGTAAGGATGGCGGATTTCCTAGCGGTCATACGAATGCCGCATATCTCAGTGCTTACGCGCTAGCCTATGCCGTGCCAGAGCGTTATCAGGAACTACTAACTCGCGCTTCAGAGGTTGGTAACAATCGTATTGTTGCCGGGATGCATTCACCGCTTGATGTCATCGGAGGACGCGTCATGGCAACTGCGGTGTCCGCCGCTATCCTATCTGATCCAGACAATGATAGTTTGAAACAGGCCGCTTATCAGGAAGCACACAGTGAACTATTAACGCAAACCGGTACAAGCACGGATCTATACAGCGATTACGCCATGAACAAAAAAAGCTATACCGAACGTTTAACATATGGCTTCAGCAAGGTTGACTCTATAAATTCGCCAATGGTCGTTCCTAAAGGAGCTGAAGTACTGCTTGAAACACGTCTTCCTTACCTTGATAACATCCAGCGCCGTTGGGTACTAGCTACTACGGGTCTTCCCTCAGGTTACCCCGTGCTTGATGATGCAGAGGGATGGGGACGGCTTAATCTCTTTGCGGCTGCAGATGGTTATGGCGCATTTGCTAATAACGTAACAGTGACCATGGATTCTAAAAAGGGCGGGTTCCATGCATTAGATAGCTGGCGTAACGATATTTCTGGCATTGGAAGTTTGACGAAAAAGGGAACCGGCGAATTGAAGCTCGAAGGCAACAATACGTATTCTGGAGGAACACAGATTGAGGAAGGTACACTAGAAGGTCATTCGAAGACAGCTTTCGGAACAGCGAGTGTGACGAACAACGGAGGAACTATCCGGGAAGATGTCGCCGGACAACTGATTATCGGTGAACATTATAAACAATCTGCGCAAGGTACACTCGAGCTTAACATCGGTAGTAAAACTGATCTGCTCAAAATCAATAAAGAGGCTACACTCAACGGAAAATTACGCCTAAATTTCACGGAAAATTATATTCCCGTTAATGGTAACACGATTATCACGTTTAATGAACGGAATGGCGCATTCTCTTCTGTTGAAACCGTTGGTTTGCCAAGCCAGTACAAAGTAGAATTGATCTACCAATCCAACAGCATTCAGTTAAAAGTAACCAAGTAACTTAAGAAAGCTAACCTAATATACCGGATAAAGAAGACAAAGGGTTCACAATCTTTGTCTTTTTTAACATAGGAAAAGTATAAGTTTCTACGGAGACCTTTAAGGTGAATTCCGTGCGGTTGCGGAGGGAGTAAGATCCACGGGAACTGAATAAGTGACTAAACAACACTTATATTAGCAAAATAGGTTGGCTTGCAAGAAATAAGTGCACGGATGACAGTTAAAACCGGGAGAATTGTCTTATTCTTATTCTGCGATCGTAAGGACAATCCGTCATCGTCGCGGCCTCCCACACAAATGTGAACTGGCTTTTTCAGTGGCTCCTTATGGGATAGCCCATCTTTCGATATATAATGAACGGTTTAATCAAGACACTAGAAAGAAATCTAATAAAGTACAAGCCACAATAACCATACTGATGACTTGATTTAAATGATACGAGGCAACTTTCATTAATGTAGGTTTGTTCGGTTGTATAATGCCATGCTCCACCATGAGCAGTATGGCCGCAATGCCTAATCCAATCAGATACATCCAACTCAAATCTCTGAAGAAATAGAGGCTCAATAACAACAACACCATAATGGCATGCATTCCTTTGGCCATCCAAAGCGCTGACTTCAGACCGAAGAAGCTAGGGATAGACCATAACCCATGAGTACGGTCGAACTCAATATCCTGTGTTCCATATATAACATCAAACCCAGCAATCCAGAGCATGACAACCGTTCCTAACACAAAGGGTGTAAAGGCGAACTGCCCTGTTACGGCAAACCATGCTCCTATAGGAGCGGATGCGATCACGAACCCGAGATATAGATGGCTGAGCCATGTAAACCGCTTCGTGTATGAATACACGGTAATCAGAAGAATCGCTACAGGTGATAATATCATACATAACGGGTTTAACATACATGCCGCGAATACAAATAAAATGTAATTAATAATAACAAAAATAGAAACTTCTCTCGTCTGCAATAACTTCTGCGGCAGATGCCTTGATGCCGTCCGCGGGTTCTGTTCATCAAACCAACGATCAGCCAATCTATTGAAGGCGTTGGCTCCGTTTCGAGCAGCGACTAGGGCAATTAACCCCCAGATCATAACCCACCAAGAAGGCCAGCCGCTCGCAGCCCATACCATTGAAATAACCGCAAAAGGTAGTGAAAATAATGTATGCGAGAACATCACTAGTTCGCCAAATTGCTTACCTTTATAAATCACCTTTTTAAAATCCATCTGCTTCTTTCATCTCCACGACTTTTTAGAGCGTCCAAATATCTCCACTTACAGAACTTGATATCCATCCAACAACAATGACCATGATGATAAATAAACTAATAAATAGGGTGTCTCTCTTCCTCCATACCAAACGGTGATACTTTGTTCGTGGCTCTCTTATACGAAATCCTCTTGATTCCATGGAGTGAACTAGATCCTCCGCCCTTCTAAATGCACCTACCGTTACAGGTACAAGCAAAGAAACCAACATTTTCCCCTTCTCTTTCCACGGGAGTTCCTTTAAATCTGCTCCTCTTGAGGCTTGGGCCTTGAGTATAATCTCCGTTTCCTCTAGAATACTTGGAATAAATCGAAGGGCGATGCTAATCATAAGCGTAAGACGGTCAGGAGATATCTTAATCCAGTGAAGTGGCTTTAGCACACCCTCAAGCCCCTGGTTAAGGCGTCCCGGTGTCGTTGTGAATGTTAGGATCGCTGTGAAAGACACAAGGAACACCATCCTTAAGACAGCAAATAGTCCTAAGCGAAATCCTTCTAGATATAAATCCCATGAACCAATACTTATGAGTACGATTCCATTCTTATCCACAACTTTTATACACTGAACAATAAATATAAAGACCATCAATATCCATAATGGCTTAGCAGCTCGAACATAATACTTTATATGAATACGCGTTGAAGCTATGACTGTCATCGAGAACAGAAGCATACAAACCATTTCTATCCATGTGTTAGACATAATGATCATAACAACATACAGAAGCATCGCAATCATCTTCGCACGAGGATCCAGGCTATGCACCCATGATCCTGTATCAATAGTTCGGCCGATTAGCAATTTCTCGCTCATACCGATCCCTCTTCCCCTTGTACATCCTCTGAGTCAACCGATTGCGCAATCCTATTGGACATAGCCTCTGCACTCAAGCAAGGTTCTTCTTCACTCCATCCGAACTTCTCAGACAGCGCACGCCAATAACGGATAGACTCTGGAATAGCTATTCCGTAGTTCTCCATTTGATCCGCCTGTGCAACGAAGGCTCGTACGCCCCCTTGAAATACCGTTCTACCTTCGTGTAGAACTATCCACTGATCTGCAAAAGGAAGTAACTCATCCATCCGATGCGTGACTATTATGATCGTTCTACCTTCCTCCCGACACAAACGATATAACAATTGAATAAGTTCTGCTCTACTGACTGGATCGAGCGTAGCTGTCGGTTCATCGAGCACTAATATATCAGGGTCCATAGCGAGTACCGAAGCAATCGCTACCTTGCGCATTTGTCCGCCACTCAGCTGAAACGGATTACGAGAGAGTAAGTCCAAGTCTAATCCCATTCTTTCCATCGCTACATGTGCGCGTTCCTTTGCTTCTTCCAAACTTAATCCGAAGTTCATAGGGCCGAAGCATAGGTCCTTCTCCACCGTATCTTCAAATAATTGCTGTTCAGGAAATTGAAAGACAAGCCCGACTCTTTTACGCAATTGCTGAAGCTTTGGAGATTTCTCTCCGGCTACCATCGTAAGATCAAGTACCTGAACAGTTCCTGAGGTCGGTTTCAATATTCCATTGAACATCTGCAACAATGTCGATTTGCCAGAACCTGTCGCACCAACTATGCCTACTAACTTACCTGCCTCTAAATGCAAATCGACCCCTTCGAGGGCGGCTTGACTCCACATACTGTTAGCATCATACTCATAATTCACTTGTTTGAATGTAATGGCCATAGCGCCTCTATAAGCTCCTCTTCATCACTAGGAACCGGAATGTCTACTCCATGCCTATACAACTCATTTCTTAGCCTAAAGGCAAATGGAGCTGTCAAATGACACATCTCTAGCATAGACTCATCCCGAAATAGTTCCGTTGGTGTTCTATCTGCAATAAGCTTACCTTCGTGCAATATGAGCACTCGCTCTGAAGCCGCAATCTCCTGCGCATCATGCGTAATCGAAACAATTGTATACCGTCCACTCTTATGCATATCAGACAAAATAATCATCAGATCATTTCGAGTCTTCTCATCTAGCATGGAAGAGGCTTCATCAAAAATAACCACTTCCGGCTCCATGCTTAATATAGATGCAATGGCTACACGTTGCTTCTGCCCCCCTGATAACTCACTCGGGTGCTTGTGTAACAAGTCGGCAATTCCAAACTTTGCGGCGTAGGTTTCCACCCTTTCCTCCATCACTTCTATAGGAAGGCATTGGCTCTCAAGACCAAAAACAATATCATCTTCAACCGTCGTACCGACAAATTGATTATCTGGATTCTGGAAGACCATTCCTATCGTCTGCCTAATTCTCCCGATTGTATCTGATTGCAGTTCTAGTCCCTTCACCACGATGGATCCTGCGCTTTTCGGAAGAAGACCATTCAAGAGCTTGACGAGTGTTGATTTGCCAGAGCCATTCGCTCCGACCAAAGTCACCCATTGTCCTTGTGGAATGCTTAATGATACACCGTCTATAACGAGCTGATCTTTCGCGTATCCATAGGTTACATCTTGAAGTTCAAGAGCTGAACCGTTCTGTCCTTGCATGGTGATCGAGTCTCTATGCTCTAGATTTACAGCTTCAGGTTCATCTCCTGTATACTGGCGCTTGCCTAAACCATCACCCTGAAACTCCTCAAATAAAGATAGCTTCGTTAAAGAAGGTACTAGGTATTTGACTGCAATTCCAATCAACACACCAGTAACAAGACCTGTCAACAATAGCAATGGCATATAATAATAAATATTCGATGTTTGGAAAACAATCGACGCCGCTGTAATTTGTCCGAAATTATGTCCGACGCCGCCTATAACACTTACTCCAATTAAACTGACTTGATTACGACCTAACTTAATCACCATGAACATGACGATAAAGCTAAATAGTGAGCCGAATAGGCTGAACAACATGCTAGAGAATGTTCCAAAGATAAAAGCTGTAATAATAGTCTTTAATATAACTAACATAAGTGCATCTCTACCTCTTAAAAAAAATAAACAGGTCAGAATCATGATGTTCGCTAGTCCTAATTTGGCACCTGGAATTTGAAGATTAACAGGGATAATAGATTCTACTATACTGAGAACAACAGCTACTGCAGCAAATATCGCTACAATCACTATTCTTTTCAACATACGAGTAGATTCCTCAGTTGACAATGACATCTGGCTCATCTCCTACATCTTGCACGCCATTGATTTCAACCATAACCCGGTGGGGCAAACAAATGATACTCTGTTTAGGTCGGTCAATAAATCCAAAGGTTTGACATACTTTATCTGGGCAATCCGTATCATACATTTCCACACCATAGTCATGCACTTTAATAACATTCGTTCCATTCGTTGATTTAATCTCGATGATTTGTTCTTCTTTCGTCAACTCAATCGTCTGAAAAAGCTTACCATTCAAAGTAATGTCGGCCGTCAAATTTCCAATGTGATTATTTTCACTAGCATCTCCGGGGAACCATCTTGGAACTAGGAAGAATAAAGCCACAGCAGCAATGATCGTAATAATCAGTAGGTCTCCGCGTTTCATGGATAACTCCCTTATATTTTAATTGTTTAAAATGGACACGTCTTAATTATACCTATCTTCTGAAAAAGCTTCAATGTCTTATTCGTATTCGTTCTATATCTATTTGTCAAAATGATGCTAATCCTTTCCTTTCCTCGTTATTTTTGTTATAATCCATCTCGAAAATGCGCTGAAAATGAGGGAACATTATGAAACCATTCAAACATGCACCATGGCTGCTAATGCTATGCCTGATGATCGTCTTAGCAGGGTGTGGAAATTCCAAATCATCCTCTAACTCAAAGGTTGAGCCTGTAGCCAAATCCTTCTATGTATTTGATACGATTGTTCAAGTGAAAGTGTACGATGATAAAACGACAGAGAAGAATTTCGATGATATTCAGAATATTCTCGATACGATTGAGATTCAAATGAACCGTAGTAATGACAAGAGCGAAGTCGCCGACGTTAATCGTAACGCGGGCGTAAAGCCTGTGCAAGTCTCTGAGGATACCTTCCATGTCATATCTGCAGCTTATGAATATTCCGAACGCTCTGAAGGTCGGTTCAATATGGCCATCGGCCCCCTAGTTTCACTATGGAATATTGGTAATGAAGGTGCCAAAGTACCCCCAACCGATAAGATCAATGAGGCGATACTACTTAGCAATTATAAGAACGTAAATCTCTATCCGGACAAGCGTGAAGTGTATCTCACTGAAAAAGGGATGTCTCTTGACCTTGGCTCTATAGCCAAGGGGTTCGCAGCAGATAAAATCGTTGAATATTTACAATCAGAAGGGTTTAGCAGCGCTATCGTTGACCTTGGAGGAAATGTGTTTGCTATGGGGAAGAAGCCGGGAGATAAATTATGGACCATCGGTATTCAAGATCCAGATGAATCTCGTGGGAACCCAATCGGCAACATCCATGTAGACAATATGACCATTGTAACCTCAGGTGTGTATGAACGTTATTTCGTAGAGAATGGTAAGCACTATCACCATATTCTAGACTACAATACAGGTTTTCCGGTTGAAAATAATATTAATAGTGTCACAATCTTAACTGATAAATCCATCGATGCCGATGGGCTATCTACCACTTTGTTCGCCTTAGGTATTGAGGAAGGTCTAGCATTCATTGAGAGTTTAGAGCATACTCATGCCTTATTTATTACTAACGATAAGAAAATCATTGCATCTTCAGGTATACAAGATTTGCTTACAATTACGAATGACAATTACACTTTAGTCTCGAAAGAAGAGTAATAGTAGCCGGTTTTACTTATTGAAATTAAGAAATGACTATGATAGAATATTTGCAAATGAATGAATTGGAGTTGAAAAGTAGAATGTATATTTCTTGCTAACATGTAAATTGATAAAACAATGTATGCGACTTATTTCGCATGTTTTATTCTTTATATGCAAGAAAGTTACTTCTTCTTTTCACTCAATCGATATATCCATATCTAACCCTAGCGCGGGTTGGGTTTGCTGTATTTATTTGAGCTACAAGAAGGTTACTTTCTTGTAGCTCTTATTTTTGTATACAGGAGGATAATATTATGTCATTAATCAATGTTACAAACTTATCTTTTGCCTATGATGGCAGTTACGATAACATATTTGAGAACGTAAGTTTTCAAATCGATACGAATTGGAAATTAGGTTTTACGGGGAGAAATGGCAGAGGGAAGACAACATTCCTCAGCTTGTTGCTTGGTAAATATGAATACAGTGGACATATTTCTGCTCATGTTAGTTTTGAATATTTCCCTTTCCCTGTCGAAAACAAGGAAAGTAATACTCTCGATGTGATCAACGACATTGTTCCAGACTATCTTCACTGGCAATTAATGCGTGAACTTTCATTGCTAAAGGTTTCTGAGGATGTTTTATATCGGCCCTTTGATTCATTGTCCAACGGAGAGCAAACGAAAGTGCTATTGGCTACATTATTTCTTAAGGAGAATCATTTTCTATTAATTGATGAACCAACTAATCATCTTGACATGAGTGCAAGAAAACTTGTCAGTGATTATCTCAGTACCAAAAGCGGGTTTATTCTAGTATCCCATGACAGATCATTTCTTGATAATTGCGTAGATCACATACTTTCAATTAATAAAACGAACATAGAAATTCAAAAGGGGCATTTCTCTGATTGGTGGGAGAATAAAAAGAGACAAGATAACTTTGAGCTTGCAGAGAACGAAAAACTAAAAAAGGACATTAAACGCTTGTCGGATGCTGCTAAACGAACGGGCAACTGGTCACACGAAGTGGAAAATACTAAAAACGGCACAAGAAATTCCGGTTCCAAGCTAGATAAAGGGTATGTTGGTCATAAGGCTGCTAAAATGATGACGCGCTCTAAAACAATTGAGCAAAGACAGCAATCTGCAATTGATGAAAGGTCTATGCTGCTTAAAAACATTGAAGACTCTGACAGCTTAAAGATCTCACAACTTTCTTTTCATAAAAGCCAACTTGCGGAATTTGAACATGTCTCGATTTATTACGGTGATAAGATGGTATGCACAGATATAAGTTTTACGATTGAACAAGGTGAACGAATTGCACTTTCAGGTATAAATGGCTCCGGTAAATCAAGTATTATCAAACTTATTTGCGGTGATCATATCAACTATACTGGCACCTTCAGGATGGGAAGTCAGCTTAAAATATCCTATGTTTCACAGGACACCTCACATTTACAGGGCAATTTAACGGACTTCGCTAGAAACAGTGGAATTGATGAAAGCCTTTTTAAATCTATTTTAAGAAAACTTGATTTTTCCAGAGTTCAGTTTGAGAAGGATATTTCAGATTTTAGCGGCGGTCAAAAGAAAAAGGTGCTGATTGCAAAAAGCCTTTGTGAGAACGTTCATTTGCATATTTGGGATGAACCGCTTAATTTTATCGATATTATTTCTCGCATGCAAATTGAAGAATTACTACTTGAATACTCACCAACCATTCTTTTTGTAGAGCATGACAGTAATTTTTATAACAACATCGCTACAAAGATCATTGAACTCTAACGTTATGGCGTTTTGGATATGGCGTAATCCTTATTTTAATTTGTAGCACAAATAGGTTGCTATCCGAATTTATTTGTGCTATGATTAGATTTGTATTTTGAAATTTAACCCCATAGCGTTCCTCGCAAGAAGAATAACCCTTCACCTAATGAAGTTTGAAATTTCTATTTTAACAAACCCTAATGAAGTAGAGTTTTAAGGACGTATCTGATTCACACTGGCGCGGTCATTGGAGCCGTAAGGACAAAAGAGAGGTAGGGCTTTTGTTGTGTTGGAAGTCATTTATTCTGTAACCCATCTGTGCTAAAGGGACCAACTGTAACCATCTTAACTTGGTTGACAGGGGTTAAATATATAGCTTGTTATGCTGCAAGCCAAGCAGAAATGGCTGTGCTGTCCTTTTTCAAGGACGGTACCCGTCTCTGTGGAAATATAAAAGATAGAGTATAAAGTCAAACTTATACTTTCTTATATTTTAACAAAGCCCCCAGAATGTATATTCTGGGGGCTTTTTCAGCATAGTAGAGAGTATAAGTTTTTGGGAGACCTTTAGATGTATTCCACCTTTTTGTTAATCAACAGATGCACAAAGTACATCTAAATCCGACCAATTCCCTCTAACGCTAAGTTTAGCTGCACAGAGTACATCTAGATTACTCTAATTCCCACTTTACATCGTTATCGCCACTTTTAACTGTAGGTTGTGCAACTATTTCCCGCTTCCGTACCTTTCACTCTATTTTAAGTGCACTTTTCGCAGCTATTTCGTTGGGGGGAGGTAGCGCACAGCAGAATAGCTATGTAGATAGATCCACAGGAACGGAATAAGCGCTTAAACAACAGCTAAATTAGCAGAATATGCTGGCTTGTGAGAATTAAATGTCCAGATGACAGTTAAAATCGGGAGAATCGCAAAAAAGTGGGTTTTCCGAGAAATTAGATGCATTTGAGCAATTAAAGTGTGGGAAAGAGCAATAGTGGTGAATTTAGAGGACAAATTTGCAACTAACTGCGTGATCCCTCGCTATAGCAATAGCAATATAAGATAACGCGTGCAATCAGCTGCAGAAAGTGAAGTTATTTCATCCGCAAAGATGAGATAAAGAGAAACTCCTAAACCAAAGGCGCCGATCGGCGCCTTTCTTATTTATCTACATATTCACATCCAACTCACCTATCACATACCCTTATAGAGGAGTCATCTTTTGATCACGAAGTATAGCAGGAAGACTTTTTGATCTCGAATTCATATCAAAGGAGTGTTCAGGTATATGCCGAATCGAATCATTGTAGATCTCTCAGATCGAAGTTTGTATTTACTCGACGACTCTAATCGTGTCATTAGGGGCTTTCCCGTAGGAATCGGAAAAATGCTAACCCAAACTCCACAAGGTGAATTCACCATTATTAACAAGCAAATGAATCCGGGTGGTCCATTCGGCGTGCTATGGATGGGGTTATCCAAACCCCACTATGGCATTCATGGGACGAACGACCCTTCATCCATTGGGAAGGCAGTATCCCACGGATGTATTCGAATGTTTAATAGTGATGTTCTTACGCTATCTTCACTTGTTCCCATACACACGCGTGTAACGATTCGCCCTTGAATAGGTTATCTGACCGCTCCGCTTACGATTTTGAGTACAGAAATACGATTAAGTTTGGACTTACCAGCGACGATAGCATCTAATGTTCCGTTGGCAAGTGCAAGAGGAATTTTGCAGAAATTATATATGGGATCTAACTTAATTCGACTCGTATAAGAGTCAGCAATCTTCAAGTTCTGCCGAGCATAATCTAGCATTTCATCAAAACTCCATCCTGGAGGATGAAAGTTCACTCCACGCTCGGAATCCTCAGAACGATTACTAATAATATTCACCAATTGTAATCCGCGTCCAAATGCGACACTTTGATCCTTATTTACGTCACTTTCTCCGTACAAGGTCCACAAATCAGATAACATAATTCCAACTAATCCGGCAACATAATAAGTATAGTCATCTAAATCCTCTTTATTCTGAATGTTCCAGTTCTTCAAAGCCCATATAGCCATTCCTTCTGCCATAATGGAAGTATAGTGACATATCATTTCTTTGGTTTGTGCAGGTGCTAGCTTAACCCAATCTGTCAGCCGCAGACTTACTTCTGGAAGATCCTTCTTATACGGCTCAAATAATGATGTGAATTGATCATCTGTATAATTCGTCTTCAACAATGAAGAAACCGATTGCAAAAGAGACACTTTATCTTCTTTAGCTAGATTCTCGTGATCTTCAATCTCATCAATCGCTCTCATACTAAGGTATCCCGCTGTAACAGCCTCTTGAAGTCCAGCACCTAAGTGGCTAATGGGTATAATAAATGTTCTGCTGGTTTGTGCTAGTACTTTAGTAGCATCTTTAAGTAATGTCGCATTCTCTTTCATAACTCCACTTCCTTTCCAACGTTCATAGCTGTCTTGTAGTTACAGCTACCTCTGATTTAGTGTACGATTAATTCATCATACAATATATTCACCCTAGATGCACACCTTGAACTCCTCACGACTTAGGTCATGAATTTACGAAGTAAGTTTAAAAAAAAAGGCCCTCTTCTGCATTCGATAGAGGTACCACACTTACTTTATTTTTTATTGTTCATAGCTCTACTAAGAATTGTACCCAATGTGCCAATATCTATCCCATCTGTTGCCTTCCAATCCTCCGAAATTCCTAATTCATCGATCAACCATTGTCGGCCCGTTTCTTTCCACAACGGTGATTTAGCATCCGTTTCTATTGGTGGAGGGGTCACCATTGTGGGATCGTACTTGTCTCTTAGTTGCTTTTCGGACCCACGATATTCATTCATATCCACATCGCCTGATATTCCATTAACCTTTCCCGAACTAGAATACTGCAGGAATTCCCACTCCTTCCAACCACCTCGATTTATTGGGCTGCCGTCGCTATTATAATAGGCATACCACAATTTAATATCTCCGAATGACGCGTCTAATGACGTATCTATAAAGTTCGGAAATGTATATATCATCGGATACTTGCCTGTTCGCTGTTTGAAATATTCAACCCATGCCCGCACCGTCCTTACGACATTCGCTTTACTGCCCGCTTCCTTCGTTTCAATATCAAGTACCAAAGGTAGTTTCATATGTGTTATTACGGGAGATACCACTGAAAGAAAATGATCAACCTCAGCTTTCACACTTGTTGGACTGGCTGCTCTTGAAAAGTGATACGCCCCTACCAACAAGCCTGCTGCCGTGGCCTTTTGTACGTTCGTTAGAAATTGCTTATCCTTCACTGTAGTGCCCTCGCTAGCTTTAATAAACGTAAAGACTTTACCCTCTGCTCGAACTTGTTCCCAGTTAATTATTCCCTGCCAATGCGAAATATCAATTCCCTGTGCATGGTCTAAGCTTCGCTTCTGCATATCATCACCTCTTCATACATTAGATGTTGATTCGCTAGTGATTGCCTGTACTTATTCACATATGATGAATTGTAAATCAGTGCCGTGATAACCAACTATTTTCTAATACAAATCATGTATTAGAAAAAACTAACATATAAATTAGACATGCCTTCTAGGGAGATGTCCACTATGTTATTTTTTCGAAAATTTGGAATCATTGTATTTGGTAGTTTGTTAATTGCGATCGGTACAGACTTCTATCTCATCCCCTTCAAAGTATTAGATGGCGGATTTATTGGGATTGCGCTAATTATGAATTATATGTTTGGTTTCAAAACTGGTCTGGTTATTATCGTTTGTAGCATTCCCATCTTCATTATAGCTTGGGTCAAAAACCGCATTTTTTTTTATAATAGCTTATCTGGTATGCTTATTTCTTCGATACTCATAGAGTTGCTGGTACCATTTCAATACCATTTTCTTTATTATATTGAATTAGGCCCTCTCACAAGTTCTATGTTCGGAGGATTCCTTCTCGGAACCGGACTCGGTCTCATGCTTCGGTACGAGGCAAGCACCGGGGGAACTGATCTCATAGCCAAACTATTGACCAAATATACTCCATTGAATATTGGCGTCATCATTTTTCTAATTGATGGACTAGTTATTGGAATGGGGGGACTACTTATTTCATGGGAAACCTTTTTCTACTCGGTCATTTCAATTTTTTCAGGCGGAATTGCCACTAGTATTTGTACATTGAAGGGCTCATGAACTAGGACATACATATTTATCAAAACGCTGTGATAAGAAGACTCTATACGACCCGGATAGCACAGCGTTAATAGAAATGTATAGGCTAAGAGATATCATCCTTTCGGTTTGACAAATAAAGCGGCTAAGAAGGAGAATATAATCGCGGCTGATATCCCGGCACTAGTCACTTTAAATATCCCGGTTATAATACCGATTACTCCATCCTCCTTCAATTCCGTTAGCGCTCCATGCACCAGTGCATTACCAAAACTCGTAATCGGGACCGAAGCTCCTGCTCCAGCAAAACTAATTAGCGGCTCGTACCATCCCAATCCATCTAAGACCGCGCCCATCACCACAAGTAAGGTCATCGTATGTGCAGGATCCAGCTTAAACACATCGAAACATATTTGTCCAAACACACATATAGCGCCTCCAACCAGAAATGCCCATAGAAATATCATGATATACTCCCCCCGGCTTCGATGGATACTGCGTGAGCGATACAAGGAATACTCTCCCCTTGTTGAAAGCTAAGCGGGGAAAGTAACGCCCCCGTTGCAACAACGAGAATCCGCTTAAGCTCCCCTTTGCGCATACGATTAAGTAAATGTCCGTAGGTAACAACTGCCGAACAACCGCAGCCGCTTGCTCCGGATTGAACCATTTGTGTGTCATAATCATAAATCATCATCCCGCAGTCTTTATACTCCGTTTGGTGAATTGGGATATTATGCTTCTCCAACAATTTGCAGGCGATTTCATAGCCTACCTTGGATAGATCGCCTGTTACGATTAGATCGTAATGACCTGGCTCAATATTCAAATCACGGAAATGTGCCTCCATCGTATCTACTGCAGCAGGAGCCATAGCCGCTCCCATATTAAACGGATCTGTGATCCCCATATCGATAACCCTACCAATGGTTGCAGAAGTAACGACTGGTCCATCTCCGACGGCCGATACGATCACGGCGCCCGCTCCCGTTACCGTGTATTGAGCCGTTGGTGGTTTCTGCGATCCATATTCCGTCGGGTAGCGGAACTGCTTCTCAACGCTTGCATTATGACTACAAGTTCCAGCAAGAGCGTATTGACCGTTTCCAGAATTCACGATCATCGAAGCGATAGCCAGACTCTCCATGGATGTGGAACAAGCACCGAACACACCCAAGTAAGGAATCGATAATGTTCGTGCCGCAAAGCTGCTACTTATAATCTGATTCATCAAATCACCACCAACATAAAACTGTACTTGTTCCTTCGTTAATCCGGCATTCTCAATAGCCAATTTAGCCGCTTCTTCAATCAACACTTTCTCAGCCTTTTCCCAACTCTCTTCCTCCAACATAGAATCACCATGTACAATGTCGAAATCCTTAGACAGCGGTCCTCTTCCTTCAAATGGTCCCACAACCGTCGCTTTTCCAAGAATAACTGGCTTATTCTCAAACACCCAGCTTTGATGTCCCTTTAACATATTATGATCCTCCCCCACCTTGAAATAGCCATGTCAAAATTCCAACAACGAAAGCAGCGACCGTACCGAATACGATAACTGGACCCGCAAGTTTAAACATCTGACCACCCACACCTAAGACAATTCCCTCACTTCGGTGCTCAATCGCTGCAGAAGCCATCGAGTTCGCAAATCCTGTAACAGGTACCGCAGAACCAGCCCCTGCCCATTGCGCGATTTTGTCGTATACACCAAAACTGGTCAATATAACAGATATGAGAATCATGACCGCAACTGTAGGATCTGCCGCTGTTTTCTCCGTAAAACCTGCCCAATGAACAAACATTTCCTGAACCGCTTGCCCGATCAGACAAATGGTTCCACCTGCAATAAACGCACGTATGCAATTTTTAATAACGGGTCTTCGCGGTTGAACTTTCAGAGCTAATTCCTGGTATTCCTGTTGCGTAGGGGTTAAATTTTTCTTTTTATTGTTTGCCATGGGCATAACCTCCATTATTCAAATGATCATGATGCCGTTAACGAGTGAGTACTGGCCTAACGTTGTCGATGACCTTTTCTAGTTCAACTGAGCATTGCTCATACATTTGCTTTACCTGCTTATTGTTAGTCGATAGGCCGAACATTTCTAGATCAGCTTCACATTTCTTCAATGTCGCATATAAGGTTGCCTTGTTCTGCGGTTTGGGTACAATAATCTGATCATCGAACAAATCCACGAATAACTGTCCATAAGAATCAACCTGAGCAAGAAATATATTCTCGACTGCCACACCTATTTTCTCCAACTCTACATCTAACCATTCGCGGTTTAATCCGATGGTAGCAAGTGGCTCATCCATAATATTCCCGTCCATGACAACAGTTTGCGGCTCTTGTTCTGGCGCTACTGTAATGCCCAGTGAACTCGGTGTAATGGGCTGATTTTCTTTCACTGATAGAACATTGACCTCTCCACTCGGCTCCATCACAGCAAATTCGGCATCTGCCACCCTGAACACATTCTTGCTTCTCAGTTGTTCCATTAATTCATCCAAAGTAAGTCGTTCCTTCTTCAAATTATCCTCGAGAATTTTACCGTCCTTTATGAGGATTGTTCCTTTACTATCTATAATATCCCTAGCCTTTTTACTCTTTATCGTTAAAAATTCGATCCCCAAAGAACAAGCGACCCACACTAACATCGATATGAGGCCCAAATGCCAGGTTCCATCAACTTCAATCGGTATTGTTGCTGCAAGGCTTCCGATCGTAATTCCCGTTATGTATTCAAACAGAGACAGCTGAGACACTTGTCTCTTCCCAAGAAGCTTCGTCATAAGAAAAAGAACGACAAGCGTTAAGATCGTACGTATAGTAACTAACATCCAATCCTGCATATGGACTTACCTCCCAAAGGTTGATACAAGTAAGATGTCCCCAAATGTCCTCTTTTAACCGAATACAACTTATTTTCTGATGTGAAGTATAGCCTTAACTCAAGACGGATATATTATGTTCGTTGCTTTATAACAAAATACGTGTAATTAAAAGAGGTGAACTTAGATGACCGTTGGTGCTCAAGTAAAAACATGCCTTGCCTCTTTAAAAGGGGCTCAAGCCAGTCTTGAACAATTTGCAATAGAAACGCAAAATCAAGAAGCAAAAACAACGTTTACTAACGCGGCTGAACAAACGCAACAAATCGTTCAACAGGTAGAAACGCGTGTGCAGCAATTAGAGAATGAAGAGCCTCAATATAAAGGATTCTAAAATAAAACCCGAAATTTTCGAATCAAAAGAGACCACTGGTAATGGCATAAAAATGCCTATTTCCAGTGGTCTCTTTTTGTAATATATGTCGCCTACTCTACCGTAATAGATCCCACATCGGAGGTCAGAGATATTAATGGTCCACCGCCATTCAGATCACTTTTTCCTTTGGGTACTCCAATTACTCGACCGACCTCGCTGCTCACTTGTAAACTACTTTGAAGTTCCTCTGCGAGTGTTGCCTTGATACTCCCAACATCCGTCTTTGCTGTGAGACTACTCTTGCTGTCCATTTGATTAATCCCAAATTGAAGACTACCAACATTTGACGTTATCTTAGATTTCCCTTGAATATGAGCACCTTCGATATGAATCGTGCCAACATCATTACGAACATCATAGGTCCCCTGCAAATGATCGAGTTTAATTTGACCCACATTTGTTTCGATCTTGAAGTGATTCACTGAATCCGGAAGTTCCACCTTATAATCGATGCTGAAATCTGAGAACCCATATTCCTTCTTTATCCATTTCCACATATCCATCTTCACGTTCCCCTTAGGGTGTGTGCTAATCTCCATTTGCTCTCCACGTGTAACTACGGAGATTTCAGCCTGATCAAGGATTTCCTGGTATTTAGATTCGCGTGATGACTTGTTAGGAAATGAGAACGTTGCGGTCACCGTCATCTGATCACCCGTGGTCGCTGTTACCTCGATGCTTCCAACCTCATTTTCCAGCAACAGATCTGAGGCAGAACCTATCTCTTGTGTGAGAGATATCTCCTTCTGAATACCATCTTTCTTTAATTCCTCAGTCCAATCCGAGATCGAATCCTCAAATTTATTGGTGCATCCAGCCAGTATTATTATCGAAACGACTGCCACCATCATGATTGACCTATGTTTTCCGCGCATATAAAGTAACTCCTCCAATTCAGTGTTCTGATTTATTTATCATACAATATTAGGGAAATATTAGCACTAGTCCGCGGACTAGTGAAATACTGGACTTGAGGCGGGGAGATATTCTGTGTGAATTCTAGCGAATTCTTTCCTTAGCGTACTTTCTTAATTTCTTCAAACTGAATATATTTCTTCAACCATTTGATATCCTGACTCTTAAAGTATTTGAGTATTTTTCTTTTCTTCTTTAATATCTCGTCATCTAATTTTATATTTGAAGTATGAAATACATATATATTTTTGTCTATTAATTCATGAAGTAGTTTCGATAAGACTTGATGCTGCGTGTGACCATATTCTCCCTCTAGGTTATGAGTTACAACTTTGTCGAATGGTTGCCTTGCTAACATCTCTTCCAAATCTGACTTTAAACGAGACTGGTCAAAATCACCGCCCCATTTATCCTCATATTGCCATATTTCATACTCTGCACCTACCTCTTTCATTACTTTTTTGAATTCCTTGCACCTTACCTTGTTATCACCGTTTGTCACACAAATGACCTTCCATCCCTTTTCTTGTATCAGCTGAGCTCCGCCAAAAATAGTTTCATCATCCGGATGTGCAACAATCATTAACTTATTGTAAGTCATAGCCCTTCCTCCTTCCTTATTCTTTTCTTATATATTTTGCATATATGATTGGATACAACAGAAATTTCAAATATTTGTTCGGCCTGTTGTCTCAGTACGTTGCTACCAAGTAAGTTCTTGTTTCCCAAAAGCAATGCATCTTTTACAGCGTTTGTAATATTATCTTGGTTCAAGGGAAGAAGCATTTTATGATCACAAAAGTAATACTGCAAGGCCTTATCAAAATTATCTAATGTTACCAATCCGAAGGTTCCAGCTGCACCAATCGCTATTACTGGTCTCTCACAAAATATGGCTTCCAAAGCAACTCTTCCAGTTCCCACAACATAATTACTTATTGAATACAAATCAGGCATATCCAATCGATTCCCTATATACTGGATACGATTTGATTTGATTGTTTCGTTAATACGCGTTTTTATTTTTTCGGTCTTCATACCGTCACCGGCAATAAGAAGATGCATATCTGGAAACTTTTTAAACAATTTATTATCACATGCCTTTAACAACAATTTGCATATCTCATATTTCTCATCTTCCAGTCTACTAGCGTACAGTAAAACTCTAGATTTTTTAGGGATATTTAATTCTTCCTTAAGATCTGATTTCTTTACAGTAAATTCATTCATATCAATCCCATTAGGGACATGGATCGAATATATGCCTTTCTTCTCCAACCACTTCTTAACAGGTTTACTGACACTAATAAAAGTAGGTTTAATTGAGCATTTATTGATTGCCTCGAGCAATATCGAGTTTTCGTAGTAAGTTCCGTGAATCGTATAAATCAACGGAATATTTAACTTCCGAGATAACTGTACTGCATATTTGGCACTTTTCTCTAAATGGGCGTGGATCAAGTTTATTTCATTGATTCGTATCCATTCAACAAATTCTTCCTTATTTTTTGTATAATTATAGACTTCACATGACAGCATTCTAAATTTACTTTCCAAAGGCCCTGAGTTCCCTGCTACAAAAACTGTCACTCCTTGTTTTAATAATTCTCTTGTAAGAGAAAGAACATGCGTCTCTGTTCCACCTATGTCAAAGGTATCCAAAATCATAAGCACTCTTACATCTTTATCATTCAACTTCTTCACCCCATTCATTTTGAAAATCTTCTTTTATATTCTTGTATTATTAAATGGTAAAAAACAAGATTCGAAACGGCTTTTAACTAATCTCTTAAAAGATACGTTTTCACATATGAAAATCGCCAGTCCGTGTCTTTAGTTAAAGGGTTATTAGCATGGGTTAGATGCGTCTTTCTTGTCATGGTACAGAAAGGTTATACTTTCTACTCTAGCAAAAAAACGCGAATTCTCAGTTATGAGAATCCGCGTCACATGGATTATAACTCTAATCTACCAAAAAGCAATGGTCACTCTTTGGCAGATTTGAGATTACTTTAATTTTTCTTGAACCGACTGTATTTTCTGTGCACTAGAGGAAGTCTTATCCCGACGATCATCCAGTTTAACAGACGTAGAGACTCTCTCTGCCCCCGATAGAAATGGTGATTCATGCAAAGCGGCAATAGCACTCCATACGAATTCAAGAGGCCCTTCAATAATCGTACTCATCGATGTTAATTGATACGTTATTCCCTGCTGATCTTTCAGAACTCGCTGCATATCTGCAACGTAAGCACTTAGACTTGTTGTTTGCGTCCCTATCGGGATAACTGTTACTTCTGCAATCGCCATGTTTATTTCCTCCTCTTACACTTCTTAATCTATTGTAGCTATTTCGTATTTTTTTCGCAAAATCTGGCTTTTTGAACTCACAAGATAACATAAATATTTATTCCTCCCCCAAACGCAAGTCATAGAAGGCTTGGCAGGGTTTTCATGATTTTTTTCATAGAATATTTCATTAATACATGTTTACAAACACCATATATTGAGTTAGATTTATATAGCGACACTAAATATAGTGAAAACAGGTGATTCGGCTACTACATCAAATCCGGATCTTAAAAGGGAAGTATGGTGCAATTCCATCACGGTCCCGCCACTGTAACCCAAGATTCGAGCTGCATATCGCAGTCGAATAGGCACAGCCATTGCCACTGTGAGCATAAGTTTATGGGAAGGCGCTAGTTGCTGAATAAACGAACTTCATCTACATATGAAGCACGAATTCGTTTGCTTGGGAAGTCAGGAGACCTGCCTGTTCGACATACACAATACATCCTACGGTGAAATAGGAAAGGTGGAATATAATCATGGTACTTATGGAACCTAGAAGTAGCTTCTCCTTGGAAGAGAAAATGCTACATGAGGTATCAGGTCTTGGACACGATATTACAGAGAGTCTCAACGTGGAAATGCTACGTGAGAATGCCAATCTAAATGGCGAAAGCTTTTCAGGAAAAATAGGAAAATTCGGCAGTGAATATGCTAAATGGTACGCAAGATATTACATAATCCCCAAACAACTCATGGCTGCCGTGGATCACAATGATTTATATGTACATGATCTTGATCAATATGCGGTGGGTAGCACGAATTGCATCTTCATTCCATTCGACAAACTCCTAGCACGGGGCTTCAGCACTGGCAGTGGTAGTGTTCGCACACCACAATCCATTTCAACTGCGATGGCATTAGTTGCGATAATATTTCAATGTCAGCAAAATTCTCAATACGGCGGCGTTTCCGGGAGCAAACTGGATCATGATTTAGCTCCATATGTCGCCAAGTCATTTGCGAAGCATTTTCAAAAAGGGGTACACTACTTTAATGAGACTTCTGTGGTCGAAGAGTGTAACATCCATCTAGGTAACTTATCGTTACCTAACTCTCATCCACGTTCTTATTCTTTTGCTATGCAAGAAACTAGGACAGAATGCCTTCAAGCTGCTGAGAGCTTAATCCATAACCTAAATACGATGTCCAGCCGTGCTGGAGGTCAGATCCCCTTCACTAGCATCAATTATGGGACATGCACCTCACTTGAAGGCCAAATGATCATTGATAGCTTGCTTAGTGCAACTATGAATGGACTTGGAAGTGGCGAAACACCTGTCTTCCCCATTCAAATCTTCAAATGTAAGCGTGGTATCAATCAATCACCAGGGGATGCTAACTATGATCTTTTCTTGAAGGCCGTAGAATGCTCATCCAAACGGTTATATCCTAATTTCGCCAACATAGATGCTCCCTTCAACTTACAGTATTATGATCCAACAGATCCCAATACTGAATTCGCTACGATGGGTTGTCGTACTCGTGTTCTTGCCGATCGACATGGTCGCAATCGTCTATCCGGTAAAGGGAACTTATCCTTCAATACGATTAATCTTGTTAAATTAGGTATCAAACACGGTGTAGTTAATGGTAATATCACGCCTAATGAGGAGGGGTTCCAACAAGATCTCAACCACTTCCTGGATATCGCACTACATGGACTATTACACCGTTACAAAATCCAAGCCCGTCAGCCTGCCAAAGCTTCAGACTTTATGATGCGCGAAGGAGTCTGGGAAGGTGGAGAACTACTAGGTCCTGACGACAAGGTAGAACAAATCTTGAAACATGGTAGCTTATCTATAGGCTTCATCGGTCTAGGTGAATGTATGAAGGCCATGTACGGTAAACATCATGCTGAAAGTGATGTAGTCTATGCCAAAGCTTTGGAACTTATCTCCTCCATGCGTCGTTACTGTGATCGGAAGAGTGACGAGTATGATCTTAACATTACATTGATGGCTACACCAGCTGAAGGTCTATCGGGTAAGTTCACGAAAAAGGATCGAGAAATATTCGGTTCCATTCCCGGTGTAACAGACCGCGAATATTATACTAATTCTTTTCATATACCGGTATATTATAATCTGCCAGCTGCGCGTAAAATTTCGCTTGAGGCTCCTTTTCATGAATTGTGCAATGCAGGAGCTATCTCTTATATTGAATTAGATGGAAATGTGCGTAGTAATCAAACTGCCTTTCTCAAAATAGTTCAGTTTGCATTATCACAAAATATTGGCTATTTCAGCATTAACCATCCTATTGATCGTTGTGGTTCTTGCCATTACGAAGGTATTATCGGGGATACGTGCCCACAGTGTGGAACACTCGAATCCGACGTACCCATGTACCGTCTACGGCGAGTGACCGGTTACCTAACAGGTGATTATCAGACGCGCTTTAATGCTGCTAAGCAAGCTGAGGTACGAGATCGGGTCAAACATCGATGAATATTTGTGGCTACTATCCTGAATCCATTAACGAAGGTGATGGCCTGCGGGCCGTCATCTTTCTTAGTGGTTGCCGTCACCGCTGTCCAGGTTGTTTCAATCCGGCAACGTGGAATTTCAACTACGGAGAACCTTTTACGGAACAGCGTCAACAAGAAATTATCAATGACATGGCTAATAACCCCTTACTTGAAGGATTGACGCTTGCTGGGGGAGATCCTTTCTTCTCAGCTGATGAGGCGGCTGATTTCATTGATAAGGTCCGACTAAGCCTCCCTAACTTCTCTGTATGGATCTATACCGGCTATATATATGAGGATCTCATGGCCTCCGTTCATTCGGCAGAGTACCGTCTGCTTCAGAAATGCCAAGTCGTCATCGATGGTCCTTTTGTACAATCTTTAAAGAATACCAGTCTCCCCTTCCGTGGGAGTTCAAATCAGCGTATTATAGACATTCAGGCAAGTTTGATTTACAACGATGCCATACTGTTGTAAATTTAAATATCACAAATTGAAATACTCATGTTGAAAGGAAGACATTCATGCCACATTTCGTAGTAAAACCGAATAACCGCCAGCTCGCTTTTGATGAGAAGCGTCTCTCCATCTATACTGATCGCCTTCTTGAAGGATTGGACATGCTTAATAAGGATCAATTGATCCGCGGTGTATTATCCAAGCTTCGCCGTGATGAAGTTACAGGAGAAGATATTAGTAACGCCTTTACCATGTCTGCATTAGAGTTAGTTACGAAAGAGGAACCTAACTGGAAGTTTGCTGCAGCTCGTTCTTTACTTACTACTTTATATAAAAAAGCTGCTCATCACCGCCGTTATAAATCGTATGCCGATGAGCCTTATGGTGCACTTTACCCACTGATCACAGATTTGGTACACAAAGGTATATATAGAGAAGAATTACTTGAATACTATACGAAAGAGCAGATCCAAGAACTTGGTGAACTCATTGATTATAAACGTGATCTTTTATTCGATTACATCGGTCTTTTAACGCTTACAGAGCGCTACCTTACGACAGATTTCGATGGACATATTATGGAGCTTCCACAAGAACGTTACATGATCATCGCTATGTTCCTTATGCATAAAGAGCCTGCTGAGAGACGCATGGAGCTTGTGAAGGAGTCCTATTGGGCGATGAGTAATTTATATATGACCGCAGCTACCCCGACGTTGTCTAATGCTGGCAAGAAAGTTGCTGGACAACTCTCCAGTTGCTTCATCGACACCGTTGATGACTCTTTGGAAGGCATCTTCGATTCTAACACCGATACGGCTCGTCTTAGTAAAATGGGCGGTGGAATCGGTGTCTATCTCGGCAAAGTACGTGCCCGTGGTTCAGATATTCGTGGACATAAAAATACGAGTTCAGGTGTCATCCCTTGGATCCGTCAGCTCAACAATACCGCCGTTAGCGTAGACCAATTAGGTACACGTAAAGGTGCCATTGCAGTCTATATCGATGTGTTCCATAAAGATATTCTCGCGTTCCTTGATCTCAAATTAAATAATGGTGACGAGCGTATGAGAGCACATGACGTATTCCACGGCATTTGTATTCCTGACCTATTCATGAGTGCTGTAGAGAATCGTGGGATGTGGAATCTATTCTGTCCTCATGAAGTCAAAAAGGTTATGGGCTGGAAAGATAGCAACGGTCGTCCACTTGGACTTGAAGATTTCTATGACGAAACGCTTGGTCAAGGTTCCTTCAGTGATAAATATGCCGAAGCCGTTGATCATCCTGTGTTGTCTCGTATTACCGTTCCAGCGATCGATATTATGAAGCGTGTTATGAAGTCGCAGCTTGAGACAGGTACGCCATATATGTTCTACCGTGATACAGTCAACCGGGCTAACCCGAATAGTGCACATGGTATGGTCTATTCCTCTAACCTGTGTACGGAAATTATGCAGAACCAATCGGCAACCGTTGTAGAAAAGGAAGAACTCGTTACGAAGGACGGACAAACAAGAATCATCATCTCGAAAATTCCTGGTGATTTCGTCGTGTGTAACTTAAACTCCATCCACTTGGCTCGCGCTGTTCCAGCGGGTGTGCTAGATCGACTCGTTCCTATTCAAGTACGGATGCTTGATAATGTCATCGATATTAACAATATTGAAGTGCTTCAAGCTCAATATACGAATAGTCAATATCGTGCCATCGGCTTAGGAACTTTCGGACTTCATCATCTATTAGCTCTCGAAGGTATTCGTTGGGAATCCGATGAGGCTGTCACTTATAATGATAATCTTTATGAGAAAATCAACTACCTGCTCGTTCGTTCAAGTATGGAACTTTCCAAGGAAAAAGGTCAGTATCCGAAGTTTAAGGGCTCTGATTGGGAAAGTGGTCAGTACTTTACACAACGTGGCTACACAGATGGCCAACGTGAAGGTAAGTACGTAACGACTTCACAGTGGCAGGAACTGCAACAAGAGGTGCAACAGAATGGTGTACGGAACGCTTGGATGTTCGCTATTGCACCTAATGGTTCCACTTCCATTATCGCCGGCTCCACAGCCAGCATCGATCCATTGTATGAATTGCTATCTTATGAAGAGAAAACAACGTATAAGATTGCTAACCCAGCACCGGATCTATCTGATAAGACGATCTGGTTCTATAAAACAGCGTTTAACCTAGACCAACATTGGTCCATCAACATGGCCGCTGCTCGCCAACGTCATGTGGATCAAGGCCAAAGCTTCAATCTGTACGTTCGTCCTGACATTAAAGCGACCGATTTCCTATCGCTGCATCTTCATGCTTGGAGTTCCGGCATGAAAACAACTTACTATGTACGTAGCCGGGCGTTGACGATTGATGAATGTGAGAGCTGCTCGTCATAACCTTCGATCCCACCCCACCCTCCCTTCCAAGCATATGCTTCCGAAGTGAGCTTCCCAAGGGAAGCTTTCAGGAGGGCCCCAAGGGCTCTGCCCTCTGGACACCCGAAACTCTTTGGCGGAGTGAGAGGATGGGGTGCTTATCTGTGAGGAACGTTTCGTGCTAGGAGCGCTTATCGTCCTCCCTGTTCGCTTCGCGAATGCGGTGGGGACCCGCTCCACTACGAGTGAAGTGAAGTAGCTCTGGCTTCGCGAGCTACATGTCCTGTTTGCTCCGCAAATGCGGAAGGGCATAACCCCAAGAAAATGCAGAAGTAACTTTCTCTGCACCTGTTTGCTACGCAAATACGGAAGATTAAAAGTACTTTTAATAAAAGGAGTAATAGAAATGAAATTGCAACAAATTTTCAACACGGAAGCACCAAACCAATCTACAAAAATTATTCAAGGTGAATGCTCGGGTATTCTGAACTGGAACGATATTCGTATGCCTCATATGTATAAATTATATAAGGTCCTATTGTTAAATCACTGGATTGCCGATGAAATTCCGATGTCTAAGGATGCACAGCAGTTTGCAGGATTGGATCCTGAAGAGCAACGCGTATTCAAGATTAATATTTCATTACTTGCTGTATTGGATTCTATGCAGACGATGTTTGTCGGGGATGTAAAAAGATATTTTACTGATTCCTCATTAGAAGCGATCTCAGCTATTATTGCTCAACAAGAAGTTGTCCATAACCAATCTTATTCGTATGTTCTTTCTTCGATTGTTTCTGATCAAGAGCAGAAGGAGATTTTTGAGTATTGGAAGCATGATCCGGTTCTTCTAGAACGCAATCGTTTTATTTCAAATATTTATCAAACCTTCCGGGATGAGCAGTCTCCACAAACGTTCTTCCACGCTATGGTTGCGGATTTGATTTTGGAAGGTATCTTCTTCTATAGTACGTTTGCTTTCTTCTATAACTTGGCTCGCGATCAAAAAATGATGGGTACTAGCCAAATGATCTCTTATATTCAACGTGATGAGAATCAGCATTGCTATTTCTTTGCTGAGGTGTTCAAGCAACTTCTTCTTGATTTCCCAGAGCTTAACACGAAAGAGAACATCGCTTATGTATACAAAACGATTGACGAAGCTGTTCAATTAGAGATCAATTGGGCACATTATACTCTTAGCAATATTCGTGGAATTGACTTGAATGAATTGGAGGATTACATCAAATATACAGCGAATAAGCGTCTTACTTTAATGGGGATGGACAAAGCTTATGAAGGTGTGGATGTGAATTGTATGCCTTGGATTAAGCCTTTCTCTGATGACGCTCTGAATTCAACGAAGACGGATTTCTTCGAAGCTAAATCTCGTAACTACGGTAAAGTGGGCGACGATAACGGGTTTGACGATCTGTAATAAGTATGATTATAGTAACTAGCGAGGGTGGGAAGGGGCTTATGCTCCATACCCATCCTCTTCTTTTATAATTGGATTTCTAACGGCACCCACAGACACTATTTCGTGAAACAACGCCTCTATGAAATTCTAACGGAAATACACGCCTCTATATGCAAATAAACGACCTAAATCCAGAGGAAATGGCCATATAAGGTCACTCAGTTCCCTTAGAAATTCAAAAGTACTGTTTTCAGCCCAATAAGGTCTTCTGCTTCCGTTAGAATACTTACGTTATTACACACACCATTATATTTTCATTCATCTATCATTAATTCATCCCCGAAGAACCCCTTGTCTAGGTCTTTTAATACTTTCCATTGGTTATCCTCTTTCACGACTGTCATATGTCCTGTTTTGGTGATTACACTATGGCCACGGGACGAAGTTAGTTCTGAGGGGCTTATTTCAATATCTATGCTATAGCTAAAGGAGAATGTATCCTTTTCCATATTATCTTGTTTCATATTTTCGAATTGAATTTGTTTCACTTGCATATTAACCATATTCCTACTTGCATACTGTGAAGCTATTGCGCTTTGTCTGTTGGCTACGAAACCTTCGTATCCCCTTTCTGTCAATAATGGCTTGAATGCTTCTTCTACCTTCAATTTTGCCTCTATTGCCTCCAACATATCTTCTGTCTCCGTTTCGATATCCACAACTTTAACCTGGTATTGCATCATTTTTAAACTCTTACCTACGTTTATCGCAGCCGTCTCATCACTTTCTGGTGAACAGCCTGAAGCCATTAATAATAGAGAACAGGTTAGTATCACTGAACCCGCGATGATCGCCTTTGTCATCACTTTGGTCTTTTTCTTCATAATAAATCCCTCCTCTCTTACACTAACGTATAAATATGGATTTGGTTTCCTTCTTTAGACAAAATGTATTTCAATTATGGTCTGAATTAGCAAATGCATATTGTACTTATTCCTCGGATACGCTATAATAATCCACAAAGAATTGAACAGTGATATTGCGCCTATGATCAGCATCCAACTGTGAGGCGTTAGCGACCGGAGAACGTATTTCCTCTCCCTAAGTTAACCGGCATCCGTCCGTTACCGCGGAACCAAAAGAGGATCGAATACTGTCATAGACAGATTCGATCAAGTTGGGTGGCACCGCGAGCAGACGCTCCTCGTCCCAAAGGATGAGGGCGTTTTTGTGCATTTTACTAACAAAGGAGCTCGTGAGACATGCTAGACATCCGATTTATCCGGGACAATCCGGACTTGGTACAAAGAACGGCTGAACAGAAAAGAATAGATCTTTCAGTCACCGATTTACTGAACTGGGATCTGAAGAGACGCGATCTATTGAAGCAGACTGAAGATTTAAGAGCTCATCGTAACCGACTGACTCAAGCTGTCGCTACAGCTATGCAACAAGGAAGGCAGCCAGATTCTGAACCTCTTAAAGAACAAGTAAAAGAGATCAATATGCAGTTGAGTGTAATTGAATCTGAATTAACTCATGCCGCTCAACAATGTGAAGAACGCATGACGTTAGTACCTAACATCGTCTCTCCTGACACACCCTTCGGCAGAGATGATAGCGACAATATGGAGATAAGACAAGTCGGAACTCCACCATCATTCTCCTTTCAGACACAAGATCACGTTCAATTAGGAGAACTCCATGATCTTATTGATATTCCACGGGGTGTGAAGACTGCTGGGAGCCGGAATTATTTCCTCAAGGGCTCAGGTCTGTATTTACATCTAGCCGTTCAGCGTTTGGCATTGGACCTACTTACGTCATATGGATTCACAGCGATGGACGTTCCAGTGATGGTTCGGCCCGAAGCACTTACAAAGACAGGTTTCTTCCCAACAGGACAGGATCAGACGTTTGAGATCTCAGGCGAGGACAAGTGGTTAGTAGGAACCTCTGAAGTATCGTTAGTATCGTATTATAGCGATGAGATCATTGATGTGACAGAACCGATCAAACTTGCTGGTATGTCGGCCTGCTTCCGTAAAGAGATTGGATCAGCAGGGCGAGATGTTCGAGGTCTATACCGAGTGCATCAGTTCGCCAAAGTGGAGCAAGTCGTGCTCTGTGAAAATAATGCTGAAGTATCGGAGCGAATATTGCAGGAAATTACAGGTCATGCGGAGGAAATTCTTCAATTATTAGAGCTTCCTTATCGGGTGATGTCCGTATGCACAGGAGATATGTCGCAAAAAACGTATAAGCAATATGATATCGAGACATGGATGCCCAGCCGTCAAGCCTACGGGGAGACGCATTCATCTTCCAATGTTTTAGATTTCCAGGCTCGTCGTTCAAATATAAGATACCGAGATGCCGACGGGAAGCTACAATATTGCCACACGCTAAATAATACAGCCGTTGCATCCCCGCGTATTCTGATTCCACTGTTGGAGAACCACCAATTAGAGGATGGCTCAATATATATTCCCAAGGCACTGCGCCCATACATGGGTGGCTTGGATAGACTAATCCCCAAACATGACATCACATAAATAATAGCTTCTTTAGACTTTTCTAAGTCTTAAGAAGCTATTATTTAAAAATATAAGAAAGCAATAACCTTCTTGAAAAAAGGACGGCATAGCCGTTTCTACTTGTCTAAATCAATATCGATATAATGCTCCACTACTGGGAACGGATCATAGAAATGATGTAATAGGCTTTTCCAATCCTGATACTCCGCAGATTCTCTAAATCCAACCGTATGGTCTTCTAGGGTTTCCCAGCGTACTAACAGAATGTACTTATTGTCTTGCTCCATACATTTCTGCAATTCATGATGGATGTATCCCTTCATACTTGAAATAATCTTAGATGCTTGTCTGAAGTTATACTCGAAGTCTTCTCCTAACCCTGGCTTTATATGCAAAACAGCTGATTCAAGTATCATTTCGTAGCCACCTTTATTCCATTAACTATGTTGCATGAATTAAACATATCATTATCGTGACTCCTTAGTATGCCACTGTAAATCGAGCACGCACGAAATAAGGATCTTCTAGCTCATCAATCAACGCTACAGCATAATCTGCTGCGGAGATAGAACTTCTATCGCCTTCATCCAGAATAAGCATGTCCATACCAATTCTAAATTGACCGACGCGGCGTCCATAAGTCATATGAGCCGGAGGGCTACAATACGTCCAGTCCACGTCAGAGTTACTATATATTTCATAAGCCTGCTCATGGGCAATGGCTAACGGTTTCGATTCTACAGGATATTCTTCCGTATTCATCCACTGGATACCCGATGCAACCTTGAGGCTTCCTGCTTCACCTACTACAAGAAGTCTGGATACACCCGAACGACGCACACCCTCAAGTAGTGAATGAGCCGCTTTCACTAATCCATCTTCCTCTCCACGTACAGGACCAAATGCGCTGATGACAGCCTGATGTCCTTCACAAATAGCTGTAACATCATCACAATCCATCACGTTTCCTTCTACTACATGTAGATTCTCATATAACTCTGTCAGCAACGTACGATCTCGTACCACAGCAGTAACTTCATATCCGCGATCAAGCGCTTCTTTCATAATAAGCTGTCCTATTGTCCCATTGGCTCCGAACAACACCACTTTTGAATTCATCATATATTCCTTCTTCCTACTATTAATCAGGCCATACTACGAGCCATCTATTTTAAGTGGTTGTTCAAAAGGTTCTCTTTCGAACACCTATCTTAAGATTCATCCTATTATCTTACCACTTTGGGAGCGAGGTTACACCTCTTTACATCAGCTCTCCATATTCACAAATGCCCATAAATAGGTTATATATATTGTATAGAAGTCATGATCGGCTCGTAGAATAGACTTAGGTTATAGAGAATATAAACTCTCAACTAGAGCCTTCATCGCCTTGTAATATCAATGTTCTTGTGTAATAGTGAATATAGAATAATGAAGGGGGAATCAAGTTGTCCCTTACGGTTAAGGAAATCATTAATACTTTCTCAAATTCAATTGAAGCCATGATAGCTGCTGGTATAGCTATTATTCTATTTATATGGATGTATATACGTACAGCTCTACATTTAAGAATGGCAGGCAAAGAACAATTAGAACGACTACAACAATCTTTGTTGTTGTATAGCCGTGTAACCGGTCCTCTTGGAGAAATGATGGAGCGTGAGAATCCTAGCCACGAGGAAATAAGTCATCTGATATTTCTACTGGAAGAATGTAAGGCAGCACCACTACTTACAAGCAATCTCCAAGAACAGATGGATGCTTACATAAGAGAGCGAGATCAGTCTCGTTTATCAATGCTTTATAAAACTTGGGTGCGCGAGGTCAATCGACGGATTGAGGAACAAAGCACTCTCTTGCGTAAATGGGAACGTCCGAGCTGGGGCTTTAGCTTCTGGATATTATTGAAGCCCGCTCTTCCTTTTATGACCGTGGTTGCTATTCTATTGTGGAGCTTACAGCTTTCAGATACTCTCTCTAAATTATCAAGCTGGGACTCCTCGCCCTGGGATATCGTTAATGCATGGGCCCGCTTTATCTCTTGCCTTGTAGCAACAGCTTCCCTTTACCTCGTGTTCATGTATACTCGACGAAAGACAAATGTTATTGTCCATACCATTCTGTATATATTGATCTCTGCAGCTACCTTATTTCACCTGTTTGGATTGAATTCAGCACTTTATATTGTTGCTGCACAGGGGATCCTCTATGTGGCAGGTTTTAGCCTTACCACAACACGCACCCGCAGGGACAGACCCTACGCTGGTCGTGATCTTGTCATTGAAGTTGAATCACGATCGAAGGGTGAATAACTGATCCTACGAATCCCATTATCTTGAACAATCTTAAATAGCCCCGTTGCCGTTCGAACGCTTCTATAACTAGGAAGCTTTCGCCTTCGACAACGGGGCTATTATCTTAAGGAGGTTGGTTAGAACCTTATCTTCAAGTATCCATTAGCTAGAACTAGATTTTCTAGGGTGCCGAGAACCTTGACGATGAACAGTACTAGTTCTGACAACCCCTGAGGGCTTATTCTCAAAGCGCTTTCGTTCCGTTCGTTCCATCTGTACGATCTGTCCTTCATGCACTACGATCTGGAGTGATCCGAATTCCATATCATTCAGCAGTTCCGTAATACGTCCCAGCCATACCTCATCGATTTGAAGTGGTTTTGCCATCGTGTTGCCTCCTCCCCAGGGTAGTGAATCTACATAATTATTACTTATATTCATTTGAATTTAATATCATTCTTATCCAACCTGTTTAGTATGAATTAACTTTATCATGGGCTGTAAAGTGTTGTCAATAGACATTCTTCCGGGAAAACCATCCCTTCAATAGTAACGTCACCATAGCTAATAGAAGCAATAATGATGCGACTGCAAATGAGGCAGAGAATTGATATTCATTGTACAGAATTTCAACATGTAGCGGCAACGTATTCGTCTCTCCGCGAATATGTCCCGAAACAACCGAGACGGCACCGAATTCTCCCATCGCTCTAGCATTACACAGTATAATTCCATAGAGCAGCCCCCATTTAATATTAGGCAACGTCACTTTGAAAAAGATCGTCCATCCTCCTGCACCCAATGTAACAGCAGCCTCTTCTTCCTGTTGTCCTTGATCCTCCATAAGTGGAATTAGTTCTCTAGCCACAAAGGGAAAAGTTACGAATAGTGTCGCCAAGACAATGCCAGGTACAGCAAATATAACTTTGATATCATGAGCGCTAAGCCACGGTCCGAACCAGCCATGCGCGCCAAATACCAAGACGTAGATCAATCCCCCTATAACAGGTGAAACAGCAAATGGAAGATCAATCAACGTTATTAAAAGCCCCTTGCCTCGAAATTTAAACTTCGTTACTGCCCATGCAGCAACAACGCCAAACACGGTATTCAATGGTACAGTAATCAATGCAACAACCAATGTGAGCCTTAAAGCAGACATCGCATCTGGGTCCGTAAGTGCGGCTGCATAGACCGACCATCCCTTTTTCAAAGCTTCTGTTAGTACCATAACAAGTGGCAATACAATTAACCATATTAATACCAATCCTGCCGAAATGATCAGAAGCCATTTAACCCAACCCGCTTCGGTTGTTGCCGGAGAGGTGATCCCTTTTACAGTAGGTGTAGCGATTACGGGTGCAATTCCCACCATGATCCCACCCTCCTTTTATCAAATTAGTGACTATTTCTCTCTTGATCAGCGGGAGGTCCGCCGCACCCAACGTTGTAATGTATTAATCATCAATAGCAATAAGAATGAAATAAGCAATAAAAGTATAGCGACTGCGGTAGCACCAGCATAATCATACTGCTCGAGCTTTGACATGATCAGAAGCGGGGCAATTTCCGTTCTCATAGGCATATTTCCAGAGATAAATACGACCGAACCATATTCCCCTATCCCCCGTGCAAAAGCTAAAGCAAAGCCAGTCAGTAGCGGCGGTAACAAATGGGGCAATAATACTGTGCAGAATGTACGTAAACGTCCCGCACCCAATGTTGCCGCTGCTTCTTCAGCATCTTTTTCCATATCCTCAAGCACGGGCTGCACGGTACGAACCACGAAAGGAATACCAATAAACATCAGAGCTAGAGTGATCCCTACGGGAGTAAACGCTACTTTTAACCCTAAAGGCTCTAAGTACGAACCTATCCATCCATTCTGCGAATATAGAGCGGTTAGAGATACACCTGCTACTGCTGTAGGCAATGCAAAGGGAAGATCAATGAGGGCATCGAACACGGATTTACCAGGAAATTCGTATCGTACCAGTACCCATGCTAGAAGCAAGCCAAGTATAGCATCCAGTAGTGCAGCTACTGCCGCAGTCGTGAAACTAATTCGATAAGATGCTAATACACGGGGATCAGTCGCTACCTGCCAGAATTTATCCCAAGTGAGCCCCGTAGAGTTAAAGAGTAGCGCGGCTAAAGGGATAAGCACCACCATACTAAGATAAAAGACGCTAAACCCCATAGTCAGTCCAAATCCGGGAATGACTTTACGCTGAGACCTTTTAACATGACTCATTTCTATGTTCCTTTCCTTACCTTCGACTTTATGAGGTTGTTCAGCTTCAAGCTATTTACCAGGCACGTATATTTGATCAAATACGCCTCCGTCATTGAAATGCTTCTCCTGGGTTTCTTCCCATGTACCGAACACATCTTTTAAAGTGAATAATTCAACATTAGGGAAGTTATCTTTATATTTCTCTTTCACACTATCGAGTGTAGGACGGTAATAGTTCTCAGCTGCGATCGTCTGCCCTTCTTCTGTGTACAAATATTGCAAGTAGGCCTCTGCCACTTCTCGAGTTCCCCGTTTATCAACCACTTTATCGACCACAGCAACTGGAGGTTCAGCCTGAATACTTACGGAAGGATACACAATATCAAACTTATCAGGACCTAGTTCTTTTACTGACAGAATAGCTTCGTTCTCCCATGCAAGTAATACATCACCTATACCACGTTCTACAAATGTCGTTGTTGATCCGCGTGCACCAGTATCTAATACAGGAACATTCTTGAATAGATTTTTGACGAATTGTTGCGCTTTGACCTCATCATTTCCATTCTCACGCAAAGCGTACCCCCATGCGGCAAGGTAATTCCAGCGTGCTCCACCTGAAGTCTTAGGGTTAGGCGTTATTACTTCCACACCATCCTTGATTAAATCCGACCATTCCTTAATATCTTTAGGATTTCCCTTTTTCACTAAGAACACAATCGTTGAAGTATAAGGTGAACTATTCAGCTCGAACTTACTTTCCCAGCCTTCGTTAATTACACCATCTTTTTGAAGAGCGTCAATGTCATATCCCAATGCTAAAGTGACCACATCTGCTTCTAATCCATCAATAACCGCTCTACTTTGTTTCCCTGAACCGCCATGTGACTGCTTAATAGTTACCTTCTGTCCCTGTTCCTTCTCCCAATAGGTGGCGAATGCTTTATTGTAACTTTCGTATAACTCACGTGTTGGATCATAGGATACGTTCAGGAGTTCTACATCCTTCAATTTTTCTACCTCTTCTGTCTTCAGTGTATTCGTAGTAGTTGGAGCTGCAGCATTATCTGTCTTCGTCGTATTATTACCACATGCAGCTATCACCACAGTCATCAGTAGTAGTAGTAGTAGTAGTAGTCCCATTATCATCCCTGGTTTCAACGTTTTCTTCATCATTATCACTCCCATTATTCTTCTCTACCTTCTACAAATAGGAACACAAAATAGACAGAGAAATATCACCTATACATGCTGTCATTCCGGTCACATTGAACCGTGATTGCAGCCTTGAAAGTGATTTCCTCCGTCTGTACGGTAAGAAACGATATTTTATTATTCCTACCTGTTTAGTATGGTATGATCATATTGTAATGAGGATAGACTCATGTGTCAATCCTTTTTTATTAACCTCCACAATTCAGGAAACAATATCCAAAAGTTATAAAACATGTAATTGTTAAGTTTCGATTTGTCAGTGTATAATATTTATATATATGTTAATCAATTATATATAAATGAATGGAGGTTGGAAGTTATGATGGAATTGGATATATCGGAGAACTCTCTGCCTGTCTATGAAGCTTTAGCAAGTAAGGTCAGATTAAATATGATTCAATTGTTAGCCAAACAACATATGAACATTCGTGAGTTAGCAGAAGCACTAGGACTTAGTAGTGCTATTATGACTATGCACGTTAAAAAATTGGAAAAGGCTAAGTTGATCTCGACTCGTATGGTCCCTGGTAAGGGTGGTGTGCAGAAGATATGCTCACTGGCTACTGACAAATTAGAAATTATGATGCCTTTACCACTAGATCAAGTTCGTGAATTCCATCAAACAGTTGTGTCTGTAGGGCACTATACCGATTTCAATGTTGCACCTACATGCGGTCTAGCCACTGTAGATCATATCATAGGCGAATTTGACGAGCCTCGCTATTTCTTAGATCCGGAAAGGGTACACGCCAAAATATTATGGTTCGGACAGGGCTTCATCGAGTATAAAGCACCTAATTTCCTACTCGCAAGTCAAAAACCAGAAGAGCTTGAAATTTCATTGGAAGTATCCTCTGAGGCTCCCTTTACGAATGATAATTGGCCTTCTGACCTATCTTTTTATTTAAATGATACTCTCCTTGGTAGCTGGACAAGCCCTGGAGATTTCGGAGATAAGCCCGGTAAGCATACACCTACATGGTGGCCAAGTGTTGTTAACCAATATGGCCTTCTAAAGCGCCTTAGAGTAACACATGAAGGTACCTTCATGGATGGTCACCTCATTTCCAATGTGAAGCTAGATCAGTTATCTATCGAAAATAAGCAATGGTCCTTCCGCATTGCTGTGCTTGACGATGCTCAACATATCGGCGGTGTCACACTGTTCGGTACAGGATTCGGTAACTACAATCAGGATATTCTATTCAAGCTCTATTACACGCAGGAAACTCAACAGACTCAAGCATAGTTCTGTCCCACCTTCACTACCTTCATGCGCGAAGCATTGTTCGTCACTTTAACATTGCCACTCTATACCTATTCCACTGAATTACATCCGAAATTTAAGATGTTTCATGGAATATGGATGGATTAGGTGGTGAAATATTTATGTACTGAAGTTAATGTTTAGTGAAATTAATCTGCGACCTAAATAGGATTAAGCACAGCTGTTAATATAATACAAAGTACGATACCGGTCTGATTCACTTTTACATAGGCTTCTGGGATTTCCTTCATTTGATCCACCGTCCTTTTCTAATAAAATGATGACGATGATGATCTAAAAATAGTGCCATTATTCCTATGTATTCAATATGAATTATTTCATGTACAAAAATAGCCCTGCGGATTTGCAGGACTTATCTAAGTCATAACTATGAATTCCATCATTTAGTCACCGATTGAATATCTCGCGTTACATCTAATAATGTGATCTTATCGTAATGACGCTCTAGCGCCGATTCTCCACCACTATAAATTCGATCCATAATATCCTGAATGTGTTCAGATACTACGCAGGGTGATTCCCCTCCTCCAGAACACCAACTCGGTTGCAGTGAACCACGAGCAAGTAGACGATACAGATCTCCAAGGGTTACCTCAGCACTGTCAATGTTCAACAGATACCCACCGCCAACACCTTCCTTCGTCGTTACATACCCTTGCTTCCGAAGCAAACCAAGTACTTTGCGAACACGTGCTGGATGAGTACATACACTCTTAGCAATGACATCACTATTAGCCATCTGATCTTTCCTTAAGCTAAGAAGGGTTAAACAATGGACGGCAATATTAAACTCACTATTCATTTCATCGCTCCCTATCATCTGTAATTGTATGCATAACAGTTATAGTTGTCAAGCTTCCAATTCATTTCAAATTGAAAATAGTTATCCTTATGATATAATAAACATACTTATAAACTAATTGGAGGGGTTCTCAAATTGTTCAATATTAGTCCCTCACTTCTTCAGCTTGGAACAACTCTGGGAGCTGCTGTTATAGCGCTACTCGCTATATTCATTCGATCCAAAGCAAGCAGTTCACCTATCACAATGAGAAAGATTATTATACCACCCCTTGGGATGTCTACGGGATTTCTCATGTTCGTTGCACCTTTTACGCATATTCCCCTGCTATGGGCTGCTATATCTTTTGTGATCGGTTGGTTTGTGTTCTCCTACCCACTTATCCGCAGCACTCGTTTCAAAATCATGGATGGTCAGATCTACTCTGATCAATCACGAAGCTTCACTTTCATCTTACTTGGAATGCTCACGATTCGTATGTTCCTGCACCAAATTATTGAACAATACGTTACCATTCCACAGACCGGCGCCATATTCTTCATCTTAGCTTTTGGAATGATCGTGCGTTGGCGTGTATTTATGGTGAAAGAATACAAAAAATTAACCCAGTTAAGCGAACCTGTTGAATAAAATAACGCTATCAAGAAAAACGCCGATCGGCGCTCTTAGTTAAAGATTTCATATAGTGAGGATGTTTACATTTCCTATGCCAGTGGTACATTGTATCTCTAACAGGTAGGAGCTACAACACCAATAATCGCCTTCACCATTCACTATTAGGTACATTAAATACATCTAAATTCAAGCCAATCCCTCTGAAGCTAACTTTAGTTGCATGGAGTACATCTAGATTACTGGAATCCTCACTTTTCACCGTTATCGCCATTTTTAACTGTGGTTTTTACAACTAATTCCTTCGTTTCCTACTTTCCCTTCTAATTAAATGCAGTTTATGCATCTATTCTTGTCTCACCTTCACTACCTTCATCACGAAGCATTGTTCGTCACTCTCACATCGCCACTCTCTGCAAAAATAGATAGACTTTTAAATATCATAAAGGTTAGAGTAGACCGTCCTCCAAATAACTTATACTTTCTTAATAATTTAAAACAAACCGTCCAACGTCATTCGTTGGGCGGTTTGTTAAAATGATTGAATAATATAGTTGACGTTATTATATACATGAGTTATTATTACGTTGTACGATATACCGCCAAACGTAATAACAGGAGATGGTTAATGTGAGTGTCAAATCTTTAGGTCGCTTTTCAGAACCTACCCTATTCATTCTGATTAGTGTAGCGGAGAACAATATGCATGGTTACGCCATCATGGAAGATATCAAGACCTCCTATAATGTCAGTATTGGACCAGGCACTTTATATGGAGCCATTAGCAGAATGGAAAAGATGGGCTTAATTGAGGCCGTTCCTACCAGTGATAGAACTCAGCCCTATTGTATTACGGAGTTAGGTAGAGAGTTCTTAAAAGAGAGATTACACGAACTACAGACCGTTTCAACACTAGGATTCAAAAGGTTGGGATTAGCGTGAATTTTCTGTTGAAGCTATATCCGAAAAAGTGGAGAGATCGTTATGGTGATGAATTCTTATTTCTTCTGGAGAAGAGAAATCTTTCTTTTAAAGATGTGGCTGACATCATCTTAAATGCACTCGATACAAGATTACTACTATTCGTTGAGGAGGTTATTCAATTGAATCGCAAACAAAATGCACTTAGCCGTTCTCCATTGATAAGAACTCTCGTGTTCGGTGCTATCATTTTAGGAGGGATGGGTGGAGGATATCTTATTTCGCAGAATTTGATACATATCACTACATTATCTTCTCCAACAGTATTATTCATTGGTGTAGGATTAGGAATCGTATTAGGTTATACCTTAGGAGTAGCACGTGGAATTATTAGAGTTATCAAGACGGCACAACAAGAAGACGTATTTCTTCCAAAAGGCATACTAAAGTTCGAAAAAGAAGGATAATTTCATGCGAAAAAATCTCATATAGAAATGCACTCCATAGAATTTTATCGGCTAAACCTGAGGGTTTCTCCACTATCTATTCTAAGGGGTGCATTTCTTCATTATTCTCGGGTTAATCGTTGCTTTTCATAACACGATATATTGCAATAAATCTATTCACCTTATTCCTCGTAAATCTTCGTCAGCAGGCCACCGAGTTCCTGAAGCGCTTCTTCCTCGCGCTCACCATCGACTTCTAGTGTTACATCATCACCTTTTGCCAAACCCAACGCCAACATACTAAGTGAGCTCTTTCCGTTGACCTTCTTTATGCCTTTGATCAAGCTTACCTTGCATGGAAACTGAGTCGCAGCTTGAACGAACATTTTAGTTGGACGAGCATGGAACCCAGATGGATGAATGATAGTATACGTTTGTGATAGCATTATAAATGTCTCCTTTGTTCTACGAATTGTTTAACTTCTTCCTGCGTTCCCATAACTAGTGCTTCTTCTGCGAGATCCGCCCACTCACTCTTGGACAATTGACCGATCAACTCACGTGCAGACAGAACAGAACCAGCACTCATACTGAATTCATTCAGTCCCATGCCGAGCAATAGCGGAATCGCCGTTAGTTCGCCCGCCATCTCACCGCACATACCGGTCCATTTGCCAGCTCTCTCGGCCGCTTTGATGACCATATTTACAAGTCGCAGGATCGAAGGATGATAAGGCTGATAAAGATAAGCTACGGATTTATTCATCCGATCCGCCGCCATCGTGTATTGGATTAGATCATTCGTTCCAATACTGAAGAAGTCGACTTCTTTGGCGAAATGATCAGCATTCAGCGCAGCAGCTGGAATCTCAATCATCATGCCCACCTCAATATTGTCGGATACAGCAATTCCTTCCTGTTGAAGCTTGACTCGCTCCTCTTCCAGAATATGCTTCGCCTCACGCAGTTCGCTCAGTACTGCAATCATAGGGAACATGATGTTCAGCTTACCTGCCGTACTGGCCCGTAGCAGGGCACGCAATTGGGTACGGAATAGATCCTGACGCTCCAAACATAACCGCAAAGCGCGAAGACCGAGAAACGGATTGCTTTCCTTGGGCAACTCCAGATAAGGAAGCTCTTTGTCGCCGCCGATATCTAGTGTTCGGATGACAACACGTTTGCCATTCATTTTTTCAAGAACATGCTTATATATTTGATACTGTTCTTCTTCAGTCGGAAACGAACTTCGTCCCATATATATAAATTCTGTACGAAATAGACCAACGCCATCGGCACCATTCTCAAGTACCTTCGCCAAATCTTCAATGCTACCGATGTTAGCCGCTAGCTCAAGATGCTGTCCATCCTTGGATACAGAAGGCTGCTCAGCTAAAAGTTTCAACTGTACTCTGCGTTCTTCATAACGTTGCTTCTTCTCACGATATTCTAATAACTCTTCTTCAGAGGGATCTACAATAACATTGCCTTCCGTCGCATCGATAATAATCATTGTACCATCGGCAATGGAGGCTGCCGCTATACCCACACCGACAACAGCCGGAACTTCCAGTGAACGCGCCATAATGGCAGAATGCGAAGTGCGGCTTCCCACTTCCGTTACAAAGCCCCGCACATAATTTAGATCAAGCTGTGCCGTATCCGAAGGTGTTAAGTCTTCTGTAATGATGATTGTTTCCTCAGAAATACCGGATAGCGTAGCGTACGGCTTACCGATCAGATGACTCATTACCCTTCCCGATACATCCTTCACGTCGATCGCTCGCTCGCGGAGTAGAGCATTATCCATTTCTCGGAGCATTTCAACGACTCCAGTAGTCACTTCGTACAATGCATATTCGGCATTTAATTGATCTTCAGCCATTTTGTCCAGTGATGCATCAATAAGATCAGGGTCTTCCAACAAGAACATATGGGCTTCAAAAATTTCAGCTTTTTGTGCACCCAACCTTTGTTCTGTGAGCTTACGGATTTCGTCAATCTCGCTTATTGATTCCTTTACAGCTTGGCGAAAACGTTCAGCTTCCGATTCAACATTGGTAATACTCTGCTTCTGCGGAATATGTTCTGTATTGGCATATCGGAATGCCTTAGCTATGGAAATTCCCGGGGAAGCAGCGACACCCGTCAGTATATTTGTCATGATGTTGACTCCTCTCCATCCATTGGTTATGCCCGCGGGGCAGAAATTTGATCGTAACTGTCGATCACGAGACGATACACAGGATGTCCTTCTGGAATGGATGTGTATTCTGTGATTGTTGGACCGATACCTTGATCCTTAATCGATTGTTGAAGGATAAGCGATTCTGGGTCTTCCTCATTAACGAAGCGGAGAGCCGCAGCCATTACCATAGCTAGCTGTTTCGGCTCTATCCCCATTTCATGCGCTTGCAGAGCTGGCTTAACAAGCCGGTCATTCGGTGACAGCTTGCGGATCGGTGAACGGCCCACCCGTGTCACTTCATCGGTTAGATGAGGATTACGGAAACGCCCAATAATGGTTTCAATGTATTTGCCATGTTCTACTTTGTCAAAGCCATATTGACCTACAAGAACAGCTCCTGTCTCGCTCAATGTTTCCTTTATTTCATCAACAACACTGTCATCGGCCATGGCTTGCTGGATCGTCTCATACCCTTTCAGGTTGCCGATGTAAGCCGCAGCACAGTGACCTGTATTGACCGTAAACAACTTGCGTTCAATAAATGGAGTAAGATTATCGACGTAGTGGATACCTTTAATTGGCTTATAGCCTTCAAACATAGCAGAAGAATCGACCACCCACTCATAGAATGGCTCAACTATGACCGCAAGCGGATCAGCATTATGCTGAATTGGTACGATTCGGTCTACAGCAGCATCTGGAAACGCTACAAATTCGGCAGCTTTCAACTTAGATGCTTCATCTAGATGACTATATACATGTTCCTTCAGTTGAGTGCTACCACCAATGGTATTTTCACAGGCAATGATATGCAATTTCCCTGCTCCATTGGCAATCCGTTTCTCAATACCAAGAGCAATCCCAGCAGCGATGTGCTTTAGAATATTGACACCAACGGCCGTTGTGACCAAGTCTGCTTCCGCAACAGCCGTAACGACTGCATCCAGATTCGTCCCATCAATCGCGGTTACCCCTTCGACATGCAGTTGCTCTTTGTCGTCATCAGCCAGCGTCACTGTATATTCACCTCGCTTTTGTAATTCTTCAACGAGCGTCTGATTCACATCAGAGAAAATGACCTCATAACCAGATTGTGAAAGTAGTACTCCGATAAAACCACGTCCAATGTTACCTGCTCCGAAATGTACGGCTTTCATTCTTCTTCCATTCCTTTTTCAAAAATTTCGATCATTTCTTCTGGAGTTGAAGCTTTCAGAATCCGCTCAATACTTTCATCATCTGAGCAAATCATTGCAACGTTGGTCAGAATATCTAGGTGATCATCCCCAATGGCCGCAATCCCGATGACCAAATGCGCAATGTCGCCCTCACCGAAGTCCACACCTTCAGGAAGCTGCACAATAGAAAGTCCTGTGGATTTAACGAACCCCTTGGATTGGCTTGTACCGTGCGGGATAGCAAGGCCACCACCCATATATGTGGAAAGAGAGTCTTCACGTTCAATCATACTGTCAATATAATTTAGCTCTACGTGTCCAGCCTGCACTAACAGTTCACCAGCTATACGAATCGCCTCGTATTTATCGTTAACAACTGCGTTCAATTTCACTTTATTCGGGGAAAGTATATTCATTTATCTTCACTCTCTTTCTATTTTTGTATTGAAGAATATTTTTAAGTGGACTGTCAAATAGTTACGAATCGTTGTTTCCTCACCTGCTTCTAGCAGTGCAATCATGTCACTATCAAGTAGCATTGCGCTAATCTCGCTGAGTACTTCTAGGCTTTCTCGCGACATCGTCTGAGGTGCAAGCATCAACAAGAACTGGTTTAGTTGCGAAGGTGGTACCGTCGCAACCTGAAGCGAACCAACCAATCGAAAAAGCGACAAAGATGACTGTTTCACTTCAGGGCTCCGAGTATGAAACAGAGCAAGGGCAGTGCCGGGAATCATTTGGCTTCCACTTTGCTCACGTTCAAGCAATTGTTTCGTGACAGTAGAAGCGCTTATAATAAAGCCCTCCTCCTCCACATATCGGCATGCCTCTTCTAGTATCTCGCGTAGTTCATAACTTCCCTCTTGGATCTGAATGACTTTGAATTGTTCGGTCAATCGCACGATTTCATTTAACGTATTATTCAAACTTTGCAGATGAACGAATGCGGGCTGCGAAGTCATCTTTTCCTTACCAATGGATACGCTAGCACCAATACTATCCAGCGTCTGTTCCCTTATAAAGGATCGCAATCGTTCTGATTCCCCAGACGTGAGGAGTGGGCTAACCTTCATATATTGCCCAGGATCAAGCGGTAAATCAATCGTAGAGATAATCAGATCATACGTCTTCTCCGGAATTCTGGATGCCTCATACCATGACACCCGATCAACAATGTATATCTGTGGAAGCTCCTTCTGAAGTCGAATCTGCAGTAGCTTGGAAGAACCTATGCCGCTAGTACATACCAATATGGCGCGTACTTCTCGCTGCAGCTGTTTGAGTCGCTCAAGCGACGCCCCGAAGTGCATGACAAGGAATCCTATTTCCTCATTTGGCACATCCAGTTCGGGAAGTACGCTATTCGTTGATTCGCGTACGATCCCAAACAATCTGGCATAATCCCTTATTATCTGATCCAGAAGTGGATTGCGTATATTCAGGCCATCATGCAACCTCTGAATAGCTACTTTCATATGATCAAATAACCCTTCCCGAAGAGAACGATCTTCACTGAAGTCTACTCCCATCACCTGCTGTATATGTCGGATAAGAGAACGTACCGTTTCCGCTAGTGCCAAATCATCCCCAGGCAGAAGCATCATACCTTCACGCTGTGCATGTTCCAAGAGTCCTAATATATAGGACATCTCAGCAGGTGGTAGTGATGCACCCATATGTTTGGACAGCATTTCCGTCAGCACGCGTATCTCGGTTTCGTCCTGCGGTACGCGGTTCTCTATCCGCTTCGTTTCATATTGAGCATCAACGGTCTTACCCGCGCGAATCCGCTGCAGTGCAATGGACAGCCGAATCAACAAATCAGTATACGCATTCTCGCTTAAGCGTTCGGCCCAGTGCCCCTCCCAATTCCATAAGATGCCCTCGACATCCGCCATCTCTTTTTTCCCTGCAATCATCAATAATTCCCTGTCAAGTGAATGATTCGATCGCTCGTCATCGAAGCTAATTAACTCTGCGTCGTCAAGTCTCAGCTTAATTAGCTGCCGTATCGTCTCCCGTAGCGACTCTTCCTTAGCTGATAGTTCGACACCATATCCTCTTCTTCGAATCAGAGTTACACCAAATTTCTTAACCCAACTGGCAAGTTCATCAAGATCACTAACCACAGTAGGGACAGTCACTTTCAACTCGTGAGCCAACGTAAATAGCTTGACTGGCTCATTGTTCTCCAAAAGAAAAATCAATATATATATTTGTCTTTCACCAGGGGAGAAGTCGGTATGTTCCGAGGTAGAGACAGTGCGCCGTAGCTCCTCTAGTCTCGCCGTCTCACCTTGCAGACGGATGCCAATGCCTGATTTCCTCACTAACATAATCCCACTCGAACGCAATACATCCTCAACCGCTACTAATTCGCGATGTACAGTTCTTGAACTGACATGAATGTCAGTCGCAATTTCTGATGTTGTAAGATCACGGTCGCTCCGAAGTAATAGTTCTAGTATTTGACGAGTTCTACTGGAAACATTCATTCGCAACCTCCTTATAACAGCATAATGACTCAAACGCTGGCGATAAGTCGCCAGCGCTAGAGCCTATTGTGGTGAGATTGACTATCAGCTGAATCGTTCCACGAGTTTTTCATACTCAGGGCTTTTCAGAAAGTTGTCAATGGAGATATGCTCCGCCTTCGGTGCCTTGACTTTAGCCCGATCGGTCAATGACTTATGTGTGATGACGATATCTGCATCATCCGGAATTTCACTTATTGCTGTGTTGATGACTGTAATTTCCGAACCCGCAGCTTTCATCTTTTTGCGCAAGATCGAAGCGCCCATTGCGCTTGAACCCATACCTGCGTCGCAAGAAAAGACGATCTTATGAACATCCTCTACCGGTTTAAGCACTTCGTTGTCAGCTTCGGTAGATTCGACCACTTCCTGAAGCCCCGTATCTTTAACAGCTTCTCTTGCTGCTGCAGGTGCCCCAGCGGCCTTCATATCTTTCAATTTCGAAGTTGCCTGTTCTAGATCATCAGTATCTGCACCATCCTTTTTAGACGTTCTGAGCAGTAGAGCAGCGACAACAAACGAGGCAATCGTTGCTGTCACGACACCGCTTAGCGCCTGCAGAATACCACCTTTAGGCGCCATGATAATGTAAGCGATGATACTGCCAGGAGATGGTGGTGAGACAAGACCGGCCCCAAATAGCATGAACGTAAAGGTCCCTGTGACCCCACCTGCTATTGCAGCTAGAATCAGACGAGGGTTCATTAAGATATACGGAAAGTAGATTTCATGAATACCACCGAAGAAGTGGATAATCGCCGCTCCAGGAGCCGATTGTCTCACGGAACCCCGCCCCACAATCATATAAGCGAGCAGAATACCAAGGCCCGGACCTGGATTAGATTCCAACATGAATAAAATGGATCTCCCGGTTCTGGCAGCTTCATCTAACGCAATCGGACTGAGCACACCATGGTTAATCGCATTGTTTAGGAACAAAATTTTGGCCGGTTCAATAAGGATATTCACCAAAGGGATTAAGTTTTGGTTAACCAAAACTTCCACACCAGCGGTCAGCCCTTTGGTCAACACCTCAATAATAGGACCAACGCCGGAGAAAGAAGCCAAGGTCAGAGCTCCACCGATAATACCGAGCGAGAAATTGTTAACAAGCATTTCGAAGCCTGACTTAATTTTCCCTTCAACCGCGTTATCAAATCGCTTCAGTATCCATGCAGCCAGTGGACCACAAATCATCGCTCCCAAGAACATTGGAATGTCTGTTCCGACGATAACCCCTAGCGTCATCAAGGCGCCGATGACTCCACCGCGTTGTTTGTGTATCATCGTACCGCCCGTATAACCGATCAGCAGCGGAAGTAAATATTTAATACTTGGATCAACAAGGTTTGCTAAGTATGCATTTGGAAACCATCCCGTAGGTATAAACATCGCTGTAATGAGTCCCCAAGCAATGAACGCGCCAATATTCGGCATAACCATCCCGCTCAGGAATCGACCGAACTTTTGAACTCCGACTCGAATGCTCCCAGTTGAAGCTTTGTCCTTAACTTCTCCCATATTCGGTTCCTCCTAAATATATAATCATTTTCTTTTACCGAATCAGCCTAGCTCACCCATTCAATTCAGTATATGTCTATGGTAGGTCGTACATTGCTTTAGAACAACAAAAGGATAACTTCGTTTTGTCAGTCATATTGTTGACATAATTTAAGAAGGTTAATATAGTTTCAATCTTTTCCTATGGATAGCAATATACAGTCCAACAGCTTTATGGTATATTCGAATTATCTGATTGCTAATGCTCCATGTATTACAATAAAATTAATAGGCAATGCTACCTTAATAATTGGGTACAACCTCGGCTATATTTTAGTCTTGTGTTGTGCCCTTTTTTGGTAGTTATGAGAGGAGATTATCATGTTATTAGAAGCTATTTACCATCGTCCGAAACAAAACTGGTGCTACGCTTACGATGAGCGCACCATACATATTAGAATTCGCACCAAACGAAATGACGTTGATGCTGTTCATGCTATGGCCGGTGACAAATATGCATGGGATCAGACAATGGTCTACATCCCTATGACCATTTTGTCGTCTGACGAAATGTTTGATTATTGGGAGTGTGAAGTTATACCGCCGTACCGCCGCTTAAAATATGGATTCTTATTGCAAGAAGGCGATCAGAAATTATGGATGACGGAGTACACTTTCTTGGATGAGCCTCCTGCGGATCCGAATCGTCTCTTTGAATTTCCATATATCAATTTAATCGATGTATTTACAACACCTGAGTGGGTCAAGGATGCGGTGTTCTATCAGATATTTCCGGAAAGATTTGCAAATGGCGATCCTAGCATCAACCCTGTAGGAACACTCCCATGGGGCGGAACACCAAGACCTGATAATTTCTTCGGTGGAGATTTACAAGGCGTTATTAATCACATTGATTATCTGAGCAACTTAGGAATCAATGCACTCTATTTCACACCATTGTTTATAGCAACTACGAACCATAAATACGATACCGAAGATTATTTACAGCTTGATCCTCAATTCGGTGATATTGACTTGCTGAAGAAGCTAGTATCTATCTGTCATGAACGTGGAATACGTGTCGTCATGGATGCTGTATTTAATCATTCTGGCAGAACATTCGCACCATTTGTCGATGTTCAGAAGAATGGGGAACAGTCCCGCTACCGTGATTGGTTCCATGTGTCCAAATTCCCGATCACAGTAGAGAATGGCATTCCAACATACGACACCTTTGCCTTCGAGCCTTTGATGCCTAAGCTTAATACCGAGAATCCTGAAGTCAAAGCCTATCTACTCCATGTGGCAGAATATTGGATTACAGAGGTTGGTATTGACGGTTGGCGGCTTGATGTCGCCAATGAGGTAGATCATCAATTCTGGAGAGAATTCCGCCAAGCCGTTAAGAAAGCGAAACCCGATGCTTATATACTAGGTGAAATATGGCATGATTCCTCAAATTGGCTACAAGGTGATCAATTTGATGCGGTCATGAATTATCCTTCCACCAATGCGATCCTTGATTTCTTCGTAGAAGGTTCCACGGATGCAGAAGGATTCTCACATGCCATCGGCAAACAGCTAGCTCATCATCCTCGTCAAGCAAATGAGGTCGCTTTTAACTTGCTTGATAGCCATGATACAGCGCGTCTAATAACACTCTGTAAGGGTGATAAGCGCACAATGAAGCTCGCTGTCACATTCTTATTCACCTTTACAGGCACACCTTGTATTTACTACGGTGATGAAATAGGTCTAACCGGTGGGCATGATCCTGAGTGTCGTAAATGCATGGAGTGGGATCCTGCTAAACAGGATCAGGATCTATTCAAATTCTACCAACAATTGATAGCGTTTCGTTTGAATCATCGTGCACTTCGTACAGGTTCATTTACATTCCTATCTTCTGCTGCAGATAGTGCGATCATTGCTTATGCACGTGAGGATGAGAATGAGAAATTCGTCATTATTATGAATAATAGTAGCCAACCTCAATCCACTAAAATCACTTTAGAGGAATCCCAATTCGAGGATATCCGCTCAGCTCAATCGCATAGTGTCAATAATGGTTCACTGAACATAGAATTGCTTCCTTACGAATGTTTGATATTAAAAGCTGTGCGTAAATAGACACTCGAAAATAATAAAAAGGGTATTCCACCAGCCTATCATCCGGCCATGGAATACCCTCTTTAGCTATTAACATCGCGTTCATTCAGAATTTACGAATTCATCTTAAGTTATAAATATAACTAATGTTTGATTGAACTTCTCAGACATTTCTTCAAGCCGCTTCGATAAACCTACTAACTTCTCGCTTACAATATATTGCTCATTGGACATTGAAGCAACCTCCTCCGTCGATGCACTTGTCTCTTGGACTACGGCACTTATAGAAGTGATGGACGCAGATAATACGACAATACCAGCAAACAATAACATGAATAATTTCATCCCGATTGTTCTTGGATGTATTCTATGTATCCATTTCAAAATCGCCAGTCTCCTTTCATCATTTCAAAAAGGTACAGCCTCTATCCTTACGAGAACTGTACCTTGTTAAAGTTCTAATCAACTATGTTTCAACATTCATCACTTACCTAACTACTGTTATCCCTTACTCGCTCCAGATGTTAAGCCTTCCACAAGAAGCCTTTGCAGGAACATAAATAGAATCGTAATCGGAACGGCAATCAGTACTGCTCCTGCTGCGAACAGGGTAAAGTTGGTATTCGTGTTGGAGCTCACCATTTCATATAGTCCGACAGCTACTGTCCATTTCTCCTTAGATCGCAATATCATCTTCGCAAAGATAAAGTCGACCCATGGACCAACGAATTGCGTTAGCCCCATATAAGTGAGCATTGGTCTAGAAAGTGGCAGAATGATTCGTGTGAAAATTCTGAAATTACTCGCTCCATCTATCCTCGCCGCTTCATCCAATGAGCGTGGGATCGTATCCAAGAATCCTTTGGCAATAAAGGTTCCTCCTAGAGGGGCACCCGCTGCATACACAACAATTAAGGCGAGATGTGTATCAAGCATGTTGAATTCTTTAAGAAGCAAATAAATAGCGATCATGCTCATAAATCCTGGGAACATCCCCAGAACCAATACGGTAGAGAGTGCCGTCTTCCGTCCACGGAAACGAAAACGTGATACAGCATAGCTAGTTAACAGTGTGAGAAAAATACCGATTAACATCGAAAGAATCGATATCTTCAATGTATTCATGTACCAATTACCAAACAAGTAACTTTTCGATGTGAATAATTCTCTATAATGATCCAAAGTAAAGCTACTAGGAATCAACGTCTTACTGTACAATGATTTCCCCGGCCGAAACGAACCGAGAACGACCCACAATGCAGGATATACGGCAGTGATCGCTAACATAACAAGAACAATATAACTTAGCACCAAACGCAAACTATTCTTTGCTTTCCGTCCACTCATTGGATCATATCCTCCTCTTTGAATGACTTCGTTCGGCGGTAATTATAAATGGAGAACGAGGCGATGATTAGGAAAATAATGATCCCTACAGCAGAAGCCATATTATATTTATTCTGATCTAACGTTAACTTGTACAACCAAGTCACGAGTAGGTCGGTCGCTCCAGCATATTGGTAATCGCCCACGACTGGATTTCCGCTTGTTAGTAGGAAAATCGCATTAAAGTTATTGATATTTCCAGCAAATTGCGTAATGAGTATTGGTGCTGTCGAGAAAAGTATCATCGGCATCGTAACGATTCGGAACTTCTGATAGTTCGTTGCGCCATCAACTTCGGCCGCTTCATACATATCGCGTGGAATTGTCGTTAAGACACCCATAATCAATATCATCGAGACTGGAATCCCAACCCACATATTAACCACGATAACCGTCACCTTCGCCCAGAACGGATCTGTTAACCATGGAAGTCCACTTAAGCCAAAATATTGGAGGTACTGATTAACAGGACCGAATTGACCATTGAACATATTCCTCATAACAAGTAGCGAGATGAGCTGCGGAATGGCATAAGGAATAATTAGAATCGTTCTCCACAATCCTTTGAATTTAATACCTTTTTGGTTAATAAGTAGCGCTACTAGTAGACCGCCAAAATAAGTAGTTACCGTTGATAGTACTGCCCAAATAAGGGTCCAAGTCAGGACTCCATAGAATGTGTGGCTCCACGTTTTGAGTGAAACTAAATCTCTAAATGTATCAAATCCAACCCAATCGACGAGCTTAGCTGGCGGAATATGGTTCGGAGCAGAGTAATTCGTAAATGCTAGCATAACCATAAAGATGATAGGCATAACTGTAAAAAATAAAATACCCATTGCCGGTAAGGTCAAAAAGGCTTGAGCGAATTTATAATCCAAAACATACCGAATGGATTGCTTGAAACTGTTCGCTTCTTTTCCCTGTTCTCTTAGCTCTGCTGTTTTACGCGCATCTCTGACATTCATGACATAAATAATAATAAAGATAATTAAAATTAATATCGTTATTAAACTTTGTATTAGAATAAAGATCGAATGGTCTCCTGCAACCCACTTCCCATCGACCTTCATTCTTGGCGTATCTCCAAGTGATACAACGCCCCACAAAGCTCTAGCCAAATTACTATTGAAATAAATAATCGCATAGGCCTCAATTAGCAGAAATATAAAACCTTTTATAAACTGACGGTTATATATTTGTCCCAGCCCCATGCTTATAAGCGACAGTATTGTGGCTTTGTTGCGATATCTGTCCACAAGCCCTCTCCTCTCCCTAGAAAAATGAGGATTTACCCGCCACATGATGTGACGGGTATCTTCAATTTAGTATCCTACTATTAGTCCATTTTACTTTTACTCCGTTGTACCACCATTTAAGTCTTTAATTTGTTGAGCTGCCTTATCCATTGCTTCTTTTGGATCTTTGTCATTATCCCAAATTTCTGGAAGAGCAGCATTTACAGGACTCCATACATTCCCCATTTCAGGAATAGTAGGCATTGGCTGAGAGTTGATAACTTGTTGAGCGAAGCCTGCAACAAACGGATCACTCTGGATTTGATCAGATGCCAACGCTGCATTGTTAGTCGGTATAGAACCAACTAATTCGTTTAGAAGAAGTTGTGCTTCTTCATTCGATGCGAATTGAGCGAACAATTGCGCAGCATTGGGATACTCAGTGAAAGAGTTTATATAGAATGCTTTAATTCCAGAAAATGAGATGGCAGGTTTACCATCAATCGTTGGAATCGGTGCAATTCCAAGCTTATCTCCTAGCGCTTCTTTATAACCTGCAAGTTCCCAAGGGCCCGTAATATCCATTGCTACATCACCTTCGTTGAATAAACTACGTTTGATATCTGGCGATATATCCCCACTCTTAATAGGGAGTGCTTCTTTTAATTTTACATATGTCTGCAATCCTACAATTGCACCTTCCGAATTGACTCCAATGTCATCTTTATTCGTACCATTATCTCCATATACGTATCCGCCTCCGCTAGCAATAAACGGATAGTTGAAGTACAAATTGCCCGTTTCCCACATAATCCCGAATCTGTTCTTTGATTTATCGGTGAATGTTTTACTGAACTCGATCACTTCATCGAATGATTTCGGAGCTTCTGGCAATAATTCTTTGTTATAGAAGAGAGCATATGTCTCAGCTGCTCTTGGGTAACCATACAATTCACCATCGAAAGTTACACCTTGAATTGATGCTGGTGTATTGTTAGCTATTGTATCTTCAGCTAATAACTCATTAGTTAACAATAGACCCGCTTCTGCTGCTCTTCCCAAGTTATCATGCGGGAACATAACAACATCTCCTGCTAATCCAGAAGGACCATCTTGAGTCAACTTCGTAACTTGATCTACTGCTGCCACTTCTTCGACTTTAACAGGGACACCATATTTCTCTGTAAATCTCTTGGCAATTTCATCTGTAAAGGCTCTTTCTTCTCTGCTCTCCCATACAATCAACGTAGCGCCATCCTCTGCTTGAAGTCCCTCTTCAACAACCACTTCTTCTGGTGCAGGTGTGTCCGTCACTGTATTGGTTGGTGCTGGTGCAGGCTCCGCGTTATTCGTCGTTGCGTTGTTGGACCCACAAGCAGTTATCGAGACTGCCAAAGTAACGGTTGCTAATAACGTCAATAATTTATTCATTTTCATACAAATTTAATCCCCTCTCTAATTGGTTATTCTTTTAACTTATGCTTTTAACTTATGTATGTTTATCATGGTGTGCAAACGATTTCACAAACGAGTAAAAATGAAGCGCTCAAATCCCTAAATGTGTGATTGTTCGTCTCATTCATTTGAGGTAAGCGCTTTATTTATAGGTTCATCATACACAATAGAATTTGTTTTGTAAAAACGTTTGCATATACCTATTTCAGCCGAAAACGTCCATATAGGTATTGTTATAACTCTATATCTGTATATATCGCATGATTACTCTATATCTTTAGGCATTACTTCATTATCACCGTAGAATAAGGAGCTATTACCAGCATATCGCTGTCAAGACCCGTGCCATTACTGTCTTTTTTTATGATTTCAGTAAATAAATAATCTGCTTGATCCCAAGCTATTTTTATTTGCTGCTCTTTACCTGATACATTATGCATAATTAGCACTTGGTTAGATTGAGTTCTCCGAATATAGGATAATATTTGCTTATTACCCGTATCATAATAATGGATATCCCCATTATGAAGTTCTCCGATTTCATTTCTCCATGTTACCAATTTACGATAATGGGCCAGTAATGAATTCTCATCCTTCGTTTGTAATTCAACACTGGCTGAATTATCACCAGTATTATAGATCAGCTCTTCCCAGGTCGTCTGTCCATTGCCTTGCACTCCACCTTCATACCAGATCATAGGTTCACGAATTTGCTCATCTGGCTTCGCACCTAACATACCGATTTCTTCACCATAATATATAAAGGGATTCCCTGGTAATGTCAACAAAATCGAGGCCACCATTCTCGCATGATCTACATTGCCGTCAAGCTGACTCATCACCCGGTTCTGATCATGATTCGTTAAGAATATAGCATCAACAAATTTCCCTTCCGATTTCGTGTTAAACAGTTTATGCGTCCGTTCTAGTGTAAATGCTAAGCTATTATCACGTTCACTTTTGACACTATTCATAATAGATTCTGCTAGACTGAAATTAAAACCAGAATCAAATGCCTTATCCAAATAAGGTGCCACTGAAGCCACTGAATTCTCCCATACTTCACCGACAATATAGGCTTCCGGATTAATCTCATTCATACTACTTCGGAACTCCTGCCACCAAGCAATATTCTTGGCTTCTATTTCCTTGTCTTTATCCGACACTAAATCTTCGAAAATATGCTTGGCTGCATCCAGTCGAAAGCCATCCATTCCTAGCTTCAGCCAGTACTGACCAATCTCCTTCATTTCTGTTCGTATAGCAACATTGTCGAAGTTCAGATCAGGCATCCCATCCCAGAATATCCCCATATAATGATTCCCATTCGCCTCATACCAAGGATTGTCACCTGATGCAGCACTAATACCACTTCGATCTCTATTCTGATCCTCAGCCCACACATACCAATCCCGATATGAACTCTGCTCCCCTTCTACTGAATCCTTAAACCACGGATGTTCTTTACTCGTATGGTTTACAACCAGATCCATAATAACTTTAATGCCACGTTTATGAGCTTCATCAATCAATATTGTCAGATCTTCTATTGTTCCATAGTCAGGATTCACAGTTCTATAATCGGTTACATCATATCCGTGATAGCTTGGAGAAGGTTGAATCGGCATGAGCCAAATCCCACCTACACCCAAATCGTCAGTTGTAGAGGGATCCCCATCATTCAGATAATCAAGCTTCTCGATAACCCCCCGTAAATCCCCTATACCATCACCATCCGAATCATAGAAAGAACGCACAAAAATTTCATAGTAGACTGTTGAAGGTTGTTCATCAATCAGATCCTTCCTCTGTGAAATAGCTAACTCATTTCGTTGTGCCTCGGTAGCAGGTACGGTGGTGTTTGTGTTATTCGGTTCTATTTGTGTTAATGTAACATTATCTGCATCATTGCATCCCATTAACAGCATACTGAATACAGATATCCCCATAAATCCAAAAGCAAATCGTTTGTAGTATCTAGTTAATGTCGCATTCGTCAATATGTCATCCCCCTTCATTTGCGCATTCATGCGCTTTATGGGTATATAATAACGGAGGATTCATATTAGTCAATATGTTTATGATAGGTTTGTTATTTACAAGCCGTAGACATTAGATTAAGATATCAATTGTAAAAGAGAATATTTCGTTTGTATGATTTAATGATTCATGCAAACGGTATCATCGGAGGTTATTATGTCTGTAACAATTAAAGATGTCGCGCGGAAGGCTGGCGTATCTCCCTCCACGGTGTCACGAGTACTATCCAATCATCCTAGAATAAGCCTTGAAACTTCTCGAAAAGTAAAAATTATTCTTGACGAAATGGGGTATTACCCCAATATTATGGCTCAAAGCCTTGTTTCCAAAACAACGAATAGTATTTGTGTTATTCTACCGAAGTCTGCTGAAGAACTGTTCCTCAATTCATTCTTCATGGAATTAGTTCGGGGGATTGTCACACAAGCGAATCGGTCAGGATACGATGTTGTACTTAGTTCGGGAGGTAGTGAGCAAGAAGAAATCGAAGTTGTTTCTCGACTCATCAATGGGAAAAGAGTCGACGGAGCTATTTTGCTATATTCACGTAAAGATGATCCTGTTGTCGAATTTCTACACAGTAATCATCATCCCTTTGTCTTAATTGGTCGTAGCGATAAATATCCGGATCTGCTATCCGTTGATAATGATAATATTCAGGCAGCCTATGATGCTACCAAGCATTTGATTTCCTTCGGTCATAAACGAATCGGTTTCGTTAGTGGCCCCCCCCATCATGTCGTATCCATGGACCGACTTAAGGGGTACCAAAGGGCTCTCGAAGAAGCCGGACTTGAGATGCGGAAAGATTGGATTGTTGAAGGGGAATTTCTGCAAGAAAGTGGCTATCGAGCAATGTCGTTCTTCATGAATTTACCGCAACGGCCTACAGCCTTAGTTGTGGTTGACGACCTTGTATCCTTCGGTGTACTGCGTGGCTTACATGAACTTGGATACAAAGTTCCTGATGATCTAAGCATCGTCAGCTTTAATAATATTGCTATCGCTGAACTCTCTACACCACCCATAAGTAGCGTCGATATCGGTATTTATAATTTAGGTTACACCGCTTCTCAAGCCTTAATTCAATCGATTCAACAGGACGGGGAGAAGGATTTTCAAAAAAGACATATTATATCTCATCGCCTTGTCGTTCGAGAATCTTCTATGTTATCTGTCACTGAATTAAATAATTAACATACCTATGCAAAAACATGATTTCTGCTATAATGTTCTTATGAAGTTGTTAAATACTGGTTCGTCACGGATACCATAATATAGTGAAGCACACTCTTGCTTCATTATATTTTTAAATATAAATACAAACGTTTGCACAATGGAGGAGAACAGCTCATGAAACCTAATAATCACCCCATTCAAGCTTGTTTATTTGACCTAGACGGTGTACTTGTTGACACAGCTAAATATCACTTTTTAGCTTGGAAACGGCTCGCTGATGAGTTGGGCTTTATATTTACTGAGGAAGATAATGAAAGACTAAAAGGTGTAAGCCGCATGGCTTCGCTAGATATCTTACTCGCAATAGGCCATCTTCAACTCGATGAAGAAACCAAGCTTATACTCGCTGACAAGAAAAACAACTGGTATGTTGACTATATTTCGAAAATGGATGACTCGGAAATTTTACCGGGATCTCTCGCCTTTCTTCAAGAATTGAAACAACATGGAATTAAAATCGCCTTAGGTTCTGCGAGCAAAAATGCTATGACGATATTGAACAATGCTAATTTAGTTCCTTACTTCGATGCCATTATTGATGGTACCCACACATCGAATGCTAAACCTGATCCAGAAGTATTCATACTCGGTGCAAAGGCCGTACAAATTGCCCCAGAGCATTGTGTTGTATTTGAGGATGCCGAAGCAGGAATCGAAGCGGCTTTACGTGCAGGAATGCGCAGCATAGGTATTGGCCCAGTAGGCTCACTCACCCAAGCAGAATATGTCGTATCTTCTCTCGAAGAAATGTCTGTTGAGAAATTACAACGATTATAAATATTTCTATTTACCATCATATTTTGAAGGAGACGATTCGCATGAAGCAATATTTACAATTAGACCCATGGAGCATTATTGAAGAAGGTTTCGACCCACAGAATCATGAAATATCAGAAAGTATATTCAGTATTGGGAACGGTTACATGGGACAACGAGCTAATTTCGAAGAGAAATATAGTGGCTCCTCCCTTCAAGGCAGCTATATGGCCGGCGTATACTATCCTGATAAAACACGTGTTGGATGGTGGAAGAATGGCTATCCTGAATACTTTGCAAAGGTATTAAATTGTACGAATTGGATTGGTATTGATGTCCTCATAGATGGAGTAGCCCTTGACCTAGCTGTATGCAAAGTGAAGGATTTCGTACGCGAACTCAATATGAAGGAAGGCACACTCTCAAGAAGCTTCATCGCTGAACTTCCAGATGGTAAAGAAGTGCAGATTGCGGCGATTCGATTCACCAGCATTGCTCGTCGAGAGATCGGAGCCATCCGATATGCCGTGACACCTTTGAATTTCAGTGGTTCTATTTCTTTAACACCGTATCTTGATGGTGACGTGTCTAACAAAGACTCTAACTACGATGAGAAGTTCTGGTTAGAAGTGTCCAAAGAAGTGACAACAGCAGATGCAACACTAACGATCAAAACAAAGAAGCTTGATTTCCACGTTACCTCTGTCATGGCATATACAGTACTCAAGAATGGTACTCCTGTTACGATCACACCGGAAACAATCGATAAAGAAAAATATGTTGCTCATTCTTTTAAACTGGATGTCCAGGAGAAAGAACAGATTGTCCTATATAAATATGTAGCGAATGTCACTTCCCGCGATCATGATCAGGATCAATTACTTAGCGTAGCGCGGAACGTTCTTCAATCTGCCATGGGGGCGGGATTCCAAGTTCTACTTGAAGAGCATATTACGGCTTGGGCTGAAAAATGGAGTGAGAGTGACATCGTTATTGAGGGTGATGTTGCAGCACAACAGGCGATTCGATTCAATATTTTCCAACTTAATCAGACTTATAACGGAGAAGATGATCGACTCAATATCGGGCCTAAAGGGTTCACAGGTGAGAAATACGGTGGAAGTACTTATTGGGATACCGAAGCTTACTGCCTCCCCTTCTATTTAAGTACTGCTGACGAATCCATTGCTCGGAATCTGTTGGTCTATCGTTACAAGCACTTAGAAAAGGCGAAGGAAAATGCCAAGAAACTCGGCTTCAGCAAAGGTGCCTTATATCCTATGGTAACTATGAATGGAGAAGAGTGCCATAACGAATGGGAAATTACTTTTGAAGAAATCCACCGTAATGGCGCTATAGCTTATGCTATTTACAACTATGTCAATTATACAGGGGATACTGCTTATCTTGGCCAATATGGTCTTGAAGTTCTTGCTGAAATTTCGCGATTCTGGGAAGAACGTGTCAATTATGTTCCTGCCAAAGACCAATATATGATGTTAGGTGTTACTGGACCTAATGAATACGAGAACAATGTCAATAATAACTGGTATACGAATAGTATCGCAGTATGGACGTTGAAATACACGTTGGAAGTACTGAATGACCTGCAAAAGAATGATCCGACCGTTTATGAAGAAGTTATAACTAAGTTACAGTTAACTGAAGACGAAACAACTAAGTGGAACGATATTATTGCTAAAATGTACTATCCATATGATGAAGAACGCCAAGTCTTCTTACAACAGGATGGATTCTTGGATAAAGACCTTACACCAGTTAGCGAATTAGATCCGTCTAACTTGCCATTGAATCAACAATGGTCTTGGGATCGTATCCTTCGTTCTGTTTACATTAAGCAAGCTGACGTATTGCAAGGAATATTCACTCTAAGAGACCAATTCGATCTAGATACGGTGAAACGTAACTTCGATTTCTATGAGCCTCTTACCGTGCATGAGTCTTCCTTATCTCCTTGTGTGCATTCGATTCTTGCTTGCGAACTAGGATATAAAGAGAAAGCCTACGAAATGTATCTTCGTACCTCTCGCTTAGATCTAGACAATTATAACAATGATACCGAAGATGGTTGTCATACGACGAGCATGGCTGGTACTTGGATGTCTGTTGTTCATGGATTTGGAGGATTGCGTGTACGGAATGGTGTTCTACACTTAAACCCATTCAACCCTGGACATTGGAAGTCATTCTCGTTCAAAGTCATGTTCCGTCATTCGCTCCTAAAAGTAACCGTTAGCGAGCATGATGTGACCGTTACGAATGAGACGGAAGTTCCTGCTAGTGTGAATGTTTACGGTAAGGATTACACCGTCAATGGATTGAGTCATATCCAAGTCGATCTATAATATATATGAAGAGACCTCCACAATCCGCAGCCCGGATGTGGGGGTCTTTTACTACTTCAGGCAATCCACTTTCTTTGCTTTCCATCCTTATCCGTATACAGAATATCTGCGAGTTGGATATCAAGAATGACATAATTAGGGTCACTTGGTCCGTCAAACCATTCCTTTAAATCATCATTCCAACATTTTCGCTTCAAACTATCATCTGTGCTAATTGAACAGGTTCCTTCCATCTCAACTACCTCTTTAGTCCCTCCGATTTCATATCCTATCAGCAAAGATACGTTTGGATTATCCTTCAACTCCTCTACCTTATGCGTTCTCCGATCGCTTACCAAATGAATGCTCAATCCTTCATTATACAACATCATATATCTCTGCTTTGGCTTATTGCCTTCAATAGTTGCCAGAGAACAAATCCTATTGTTGTCTAAGATCTTCGTTATATCCTGCTCTATTATCTTGTTGTCCATCATGAATGGTATTCCCCTTCCTCTTGTTGAATGTACTTAAACCATATGATTTATTGTACCCACCTATTAAAATACGAATCAAGATTTGAACAATTCCTAGCTGGACACCCCCAGCATAGTCGATTATAATGACGTAGAATGCCTTAACTTCATAAGTACAGGGGTGCTGGAATTGGCCGGCTGAGATTGTGTCCCACTAGACACTGACCCTTATACCTGATCTGGATAATGCCAGCGTAGGAACGTATCTGATATGATTATATCCATATCTATCTTGCGCCTACATGCGTCCCGATTACGGGGCGCTTTTTTGTATACGAATAGGACATGGAACAACCAGTCCAATAGAGGAGAGAGCAGAATGAGCAAGAAAAGAGCAATGTCGTTACTATTTACATTCTTACTAATACTCGTAATAGCGGGTTGTGGAGGAAATAAGAATGAACAAAATGCACAGACTAGTAAGAAACTACAAGACGTCAAAATTGTCTTAGACTGGACTCCTAATACTAATCATACAGGTCTATATGTAGCGAAAGATCAAGGATATTATGAAGAAGAAGGTCTTAATGTTGAGATAGTCCAACCAGGTGCAGGCGGAGCCGATACGATGGTCGCTTCAGGGGCCGTACCTTTTGGAATAAGCTATCAAGAAAGTGTGACACTAGCTAGAACACAGGACGTCCCGCTCGTCTCTATTGCCGCAGTCATTCAACATAATACGTCCGGTTTCGCCGCACCCGTAGATCGAAACATTAAATCACCCATGGACTTTGAAGGTAAAAGTTATGGAGGTTGGGGTTCGCCTGTAGAAGAGGCTATCATGGGCTCCATCATGGAGAACGAAAAGGCGGATGTTAAGAAGGTTAAGATGATCAATATGGGTGATGCCGATTTCTTCACGGCGGTTAAGCGTGATATCGATTTCGCATGGATCTTCTATGCATGGACAGGTATTGAAGCAGAGCTCCGCAATGATCCAATCGACATGTTATATGTTAAAGATTATGCTGCGGAACTAGACTATTACACGCCTGTCATTGTAACGAATGAGAAGCAGATCAAGGATGATCCTGAATTAGTCAAAGCTTTCCTCAGAGCAACAACGAAAGGCTATCAGCTAACCATTGATAAACCAGAAGAGGCTGCTAATATACTTAGTAACGCAGTTCCTGAGTTAGATAAGGATCTTGTTCTCGCAAGTCAGAAGTGGCTTAGTCCACGTTACACAGACGATGCCCCTCGTTGGGGTGAACAAAAAGTCGAAGTATGGCAGGGCTATACCGATTGGATGCTAAGTCATAATCTTCTGGATAAACAGATTGAAATTAAACAGGCATATACGAATGAGTTTTTACCTGAGTAACCTATAAGTGCGAGTTCAAAAAGTCAGCTTTTCAGCACGAAGATTACCGTGAACCGTATTCGAAAGGATTGAACTTATATTATGGCAAACACATTATTGAGCATTCAAGTTATTCCCAAGACACCTGGAAATGAAGATTCCATTCCTTATGTAGATCGTGCAATTGAGGTCATCCAACAATCCGGAGTGAAACATGAAGTTCACCCTCTAGAGACGACAATGGAAGGTGAGCTTAGCGAGTTGTTAGACATTGTGAAGAATATGCACGAGGCCCTTGTTGCGGCAGGGAGTCCAAGTGTCATTTCTCAGATTAAGATCGCACACAATCCAAACGGGATCAGCATGGATAAGTTAACGGAGAAATATCGTTCATGAGATTGTGGTGGAACAAAATCTGGCCGCCCTTCATGGCGGTCTTCTTGTTATTGCTGATATGGCAGCTATGTACAACTTTCTTTGAAATTGAGAAATGGATTCTTCCCTCTCCAACTGATATTGTTCGTGAGACTTTCTCTCAATCAGCTGGATTGTGGGAACATACTATAGCAACAACAAGGTTAACTGGTGTTGGATTCCTCATTGGATCATCGGTAGGTCTGTTTGTCGCCATTGTATTGCATATGATTCCTTTTCTAAAGTCGGCCTTATATCCTCTACTGATTCTCAGTCAGAATGTACCGACCATCGCTCTTGCTCCACTACTGATGATCTGGTTTGGATTCGGTCTGCTTCCCAAGATCATCGTCATTACGCTCGTCTGCTTCTTCCCGATAGCTATCGCGATGATGGGTGGACTGAGACAAACGGATCCAACCATGCTTAGCTATATGCGTATGATTGGAGCAAGCAAGAGACAAATCTTCTTAAAATTAGAGCTTCCCCATTCACTCCCTGCTCTCTTCTCAGGAATTAAGATCGCAGCGACGTATAGTGTGATGGGTGCAGTCATTGCAGAATGGATCGGATCCGATAAAGGAATCGGTTATTATATGATGCTACAGAAAGCTAGTTATCGTACGGACCGCATGTTTATTGCAATCTCCATTATTATTGTTCTTAGCCTCCTGATGTTCGCCATTATAGGTCTGCTAGAGAAGTGGCTAGTCCGCTGGAAGCCACGTCAAGAACACAAATAAGCCTAACATTACTAACTTATGAAGGATGTGTTTCTCATTAATGTCCATTCAGCATCACAAGCATTGCAAGTTACTAATATACACAAAAGCTTCAGCAAACAAGGTCAAGAACTATCTGTGCTAAATGGTGTTTCCCTTACCGTGGAACATGGAGAATTTGTCTCTATCGTCGGACCTTCAGGATGTGGAAAAAGTACGCTGTTCCATACTATTGGAGGATTAGTACAACCCGATTCTGGCGAAGTATGGATGAAAGGACGCGAGGTCACAGGAGAACGAGGCCACATTAGCTTCATGCCGCAACAACCTGCTCTATTTCCTTGGCGGACCATTGAAGATAATGTCATTCTTGCACAAGAAATAAAGGGCACTTCCAAGAAAGACGCTCGTAAGGAAGCTCGGGAGTGGATTGCTAAGGTGGGGCTGTCCGGATTCGAACAGGCATATCCCCATACACTATCTGGTGGCATGCAACAACGAGTTGCATTCCTGCGAGCACTTCTCAGCCCAGAAGAACTAATATGCCTAGATGAACCCTTCAGTGCCTTGGATGCCTTGACCCGAAGTGATATGCAACGTTGGCTCCTTAATATTTGGGAAGAGAATCAGCGCTCTGTCTTATTCATCACTCACAATATCGAGGAGGCCTTGCTACTATCCGACCGCATTTATGTATTCTCCAATCGACCTGGATCTGTATTGCAAGTTGTAGATGTACCGCTCCCTCGACCACGACGAGAAGAGCTTACTGATGATCCTACCTTTCTAAAGCTGAAACGGGAATTGTCGCAGTTGATGAAAGAAGAGCAAAAAAGATAGGATTTACGAACTATTCGCATCCCTATCTCTGTCCACGTATTTTGCTTAAGCTTCTATAATGAGTAACTACAAAAGCCATAATAAGGGCACTACAAAAAATGACATATGATATGATCAACTTTCGCAAGTCCATGTCGGGGAAAACGAGCGAGGAACTAATGATACCGAATAACCATATATGCGAGAGTACTCCTACAATAGAGGACCAGGTATACGTAGACACCTTGATGGGTGATAAAGCAGACATAAAAGCGATGATGTTGTTGGGCATGACGGGTAAAGTACGAAGAAATATAATCGCCCATGCTCCATATTTATCAAAGCCATACTGCCATTTCTCGTATCTCTTTAGCCGCTTGCCCCATCTTTGGTTAAACCAATCATGAAAGAAATATTTGCAGATAATAAACACAACGATCGCGGCCACTGAGCCTACTAGCCAGCTAGCCATCAATCCCGCCTTAACTCCTAGTATCGATATGTGAAGCACAATCAATGTAGCAAATGGAAAGATACCTAGAAAGTTCTGAATAATCGCTAGTATGAGCGTTAGAAGGATAATGGCAATCCCCTCTAATCCTGTAAAGTTTAAAAGCCAATCAATCGCTTGATCTATCATATTTGTCATAAATACAGACCGACTCCATTTCAATATTTCTCTTAGGAGGTCATTTATCATGAACATTCCAACTTACATTCCAATCATTGATGCCCATATTCACCTTGATTCCTATAGTGAGGAGCAAGCATTGCACCTTGCAGAGTTGTCCAATGATGGTGTGACTGGGGTTATCGCTGTATCCATGAATCTCCAATCCAGCATCCGCAATCTGGAGATTGCTAAATTACATCCTACTCTCGTTCATCCTGCCTTTGGATTCCATCCTGAGCAACCTCTGCCGACATCAGAAGAGGTTGCCGAACTGTTGTCATGGATGAAGGATCATCATCATGACATGATCGCTGTAGGGGAAGTTGGTCTTCCCTATTATTCACAGCTAGAAGCGCAGGAAACTGGACAACCTTTTGACCAAACACCTTACATCGCCCTGCTGGAACAATTTATTTCTTTCGCCGCCATATACGATAAGCCCATTATACTACATGCCGTATATGACGATGCAAATATAGCATGTAACTTACTTGAAAAGTATGGCGTAACCCAAGCGCATTTTCACTGGTTCAAAGGTTCCGCGGATACTATAGAGCGTATGGCGAATAACGGTTATTATATATCCTTCACGCCAGATATTCTTTATGAAGCTGAAATTCAAGAATTAGCCCGCCTCTATCCGAAAGAGCAGGTCATGGCGGAAACCGATGGACCCTGGCCCTTTGAAGGACCCTTCTCTGGACAAATGACCCATCCACGGATGGTGTCTGATGTCATTGAAGCTTGGAGTCAAATCCATCATATTAGCGTAGAATCAGCCCGTAGCGTGATCTACTCCAATACTAAGAGATTTTATGGGATCTAAAGAGTTTCTAGCTAATAATAAAGACGCTTTGCCATCCCTCTTGCAAGGACGGCAAAGCGTCTGTGTGTGTCATAGCTTACTTTTTCATAAACCCTTTACTCAACAGAAATTCCTTCATATGCAATCGACTTGGCTGCGCCAAGCGATTAGCCATCATTTGTGACCACGGAGTATCGTTCTTCCCAGTTGTTCTTTCTAACATATATTGCTTCGTGGTTTCATCATAGGCCTTCACCTGCTCTACGATCTGTTCTTTGGAATATCTATTTCTGTGGAGCACGGCATCCATAGGTAAGCGAGGTCGTATGCCGGTATCTTGATCCGGATATCCAACACACATGCCGAATACAGGATATACCAATTCTGGTAGGCCAAGTAGATCAGAGACCTCTGCAATATGATTGCGTACACCACCAATATATACAATTCCAAGCCCCATCGACTCTGCAGCCACCGCTGCATTCTGAGCCGCTAGGGCCACATCTGTTGTGGCTACAATGAGGTTCTCCATAGAATCTTCATAGGATGGTTGATCAACTAATTGCGGTGCCGTCAATTGCTGCAGGCGATATAAATCTGCACACCAAACTAGGAATACAGGACATTGCTCCACATAGGATTGATTTCCTGCAAGTGTAGCGAGCCTTCTCTTCAATTCCGGCTCTGTTATTGCAATAACACTATAAGCTTGCACATTACTTGAAGTAGAGGCCATTTGTGCGCTAGAAACGATGAGTTTCAATTGCTCCTCAGTAACTGGCTGATCTGTAAATCGTCGGATCGACCGATGATTTAACAACTGAGATATCGTGGCATTCATAAGCACCGCTCCTTGTATTGTTATCATTAATACTATCTCCAACCAAGGCGATGACCTTGCCAGATTGCTGCATCTTTTGCTTATCTCATTAATTTATTGACTGTAATCAATAGTTCATCAATGACATCATGCTCTCCCGCTTCAATACGTTCCACAACACAACTCTTCATATGTCCTTCCAATAATAGCTTGCCCACGCCATTCATAGCCGATTGAATCGCTGCAATCTGGTTCAGAACATCATCACAATACGTATCTTTCTCGATCATTCCTTTAACTCCACGAATCTGACCTTCAATGCGATTCAAGCGAGTCACTAGTTGCTTCTTCGTCTGTTCCGAGTGATGACTCTTCCTTGAATGAGTGTCTGTATGACACTGGTTAGCAACCGTACCAGAATCAGATGAGCTTAACTCTTCAACTGAACCGTCTAATTTATGATCCGCCATGGGTGTTCTCCCCCTATTCATATATAGAACATATATTATTCCTTACACTACCTTACCATACCCCCCAAGGGTATGTAAAGTTGCTCATTTTCCCAACTAATATTCCTCTTTGACAACATAAATAACCCGCTGTACGGAAATATCCGTGCAACGGGTTATTCACTTCACTCCATTTCACATATACTACAGTCTATCCTAGAAGTGATATCATTTCAGTCTTTATCAGCTGCATTCATCTCATAGACCGTTTGATGAAGCTCCTTAATCATATGTTGCATAATCATACTTTGCTGATCACTAATTCCAGATTGGTTATCTTGGATGATCATTTGGTGGATATTCCTCTTCAGTATCTCACTACGACGTTCCAACATAGCATGGTTCATTAACTAAATCACTCCTGACTTGTCTTTGAACTTGCAGATGAAGTCCTTCATTAAGTATAAAGAACTATGAACATTATTGAAAACTTACTGAAAATGATTATCCCCTTGAAAATCAGGCTAAGGCTTGAGCAGAGGAGCTGACCCGACTGAGCCATACATATCCTCCCCTATGCGCCATGTTCCTACCTAAGCGTAGCTACTCAGCCCTTAAAACGCTATTCCCTCAGGAGACTGAACAGAAATATCCCTCATATGTCCCTTCCTCTTCCTCCACCTTAAAGCGACCAGAATTCCACGTAGATATTCATCTGCAATCATTGCGATATATACACCAAATAGTCCCATCTCTAACACAATTCCTAATAAATAAGCTAATCCAACAGATACAATCCACATTGAGATGACGCTTATTGTCATAACATAACGGGTTTGTCCCACTGCATTCAGAGCATTACCCATCGTCATATTAATCATCTTACCCGGTTGAAGAACAATATTAACGATCAATAGAAATACACCGGTTGCTATAATCGACTCGTCCGACGTGAACCAGCCCAATATATATTTACCACATATGACGAGAATTAACGTATTCACTACCACAAGCAAGATTCCCCATTTGACAGCCTTCCACGCATCTGAGTAGGCTTCTTCACGTTTCCCTGAACCATACAGATGCGCAGTACGAATCTGAACAGCCATCGCTATAGCCATCCCAAATAGAAAGGCAAATGACTCCACAGTTGTCAGATATGAGCGTGTTGCTAATTCCATAGCACCCATCGTCCCTATTAATGAGGCAATGACTAGCTGAGTAATCGAATAAGAGCCCCCACTTAAGGAAAGAGGTATACCTATCTTCGCTATCTCTTTCACAATCTTCTTATTCCATTTCACAAACTCACCGAACGTAAGGCGCGAACTAAAGCTATTCAATAAAATTATAAACAGCATAATCACAGCAATAGACCTACTTAGAACGGTTGAGATACCCACTCCCACCATACCCAATTCAGGAAATCCAAATGCACCAAATATAAATACATAATTAAATAATATATGTATTAAATTCATCCCTACAGCAATCATCATCGTTGCTTTTGTATTACCTGTATTCCGAATAATCGTACTACAAGTTTGAAGGAGTGCCATCATAAGTGCACCACTTCCTACGATATAAAGATATTGCTGTGCCAAAGGTCTAATTTCCATAGGTACCTGCAGTAGAGCGAGTATTGCATCTGTATTGAAATGTATAACTAGACTGACTACAATTCCAATCATGACATTAAATGAAAAAGCCAAAGACGCCGCCTTGCGAGCTTCTAACTCATTGCCCGATCCAAGCTTCTGAGCAACTAATATACCTGATCCACTACTAATCATCGCGAACAATACGAACAAAGCTGCAAAAAACTGATTGCAAATCCCTACTGCCGCAACAGCTTCATCTGATATTTTGCTCACCATAATTGTATCAACTGTCCCAATCATAAATTGCAGAGACATTTCCAACATAATTGGCCATGCTAAATTATACAGAGAATAGGTGTCATTGCTTTTTAAAGATGCCAAATTTCTCTACTCCTAAGTTCAATTGGACATAGTTATTCTAATTATTATTTTTATATCCGCCGCTAATGATATCATTCATCCATAAGAGCTACAATGACTTTTCCAAATTACATATAGCCCATTGGAGTCATTACAATTTAAACACCCCCATGATAGGATGAGTAAAATACTATACAGTCAAAGGTGAACGCACATTGAGAATTCTCCACAAAGTACTTGGACTTGGAATAGTCCTATCCTTTCTATGCTTGTTGCTATATCCAACCTTCACCTATGCGCATGCGTATCTTCAGAAATCAACACCCGCTGCGAACGAAGTCGTCCGTCAGTCACCCTCAAAGATTACGCTTCAGTTCAATGAATCTATCCAACCTGCATTTCACGACATTCAAGTCATGAATTCAGCTGGAGAACGGGTTGATCTTGAGGATAGCTACATTCCAGATAGCCAAATGAATATTCTTGAAGGTAATGTCAGACCTAATCTGCCAGATGATGTGTATCTCATTACGTGGAATGTGATTTCAGGGGATGGTCATCGCATTGAAGGTAGTATTCCTTTTCAAGTTGGAGGCGATAATAGTTCTATTAATATCCCTTCTGCGAAATCCACAAGCACCTTTCCTGGATTAGACTTGATTACAATTCGGTGGCTACTTTACTTAAGCATGTCCTTCTTCATGGGCATTCTCTGCTTCTATCGCTTTATGTATCCTGCGAATCCCAAAGGAGCACTCCCATTGCCCCAGCGTAGCCGTACGTTATTATGGATAACCTATGGCGGTATACTTGTGAGCATTCTGCTAAGTCTGCCACTACAAGCGACGATTGATGCACGTATTCAGTGGACTGAATTATGGATAACTCCATGGTTCACTCAAATGTTCCAGACGAACTTCGGTCTCATATGGTTGATCCAATTGGGATTAGCAGTTGTTCTAGGAGGGGTAATCTATGCTGCCCATCGGACATCAGGGGGAAGTCGCTTGAGAATCATTGGTTATTCCTTAGCTCTGTCTCTCGCACTGGGTATTCTCTTATCCAAATCATTCATAGGTCATCCAGCTGCTTCTGAGTTGAAGGCTCTGTCCATAACAATGAACTTCCTTCACTTAGCCGCCATATGCGTATGGATCGGTTCATTACTTGCGCTAGCTATTGTTCTTCCGGGTGAGGCTTCACTTCCCACTTCTACCGAGGAACGCAAAGGGACCATTTTCCGTGTTATTCGCACGTTCTCCTGTTGGGGATTCGGACTTGTCGCCATCGTCATACTGAGTGGAATCTATGCCAGCCTAAAGTATGTACCTACACTATATTCGTTATTTAATACGTTATATGGTCAAGTACTGTTGCTCAAATGTGGTCTTGTACTCATTATGCTAGTACTTGCAGCAATCAATTTCCTTCGTGGAAGAAGGAACAAGCCCATTGGACGTAGTGTATGGATCGAATTAAGCATGGGTGTCATCACACTTGTACTTGCAGCTATTTTAACCAATTTACCTACAGCTACATCTACACCAGGTCCTGTTCATGTATCGAATACTTTAGACAACGGAGAAGTGATTTCACTCCGCATTAGCCCTAATATTGTCGGCAATAATCAGTTTGAAATATATGTTCGGGATGCTAAAGGTCAAGGTATCCACAATATTCAACAAGTGAAACTTACGCTCACCTCACTAGATATGGACATGGGTAAGTATGAGATCATCGTTCCCCACGAACCCAATTCTACATTTATGGCAAAAGATCTAATCAGCATGGCTGGGCGATGGAATATTCAAGTCCATATCCTATCAGCATCGCTGGACGCTTGGGATACAGACTTCACCATCAGAGTAGGTACTAAATAGTTCAACCACAATCTAATCACGAAAGAAGGAATTTATCTTGTTTAAAAAGTCTAAATTATCTATCTTATTCATCTCAGTTGTTGCAAGCTCAATGCTATTCGCTGGTATCGCAAGTGCTCATGTCACCGTGAAACCAACGACATCCACCCCTGGTGCTTGGGAAACTTATACCATTAAAGTACCCGTTGAAAAGGATATTGCAACTACGAAAGTATCGCTGAAGATTCCAGCTGAAGTAGAGTTCAAACAATATCAGCCCACACCCGATTGGCAGACTAGTACCGAGAAAGACGCTTCAGGCAAAGTTAGTTCCATTACTTGGACCGCTACAGGGGAAGGGATCTCAGCCGGAGAATTTCAAACATTTGACTTCGTAGCCGTGAATCCGAAAGAGGATGCATCGATAGCATGGGACGCTTATCAATACTATTCAGATGGAAGTATTGTAGAATGGACGGGCGAGGAAGGCTCCGATTTACCTCATGCCATCACCTTAATTACATCTGCTACATCATCCGAGGAAACTAATAACAGCGCAGCAAATGAACATGATCACAGTACAGCAGCACCTACCACTCCATCGGAAGCAGATCAAGAACCTACTACTAACACATCGGACACTTCCAGTTCAACGAGTTCCACCTCGACCATGGATATCATGACACTAGTTATATCTATTGCCGCCTTAGTTCTTTCAATCATCGCCTTACTTAGATCCCTTAGGAATAAAAAGCAATAACTTCAGAAGATATCTCTTTATATCATAAGCACAAAACAGACCGTAATCCATATGGATTACGGTCTGTTTCTCGTTCGTATTACCTTATTCGATTTGAACGCCCTTCTTGATTGCCTTCAAGTCACCATTGGAATTGTTAAGTATAGGAAGCATCTTGTCATCTCGAACCATAGGGGAGTTGCACAACCGACAAGTCGGTTCATGTTCGAATGCGAAATTATCACGCATCCATCCCTTACAATTCTCATCTGTACAGGCCCAAATTGAAGTATTTTCCTCTGGAATTTCCTCTAACGATTTTTTGCGATAGTTCATACTCAACCTCCTCATTAGACTTTAAAAAACCAAACAAGTAAAGACGGATACCGAACCCAAAAAAAAGTGGCATCCGCAAGATAGATCATACCTTAACGTCATATGTCTGATAGTATTAAAAAAACTGCCCTTAACAGACGTTAAGGGCAGTCTTGTTTGTATTAAAGCTTAACTACGTTTTCTGCTTGTGGTCCGCGGTTTCCTTCAACTACGTTGAACTGAACACGTTGTCCTTCGTCCAAAGTCTTGAACCCGTCGCCAGTGATAGCTGAGAAGTGAACGAAAACGTCGCTTCCGCCTTCAACTTCGATGAAACCGAAACCTTTGTCTGCGTTAAACCATTTTACTGTACCTGTTTGCATTTGTAATTCCTCCAAAAAGTTTAATTTAATGCTGATCTTTTTTTACACTTACATATAAAAAAGTTTCACACATTGAAAAGAGTTCCAATATAACTTGAAGCCGCTTTTCAATACGTGAAAGCGATCAATATTTCCTAACTGAGATCATTGTAACATGTGGATTGATTAAACGCAAGGCTGAGTAAAAGTAATTTTTATCTCTTTTTTTGTTGCACACCTTATAGCGTTGTATAACAACCTATTTCTAGCGTAGAACAGTTGATATTTCTCCTCCCACACGCTAACATTGGATCATTATCCCATGCGAAAGTCCAGGTGTTCATATATGATCAAGAACGAAAAGATTAAAGCCTCCGAAGTTCAGTTAACCGGAATTCATGGCGAGGACTTAGGCATTGTCTCTACTGTCGATGCTCTAGCAATGGCCAAAAAGCTCAAAGTCGATCTAATCTGCACTTCTCTCTTGAGTAGCCCCCCACCCTGTCGGTTAATGGGAGCCGGAGCTGCTAAACAGGAAGTACAGCAATCTAAACAAAAAGACCGCAAACTAGATCCCAATACCAAGGTAAAGGAAATTCGTCTTACTCCCCAAATCGAAGACCATGATTACGATACGAAGAAGAATCAGGCTCATAAGCTTTTGAAATCAGGAAAAGCAGTCGTACTCGTCGTACGTATACAAGGTAAAGAAGGTCCCAAAGCAAAAGAGTTGCTAGAGCTACTACTTAAGGACCTTACAGAAGTGGGCAGCAAGCATACCGGGATTCAACTCAGTGGAAAACAAGCGATGGTTCAGGTAGATCCTTTATAGAATAGGCGTTATATTAACTGGTTTACGCAACATAAGTAACCAGAACATTGCGAGGTTAAACATATGTCCAAACGTATTTTATTTACAGGTGGCGGATCAGCAGGTCATGTCACAGTTAATGTAGCGCTTATTCCACGATTTGTGGAACAAGGATGGGATGTTTCATATATAGGCTCGATAAAGGGTATTGAGTCTGAGCTGATCAAGAACATCGATCATGTCGAGTATCATAGTATTTCAACAGGCAAACTTCGACGTTATATGAGTGTGGAGAATTTCAAAGATCCTTTCCGCATCGTCAAAGGTGTGTTTGAAGCAACTCAATTAATACGAAAAATCAAGCCTGATGTCGTGTTCTCCAAGGGTGGATTTGTATCTGTCCCTGTCGTGATCGGCGCTAAATTAAACAAGGTTCCGATTGTTATTCATGAATCCGACCTTACTCCCGGGCTCGCTAATCGAATCGCACTTCCTTTAGCTACGAAGGTATGCGTAACTTTCCCTGAGACGATAGATCATATCAAGAGTGACAAAGCCACTTATGTCGGGGCTATTATTCGTGATGAGCTGCGAGCTGGCGATGCTACCCGTGGATTACAATTCCTTCAGTTCACCAACAGCAAGCCAGTCGTTCTCATTATGGGCGGTAGCTTAGGAGCGAGAAAGATCAATGAGACGATTCGTAACAATCTAACCTTTCTTCTTGATCAGTTCCAAGTGGTGCATATTTGTGGAAAGAACCAAGTAGACGCTTCTATTCGTATAGATGGATATCAACAATTTGAGTATATCCATAATGAGCTTCCAGATGTCATTGCCTCCGCAGATATTGTCATAACAAGAGCAGGTTCTAATTCGATCTTTGAATTTCTAGCACTTCGCAAACCGATGCTCTTAATCCCATTATCGAAGGCGGCGAGTCGTGGTGACCAAATTTTAAATGCTCAATCTTTTAAAAAAGCTGGATATGCTGAGCTTCTATTAGAAGAAGAGTTAACCAATGAATCATTTATGATCTCACTTCATGTACTTGTCTCTAAACAGGCTCAAATCATTGAAACTATGGCTCAATACGATCATACGAATACAATTGATCAAGTCATTCAACTCATTCAGGATACGAGCATTCACTAATGCCATTCAACATTAAAACACAAAACACTATAGTTTTTTATTCTATTATTTGGTATATTAACTTCATCATTTTCATCATAAAGGAGAAATTACACAATGGCTATTGAATCAACCGTCAAATGTGCTTTAGTTACAGGTGGAAGTAGAGGGATCGGGAAAGCCGTTGTCTTGGAATTCGCTAAGGCAGGTATCCATGTCATGATTAACTATTTCGGTGACGACAAAGAAGCGTTGGATGTTAAACATCAAGCAGAAACTTATGGAGTTCAAGCAGAAATATTTCATGCGGATGTTAGCGATCCCGTTCAAGTAAAGGATTTGTTCGCAGCGATCGACAACATATTCGGAAGATTGGATATTCTAGTTAATAATGCTGGAATTGCTCAAACGGTAACAGTCAAAGAGATGACAGACGAGCAATGGGATCGAATGATCAAAATACATATGTATGGTACATTCTACACTTCTCGTGAAGCAGCTCGCATAATGTCGGAGCAGAAGTCTGGACGAATCATTAATGTTACGTCCGATCTCGCCGGTCAGGGAGGTGCTGAACTGGCACATTACGCAGCGGCCAAAGGCGGCATTACAGCATTTACTAAATCACTTGCAAGAGAACTAGCCCCATACGTATTAGTTAATGCTGTCGCACCTGGTGGTACTTTCACCGACGTTCGATCCTCTCTTGAAGATACCCATGATAGGAACGATTCACGCCAATTATTAAATAGACTAGCATTCCCGCAAGAAATCGCTAGATCCATTCTATTCCTTACTTCAGACGATGGTAGCATTTACACTGGACAGGTTCTTGGAGCCAATGGCGGCAGCGTCATGAACGGCTAAACTATCAAGCTATCGAACTATCGTTTGAGTGCATTTCACAAAAGGAAAAGAGTATCAAGTGAAACTTATACTTTCTTATATTTTGAGAAAACAGGCCATCTTACCGAGGCCTGTTTTTCTTTCCTCTATAATCAGCATTAGTTGTAATTTTGTAAGGCATCTCAGTTACTATTTAGTGTATCTTAGTCCATACTTATAAGTCTGAGATGTTCACTACTAACTTTGTATTTTTCCATTCTTTAAGTTACACTAAACATGATTTTTCAACTTGGCGTGGTGTATTAAAATCAGTTTAACAATCCGTCCTAATATTGAACTACTCACCACTTAACCGACCTTACGGTCTGTTTGAAGTGGGAGATTCCTACGAACACCAACCTAACGGTCGGTTTTGAATTAGGCTAGCCCCACAGTCCCTGCGGTTAGAAGCCTGATGGCTTCATTTTTAATATTGATTCCTGCGTTAATATCTCTTTGATGATGGGTATGGCACTCTGGGCAGTCCCATTCACGTAGTCTGAGATTTTTAACATCTATGTTTTTGTAGCCACAACTTGAGCAGAGCTGGC